>NZ_JAJENU010000182.1:0-8352 GCF_035615495.1 Lyngbya sp. CCY1209 | reverse complement strand
GACCGCTTGGGAATCAATTCCCGAGGGCGCAAGCCAGGGGCCCCAACCCGATCAAATCATATTCAGATGATTGGGGAGGTTGTACGAATCTGATGTAAGATGTCGCCTCTGCCTCCTCTGCCTCCAGCCCCCGAGTCCCGATTTTTGACAAACTGGACAACCATTATCATGTCGAATCCCCAGCAGCGACAGTCCTGGATGGCAACTTTGGCGAAATCCTCCCTAAAAGCCCTGGAGGATAGAATCGCGGATTTGCAACCCCTGCCCCCCTACGATTTTTTGCGACCCCCGGAAATTGGCCTGACGATGGTCCGGGGGCGCGCCGGGGGGACGGGGGAAATTTTCAATTTGGGGGAAATGACCGTGACGCGGTGCGCGGTGCAGTTGGGCGATCCCGCCGCCATCGTCGGGTTCGGTTATGTGGCTGGCCGATCGCGCCGTCACGCGGAACTCGCGGCCCTGTGCGACGCCCTTTTGCAACATCCCCAGTGGCGCGATCGCATTCAACAATCGGTGATCGAACCCCTGCAAGGGGAACTCCGGCAACAACACGCTGCCCGGGCCCGACAGACCGCCGCCACCCAGGTCAACTTTTATACGCTGGTGCGGGGGGAGTCGGAATGACCGTTCAACTTCCCGGACTGGCCGATCCGGTCCACGACGCCCAAACCAGCTTTCGCGCCCTGTTGGACGCCCTGTCCCACCCCGGACAACCCCGGACGATTCCACCCTTTTTAACCCCTCCCAGGGACCTCAACCCGGCCTGTGCGATCGCTTGTCTGACCCTGTTGGACTTGGAAACCGAGGTCTGGCTGAGTCCGGAATTTCCCTCGGAGGTGGGGCGGTGGCTGGTGTTTCACAGCGGTTGTCGGTGGGGAACCGACCCCGGAACGGCCGATTTTGCCCTGATTCGAGATATCGCCGAACTGCCCGATCTGACCCAATTCAACCCCGGAACGGCGGAAGAACCGGAAACCGCCGCCACCCTGCTGATCCAGGTTCCCAGTTTGCAGGGGGGAGAAGCCGTCACCCTCACCGGGCCGGGAATTTTGGGGGAACAAAACATTAATTTGCCCGTTTCTGCCCAATTTTGGGTACAGTGGCGGGAAAATGTCCGACAATATCCGCAAGGAATTGACATCTTTTTTTTCAGCGATCGGGAGGTGGTCGGTTTGCCCCGAACCGCCCAACTGAAACCGTCGGAAGGAGAGCGTTGAGATGGCTTACGTCGCCGTCAAGGGAGGACAACAGGCGATCGAAAATGCGGAGGCCCTGCTGAAGGCGTGGCGGCGGGGCGATCCGGACGTGCCGGAGTTGACCCTCGACCAGATCCAACAACAACTGTCCCTGGCCGTCGATCGCGTTATGTGCGAGGGGAGTCTGTGCGATCGGGAACTGGCGGCTTTAGCGATCAAACAGGCCTGGGGGGACTTGGTGGAGGCGGTATTTTTGCTGCGGGCCTACCGGACGACCCTGCCCCGGTTCTACTCCAGCCAACCCCTGGATACGGGGAAAATGCAGGTTTCCCGGCGCATTTCCGCCATTTTTAAGGACGTCCCCGGCGGCCAGCAGTTGGGCCCGACGTTCGACTACATCCACCGCCTCCTGGACTTCAAATTGGCGGCGGAGGGGGAGGCACCGCCGGCGCCGGAAGCCGAAATTCCCCCATCAGACATCCCCCGCGTCACCGATACCCTCGGTCAGGAGGGGTTGCTGCAACCCGAACCCCCCCAGGACAACCGACCCGCCGACCTGACTCGTCAACCGTTGAAACTGCCCACCGGACGGGATGCGCGGTTGCAAAATCTGGCCCGGGCCGACGAGGGGTTTTTACTGGCTTTGGCCTATTCCACCCAGCGGGGGTACGGCAAAAATCACCCCTTCGCGGGGGAGGTGCGGGTGGGGATGGTGGAGGTGATCATCTGTCCGGACGAGTTGGGGTTCGAGGTGGCGATCGGGGAAATTACGGTGACGGAGGTGCAGATGGTCAACCAATTTTCCGGATCGAAGCAGATTTTACCCCAATTTACCCGCGGCTACGGGTTGACGTTCGGCTACAACGAGCGGAAGGCGATGTCGATGGCCCTGGTGGATCGGGCGATGCGATCGCCGGAATTGGGCGAAGCGATTCAGGGTCCGGCCCAGGATCAGGAATTCGTCCTCTCTCACTCCGACAATGTGGAGGCTCAGGGGTTCGTCCAACATTTGAAACTGCCCCATTACGTCGATTTTCAATCAGAATTAAATTTGATCCGCCAAATGCGGCAGGACTATCAATGTTAAACCGCCGCTCGTAGCACAGGCATCCTGCCTGTGAAAATATCCCCCATTATCCCTCTTAGATCCCCTTTGAAAGGGGGGAGAATTGGGGGGAGAATTGGGGGGAGAAAGGGGGAAGAAAGGGGGGAGAAAGAGGAGGCTTCGCTTTAAGTTCAACGGGTATTTTATCCTCCAATTTACCCGGTCAGATTGAGAACAACTATAGATGCAATTCAAGTCAATTTATGAGTGACAATGGAACGATAACAGAGACCCCAGAACCCGGATTTAACTTCGCCTATTTGGACGAACAAACGAAGCGATCGATCCGGCGATCGCTCCTCAAAGCCGTAGCGATTCCGGGTCATCAAATCCCCTTCAGTTCCCGGGAAATGCCCATGTCCTACGGCTGGGGGACGGGTGGCATTCAAATCACCGCTTCGGTTATCGGAAAAACGGATACTCTGAAAGTCATCGATCAGGGTTCGGACGACACCACCAATGCGGTAAATATCCGCCGCTTTTTTACCCGTGTCTGCGGTGTAAAAACTACCGAAAAAACATCGGAAGCGACGTTAATTCAAACCCGCCACCGCATCCCAGAAACCCCTTTGAAATCAGGTCAAATTATCATCTACCAAGTCCCGATTCCCGAACCCCTGCGGTGGCTGGAACCGTCCGCCGTCGAAACCGACAAAATGCACGCCCTCGAAGAGTACGGGCCGATGTACGTCAAACTCTACGAAGACATTACAAAATTCGGTCATATCGCCACATCCTACGATTATCCGGTGCGGGTTCACGATCGCTATTTGATGAGTCCGAGCCCGATTCCGAAATTCGACAATCCCAAACTGAATATGAATCCGGCGTTACAGTTATTTGGGGCGGGCCGGGAAAAGCGAATTTACGCGATTCCACCCCACACGGAAGTCAAAAGTTTGGACTTTGAAGACCATCCATTTTCGGTGCAAAAATGGGACAAATCCTGCCACTTTTGCGGGTCGAAAGATAGCTTTTTAGATGAGGTCGTCACCGACGATCGCGGCGGTCGGATGTGGATCTGTTCGGATACAGATTATTGTCAATCTCGACAACAACTCATTCAAACACAATCCCATGATTAAATTTGATCACACTCCCCTTTCATTTAACAGTCGTCGAGTCTGGGTGATGCTGTTGGAAAAAGGCATCGAATTCGAGGAAGCGATCGTCAATTTGAACGGCGATCAATATCAGCCGGAGTTCTTGCAACTGAATCCCTTTCATCACATCCCGGTTTTGGTGGATGAGGATTTTACCCTGATCGAATCATTGGCGATGATGGACTATTTGGATGCGAAATATCCCGACCCGAGTTTCACTCCGAAAAATCCGCGATCGCTGGGTATCATGCGGATGTTGGAGTTGGTCATTATGAACGAATTATTACCCGCCACCGTCCCCCTACTCAAACGATTTGCGGGGGTGCTGGACGAACCAGATGAGTCCCTGAAGCAATCCCATGAAAAACTCGATACCATCCTTAATTTTTATCAAGATTATTTGGGCGATCGCGATTATTTAGTCGGCAATGAAATCACCCAAGCCGATTTCGTCGCCGGGACCGCCATTCCCTCTTTGGAAATACTGGGTTTTTCTCTGGAGTCCTATCCAAAAATACAAGCATGGTGCGATCGCCTGCAAAGCCGGGAAAGCTGGCAAAAAACCGCACCCAAACCCGAAATGGTGGAAGCGGCGATGAGTGGCATCAAATCGAGGGTCGCAAAAATGTAAATTCATGTCTAATCAAAGTCCCCCTTCCCAAGGGGGATTTAGGGGGATCATTAACTCAAAGTCCCCCTTCCCAAGGGGGATTTAGGGGGATCATTAACTCAAAGTCCCCCTTTTTAAGGGGGATTTAGGGGGATCTTTCCCGATTGAATGAGAAAGACCGTTAATGTCATTGATTGAAAACAGGCAGGATGCCTGTGCTACGAGGTACGAGGTAGATCGTTAATATTTATGGGTCTGAACAATTTATGAATGTCGAGTTAAAAACACAATTCGGACAGTTAAAACCTCTGTTGAGAGTCGAAAACTTGAGTCAATCTTACGGATCAATTTTAGCCTGCGATCGCATCAGTTTTGACCTCTACCCCGGACAAGTTTTGGGAATCGTCGGCGAGTCCGGATCGGGAAAATCGACCCTGCTGAATTCTTTGGCGGGATATCTACCCAGTCAGGCGGGGACGGTGATTTATAATGGCGATCGCGGCTATCCCCTCACTTTCAATACTCTCCCCGAAGTGATGCGGCGGAAACTGTTAAAAACGGAGTGGGGATTTGTCAGGCAAAATCCTCGGGATGGACTGCGGATGGACGTAACTGCGGGAGCGAATATCGGCGAACGATTGATGGATATCGGCGTCAGAAATTATGATAAAATTAGACAAGAAGCTGTTCATTGGATGGAACAGGTGGAAATCGATCCGACTCGCATCGATTCCTTTCCGTTTACCTTTTCGGGGGGGATGCAACAACGCCTCCAACTCGCCAGGGTTTTAGTCACCAATCCCCGGTTAATTTTGATGGACGAACCGACGGGGGGGTTGGATGTTTCCGTCCAGGCGAGGCTATTGGATCTGTTGCGATCGGTGGTCAGAAATTTGCATTTGAGCGTTATTTTAGTCACCCACGATTTGGGTGTCGTCCGCCTGTTGGCACATCAACTTTTGGTGATGAAAAATGGCAGGGTTGTGGAAGCGGGATTGACGGATCAAGTGTTGGACGATCCCCAGCATCCCTACACCCAACAGTTGGTGAGTGCGACGTTGATGCCTTGAAGACTTTTCCTGGGTAAGGGGAGGGATCGGAATTGACGACTTTTCAAAATAAGATGATGGATTCGGAGTTAATCAATCAACAACAACCGACGGATATTTCTGCCGATACCCGTTTGAAGGCAGAAAATATTGATAAAGGATTTGTCCTCCACAATCAGGGGGGGGTGCATCTGTCAGTTTTGGAAGGAGTTTCGCTGACGGTGGATGCCGGGGAGTGCGTGATTTTGGCGGGAAAATCGGGTTCCGGGAAGTCCACGTTCATGCGATCGCTTTACGGAAATTATCGGGTCGATCGCGGTTCGATTTGGGTGAAACATGACGAAAATTGGTTGGATTTGGTGAAACTTCAACCCCACGAACTGTTAGAAATTCGCCGAAAAACCATCGGTTATGTCAGCCAATTTTTGCGCGTCATTCCCCGGGTTCCCGCGATCGCGGTGGCGATGGAACCGCTGTTGGAATTGGGGGTTGATCGCGAGACGGCGTGCGATCGCGTCGAGGAATTATTCCGGCGTCTCAACCTCCCCGAACGCCTCTGGAATCTCTCCCCCACCACCTTTTCCGGCGGCGAAAAACAGCGGGTGAATATCGCCAGAGCCCTATCCGTCAACTCTCCAATTTTGCTGTTGGACGAACCGACTTCTTCCCTGGATGAAATCAACCGCCGGGAGGTGATAGAATTGTTGGCAGAACGCAAAAACCAAGGAGCGGCATTGATCGGTATTTTCCACGATGAGGAAGTCCGCAACCGCATCGGAACTCGGGAACTCACTTTTGCAAATCCCCATGAAAATGGTAAAATTTAACTTCGAGATAAGATATTGTTAACCTCAGCCGTTCAAAAAATTAATAAAGTATGGGAAGCACCCCCGTTTGTCTCTAAAAATCATAACTCTAAACCATGAACGAACAGGTTTACACCAATTATCGCCTGCAATTACCCGATCGCGAAGTGTTGGGGACGCTGGTGGTTCGGGACGGCAAAATTGCCGACATTCAACCGGGAATTGTTTCTCAAGGTGAAAATGGCAACGGGGACTATCTTTTACCCGGATTGATCGAACTCCACACCGACAATTTTGAACGGTGTATGTCACCCCGTCCGGGAATAAAATGGCCGATCGAGGCGGCTGTGGTTTATCACGATCGCGATCTGATCAGTTCCGGAATTACCACGGTTTGTGACGCGATCGCGATCGGAGACGTGAAACCCAACTCCAACCGCCTGACGGATTTTCAGCCGATGATCGATGCCATTCACGAGGCACAAGAAACCGGACGTTTTCTGAGCGATCACCGGATTCATTTGCGGTGCGAATTGTCCTTTGAATCGGTTTGTGAGATTGCCGAAGAATATACCGATCATCCCCTGTTATCCCTGATTTCCGTGATGGATCACACGCCGGGACAGCGGCAGTTCGTCAAAATCGAAAAATACACGGAATATTATATGGGAAAATATGGCATTTCCGCAGAAGAAATGCATCGGTTCATCAAAAGGCGAAAGGAAAAACAACAACTCTATGCCGAAAAGAACCGAAAAGCTTTGGTCGCACTGAGTCGCGATCGCAATATTTCCCTCGCCAGCCACGACGATGCCACCGTCGAACACGTCCGGGAAGCCGTGGCAGATGGTGCGGCGATCGCCGAATTTCCCACCACATTGGACGCGGCGGAAGCGGCCCACAATTCCGGGTTGAAAGTCCTGATGGGATCGCCGAATTTGGTTCTGGGGGGGTCCCACTCCGGCAATATTTCCGCGATGGAATTGGTGGAACGCGATCGCGTCGATATTCTCTCATCCGACTACGTTCCCCGCAGTTTGCTTCAGTCGATTTTTATCATTTCCCAGAAAATGCAAAAACCCATCTATCAAACCATGCAATATGTCACCGGCAACCCGGCGAAGGCGATCGGCCTTTTCGACAGCCGGGGGAGTTTGGAAGTTGGCAAACAAGCTGATATAATTACCGTTCATGACGATGGGATCGTTCCCCGGATCACCTCCGTTGTTCGTCGAGGTCGTCGCGTTGCCTAACTGAAAATAAAAATGAGCGATCGAGAGTTGATTGTTTACGCCTGTCCGGTGGGTGAGTTGAACGAGAAAATCGAAGCCTACTTTCGCAAAACTCGAGACGTTTGCGGTGCGAATTCGGCTCACAATTATATGCCTCACTGTTCTCTGACGGGATTTTTTCAAGACAGTGAAACGGCGATTTCGTCCGATGTTGAAATTTTGAATCGGCTGTTAAAGTTATCGGAAATTTCGATAAAAATTACCGGCATGACTTTCAAAGAACATTGGCACGGATTGGAAATTAACGCGCCGGAACTCAAAACAACGATCGCCGATTTTATTGCCGAATCTCAGGCAATTTCCGACCCGAAAAACTTGCGATCAAAAGATTGGCTGCATTTGAGTTTTGCCTACAATTTTGAAGCCGGAAATTATGAAATACTAAAAAAAATCGCTCTCGATTCAATCGACATCAATGCTCCCGTACAGTGGGAAATCCGATTTTATCAGCGGCATGAGGACGGTTCTTGGACGTGCCATCAATCTTGGACAGTTTGATATTTAATTGGCTTAAAAAATCAATCCATCAATAAAATAGACTGATAGCGCTAAAGCGCAACAACGAATTGAAAGAGGTCAAATTATGACTTTAGAAACGATTCTCGAAATTTTAGAAACTCGCGGACATGAGCAGTACGGAAAAGAGGCCGTCAGCCAGCTCGAACACGCCTTGCAGTGTGCGACTTTGGCGCAAAATGCCGGATCGTCCCCCGAGTTGATAACAGCCAGTTTGCTGCACGATTTCGGACATTTGATTCACGATTTAGGAGAAGATACCGACATCGACGATCGCCACGAATATCGCGCCATTCCACCCCTGAAAAAGTTATTTGGCGAAGCCGTCACCGAACCCATCCGCCTTCATGTACAAGCCAAACGTTACCTCTGCGCCACCCAACCCCAGTATCGGGACAATTTGTCTCCGGCTTCTCAATTTAGCCTGGAATTGCAGGGGGGGATTTTTTCGGCGGAAGAGGCGATCGCCTTCATCCGGCAACCCCACGCGGAAGATGCCGTCAAACTGCGGCTTTGGGACGATCGCGCCAAAGTTATCAACTGTAAAACCCCGAATTTGGATGAGTTTATTCCCGTCCTGCAATGGTGCTTGAAATCGACCTAATTTGTCATATCAGATCCGCCGGTTTGACCGCACCCCCCGGCTCCCATCCCCCCCAACCCCCATCCCCCCCA
>NZ_JAJENU010000181.1:0-10076 GCF_035615495.1 Lyngbya sp. CCY1209 | reverse complement strand
CGTGGGGGCAACCTTATAGGGTTGCCTCTTTTCCGTGGGGGCAACCGTCTCTGGTTGCCCGAATTCCAGGGAATCTCAAATCTCAAATCTCAAATCCCTCCACGATAGAATGGCAACACTTATGCGAGAACGAAGAGGAAAATATGAGTCATCGTCCGATTATTTTGGGAATCGTCGGGGACAGTGCGGCGGGAAAAACGACTTTGACGCGAGGAATTGCCCAGATTTTGGGGGAAGATAACGTGACGGTCATTTGTACCGACGACTATCACAAATACGATCGCAAACAGAGATCCGAGATCGGAATTACGGCCCTCCATCCCGACTGCAATTATTTGGATATCATGCAGCAGCACCTGACGATGTTGCGGACCGGACAGCCCATCCTCAAGCCGATCTACAACCACGATACCGGAGGATTTGAACCCCCCGAATATATCAAACCGAAGCGCTTCGTGATCGTCGAAGGGTTGCTGGGCTACTCCACGCGGGGGGCGCGGGACTGCTACGATGTCAAAGTCTACCTCGCCCCCCCGGAACCCCTGCGGGCGCGGTGGAAGGTGAAGCGGGATACGCGCAAGCGGGGATACACGGAAGAACAAGTTCTCGCGGCCCTTGAGAAGCGGGAACCGGACTCGGAATCTTACATTCGCCCCCAACGGAAATGGGCCGATGTGGTGGTCACGTTTTATCCCCCGGACGGCGACAGCGAAGACAGCTCGACGCTGAACGTGCGGTTAATGTTGCGGCCCACCATCCCCCACCCCGACTTTACGGACATTCTCCCGAAAAGCCAGGTTGACCACCGTCCGGCGGTGCGTTTGGGACTCGATCGCGATATG
This sequence comes from Lyngbya sp. CCY1209, assembly GCF_035615495.1. Lineage (GTDB taxonomy): Bacteria > Cyanobacteriota > Cyanobacteriia > Cyanobacteriales > Microcoleaceae > Limnospira. The sequence continues at coordinate 9,234 of NZ_JAJENU010000181.1, read as the reverse complement.
CGAAAGCCGGTGGACGTGCTGGAGGTGGACAGCCACGCCACCCAAGAACAGGTGCAGGAGTTGGAAATGACCCTGTGCAACGAACTGCCCAACCTGAAAAACTTTTGCAGCACGACGGGCAATCAAGAACTCGGGTCGGTGGTCGGGACGACGGGGGAAACGCTGCAAAGCTACCCCCTCGCCCTCACCCAACTTCTGATCGCCTATCACATGATCAAAGCGACCAAAATGGTGTGATTGAGGTCGATGTCGGAAGGGCGGCGACGGATGTCTCGGCCGGCCGCTGACTTTGGGGGGCGGGAATCATCTCGCCCCGAAAATCAAGGACGCTCACCAGTAGAAGATAGGCGATCGCCAGGATAATGGAAATGGCGCCGGTAATGTAGGCGACGAGTTTGGGACGTTCCATGCAATTTTCGGTTTTGACCGACTCACGTTTACAGTAATTATATCTCGCCGAGATTGTAACATTTGTTTTTTCAGGAAATTCTCAGAATCGCTTCAGGGTCAGTTCAGCTATGATAGATTGAATGGGTGTACCCGGCGATCGCCCCCCTAAAAAACAACTGTTATTTACCCAAAATAATGGTAACACAATCGAGGAAATTATAGAATTTAAAAAAACGGGTAAGTATGAGTATGCGGCATCGCGGGATGATAAACAGACCAAGAGAACCGATGAAAATGATCCGACGGATTGCCAAAACGGGTCCCAGATTTTGGGTAAACTTGCCCCCCATTTCTCTGCAAGTTCAACTGACCTTCGGGATCGTCGCGTTCGCCGTTGTGGGACTCGGGGGAGTCACGGCTTGGACGAGTTGGAATATCCGGCAATTATTGGTCGAACAACATAAGGAAAAATTGGCGGAGTTTGCCCAACAATTTTCCCACGATGTCAAATTGTACAGCGAAATGATGCCCCGGGAAGTCGCCGTCCAGCGCGTCATCGACAAACCCAGCGAAAAGAAGAGTTTGGTTTGGGTCAAAAATCGAGCGGGGGAAATTATCGCCGAGTCGGTTAATCTTCGCCAGGACATTCAACCTAACTTGCGAAATGCGCTAATTTCTTATTCCAATATGCCGAAAAAACCGGGGGTTTCTAAAATTGATGGACGGTATTGGGTGTTGTGTGGCGGTGATTTTACAATCGGCAGTTATAACTTCGGTAAACTGTACATGGTCAATGATATCACGTCGGAGTATAAGATTTTTATAACTTTGCTCTATCGCCTGGTTTTTGCTAGTCTATTTGCCATGATTTTATTGGTCAGTGCGATCGCCTGGTACATCCGGCGATCGCTCCTTCCCCTGCAACAGGTCAGCCGCATGGCCGCGACCATTTCGGCGGCGGAACTTTCGGACTATCGTTTAACGTTGGAACGGGCCCCCTCCGAAGTCGAACAACTCGCCAATACCTGCAATAAAATGCTCGATCGCCTCGCGGATGCCTGGGAACAGCAGCGACAATTTGTCGGCAATGTTTCCCACGAGTTGCGGACACCTTTAACCATCGTTCACGGCTATTTACAAAGCACGTTACGCCGGGGAGAAAATCTCACCCAGTTGCAGCGGGAAGGCTTGGAAACCGCCTCGGGAGAGGCGGAACGCACCATCCGTTTGTTGCAGGATTTGTTGGAATTAGCCAGGGCCGATCACGGGACGCTGCACCTGCAACTCGAACCGATTATCGTCAATGATTTGATGGCGGAAGTGGTGGAAATGGCTCAATCTTTCAGTCGGGGAAGAATCAAGCTAGAAAAAATAGATGGATTTTTGGAAATCAAAGCCGATAAAAATCGCCTCAAACAGGTTTTATTGAATCTGATCGATAATGCCTTGAAATATTCCCAAGCGGATACGCCGATTTTACTCAAAGCTGACCGCCATAAAAATCGGGTCGATATCGCCGTGTGCGATCGCGGGCCAGGAATTCCCCTGTCCCATCAAAGCCGCATTTTTGAACGCTTTTATCGGGTGGATGAAGCCCGGACAAGGGCGGGGGGAACGGGACTGGGTTTGGCGATCGTGAAAACCCTGGTTGAGGGGATGGGGGGGACAGTTGGCGTGCGATCGCAGTTGGGAGAAGGGAGCACCTTTATCGTCTGTTTTCCCGATTATTTGTAATTTTAAAATCATCATAACGATTCGGAATCAATTTGAGAGTTTGGGGAACATTGATTGATTTTGAGTCGTCCTCGGCGTTAGAATGGTAATCCAACAATTGGGTGTGGTGTGAAATCATGATGAATCAGCATCAATTATCGGTTTTGACCGGATTTAAAGTTGCAATTCTGGCCGGATGCCTGTTCGGGTTTGCGGGTGCGGTGAAAGCCGGGGACAGGCCGAATTTATCGGCGGAGATGACGATCGCCCAAACCAGTGCGGAGGAAGTGTGGCGATCGCTGAGTCCGAGTGAAACGCGGGATGCGATCGACCAGATCTTGCAAAGTCCGATGGGAATCGCGGCTTTGAATCAACTGGCGATCGAGGGGTTTATCGCCTTCAATTGTGACAAACTTTATTACCGAGATGAGACCGGATTCCGCTTACTCTTACAGGTAAAATGTCCTTCACCCCGGGGGGTTTCCACTGCGGTGGGCTACGATGAAATGCGGGTCATTTACAATACCTTTGAAGGCAATATCGAATCCTTTGAAGTGGAACGCCACGGCGGCGACCTGGGCCGTTCGCCCCTGCCGACAAATTGAGAAAAAAATGAAATTTTTGTTCGGTCTGTTATTAATGATTGTCCTGTGGGCGATGGGTGCGCTGTCGCCGATCGCACCCCCGGCGGAGGCGGTATCGTGCCGGACGATCGCCGACCACAAAGTTTGCATTCTCAGCCTCAAACGCAGCGCCAAATATTACTGGGAATATCGCGCCAAAATTAGCGTCGATGGGGTAGTTCGCCCCGTCGAAACGTACAACTGCCGCCATCGCATCCGGGTGCGATCGGACGGGAAGGAAGTTCAATTCGAGTCCGGCGGTTTCGGGGACTATATTTGCGGCGTTTTGAATTAAAATTGTTGAATATAGCAGCGTGAAATGATGGGTCAAAACTCGATTCGCTCAAAGCCCCCAGCATTGGGGGTTTAAGGGCGAGATGTGCTATCATTTAATCTGCGATCGGGAGGGAGTATGACGGCGAATCCGGAAGCGCACTTTCAAACCCAAAACCTGACGCTGCGACCCTATGAAATTGCAGATGTCGGGACCCTATTTCCGATCCTCTCCGACCCCACGACCCTGCAATTTTGGCCCCGCCCCTTCACCCGAAATCAGGTGGAAGCCTGGGTCGATCGCAACCGCCGCAGCTATGAAATGGACGGTTTCAGCCGATATATCATCCGTCTCAATTCCGACGGAACCATTGTCGGCGACTGCGGGATTCTGCGGGGTATCGTGGCGGGGCGGGTTGTCAACGATTTGGGCTATATTATCCACCATCCCTATTGGGGGCGAGGATATGCCACAGAAGCCGCCCGGGCGATCGCGGATTACGGACTCAATACCCTAAAATTGGATGCCCTCCACGCCAATATGCCCTGGAACCACCACGCCTCCCGGCGGGTTGCCGAAAAAATCGGGATGCACAAAATCGGCGAATTTAATAATCCTATCAATCGCAATATCCGCACGTTTCTATATAGCCGAGTATCGGAAAAACCCCGTTAAAACGGAATATCCTCTTCTTCGGTATCTTCCTCTGAATCAAACTCCGGCGGTTCTTCCAATCCCACGGGAGAATCCGTTTCAATTTCGACCTCGGATTCTTCCTCGGTGAGGGGCAGCACTTCCCCCTCGAAAAAGTCCGCCAGTTGCTGGGAGGCGACGGCCACCGCATCGGCTTTGTCCCGGGGAAGGGAAACGTCCGGGGACTCGGCGGGAATCGGTTCGGGCGGCGGCGCGACGGGTTCCGCTTTCGGCGGCGGTGGCGGGGGTTCCGGTTCCTCTTTTCGAGGTGGCGGCGGGGGAGGGGGAGGTGCAGATGGTTTTGCCGCCGGAGTGGGGGGCGCGGCATCCGTCCCCACTTCCAACCGCACCTGAACCGGAGTTTGAAAGACTTTCCCACAGGCGGCTTCCAGGCTGGCGAGTTTGGACTGGGCGATTTTTAGCAGTGGGGAAGTTTTAATCCCGATACAAACCAGATTGCCATTCCACGATCGCAAACAGCCGTGTTGTCGCATCAGGGCTTGGGTTCCCAGTTGTTCGATGGCGCCGAGAATCTGCCGCCAAATTTGGTCTAGATTAACATCTGCCGGAGATTCGGAAATCTCGGCGACAGCGGGGGCGGGTTCCGGTTGGGGTGCGGGTTGCGGTGGCGGCGGCGCCGGTTTGGGTGGCGGGGCGGGTTTCGGTTCCGATCTGCCGGATGGAACGCTTTGGGTTTGGGATTGGGACTGGGACGGGCTCGATGGAATGCTTTGGGTTTGGGATTGGGACTGGGTTTGGGATGGGGAGAGCGATCGCATCGGAATGGCGGCGGGGGCGACGGCGGCGGGTCGCAGGGCGTCGGGCAGGAGTCCCAGCAGGGTCACTTCCAGCCACAGGCGGGGTTGGGTGGTGTTTTTGATCTGAACTTCGCTGTCGCGGAGGTGTTTCTGTCCGGCGAGGATGATCTCGCGATCGCAATTTTGGGCGAACTGACACAACTCCTCCCAGGTGGGGCCGGTGAGTCTCACCAGATCCCCGCGCGCGGGCGCCGTTTTGGCGATCAACAGGTCCCGGTAAAATTCCCCCAGATTTTGCAGGACGATCAGGGGTTCCCGGCCCCGGTTGAGGAGCTCGCGGGTGCGGTCCAGGACGGCGGTGGCGTCGTGGGCGGCGATCGCTCGCAACAGGGCCATCAGATCCCGTTCGGGCACGGCCCCCACCAAGTCCCAAACTCGCTCCACGTCGATTTCCCCCGACAGCAGGCTGAGTTGGTCGAGGAGGCTTTCCGCGTCCCGCAGTCCCCCCTGGGCGATCTGGGCGACCATGTACACCGCTTCCGGGACGATGGGGATCTGTTCTGTTTGCGCGATCGCCCGCAAATGCTCGGTCATGGCGTCGAGGGGGATGCGGCGGAAGTCGAACCGCTGGCAGCGGGAAATGATGGTGGGGAGGACCCGCTGGGGGTCCGTGGTGGCCAGGACGAAGACGACGCGATCGGGCGGTTCTTCCAGGGTTTTGAGGAGGGCGTTGAAGGCCGCCGTACTCAGCATATGGCAATTGTGAACCAGCAGACCGTTCGCCACGAAGTTATGGTGATCTGCGACTTCGATATCGTAGACCGGCTCAACTCCAACGGGGCGGACAGATGCGATCGTTTCCAAATTTGTATTCCATTTCTGGAATGGCGTCGGAATGGAGGTCCCGGAGGCAGTTGCGATCGCCGGTCGCCCGATACCGGAGGTCATTTGGGGACGGGGTGAGCCACAGTATGCCGCCTCTGTAGCGACGGGGGAGAGTATCTTCATTCCCGGGGCGAGATCTCGGGTGGCTATCCATCCTTTATGGGTCCGAATCAGATGATTTCCGGTGCATCTGATTGTCGCGTGAGTCGTCCGGATTTCAAAGGTCCCGCGGGTCCCGCGATCGAGCCAGCGGCGGACGGGTTTCCATTCCCACTCCCGGATCGAGTCGTTATAACTGAGAACTTGGCGATATCGGAGGGTCGGATCGTCGATCCGCATCAATCCGCGATCGCTCAGGACGAGGGCATCCCCGGTCAGGCATTCGTCGATCACATACACTTTATACCGGCACTGAACCGGGGCGAACTGACTCCGCTCGATCAGATCCCGGATGTTGTCAACGCCGGTATTGCTGGCCGCGTCGATTTCCACGAAATCCAGGGTGGCGCCGCTGGCGATGCCCCGGCAGACTTCGCAGGTGCCGCAAGGGGTTTCCGTGGGGGTTTCGGCTTTCAGGCAATTGAGGGATTTGGCCAAAATCCGGGCGCTGGAGGTTTTGCCGGTCCCCCTCGGGCCGGCCAACAGGTAAGCCGGGGCGATACGCCGGGTGCGGATGGCGTTGGTGAGGGTTTGGGCGATCGCTTCCTGGCCGACGAGATCGGCAAAGGTCTGGGGACGATATTTGTGGTGGAGGGGTTCGTAGGTCACGGCGGAACGGCAGGACGAATGATGAATTAAAAACCAATATCTCGATCCTACCTTCAACTCGCCGCGATCCGTCCGCCCCAAAATACGGCAACCCATCCGACGCTCAGGATCTCCGAAAATCCCGAAATATCCGGCTCGCGGGCGGTTAACCTCCGGCGATCGCGAGGCGAGTGCTCATAGCTATGGCGCTCAAGGGAGGGGAATTGGGAATCGGGAATCGGGAATTTTCGGAAATGTGCCAAAACCTGATAGGCTAAAAGCCAGTTCACACCGTCCCCGTCGTTACCGTCCCGTGGCCAGAAATCGCGAACCGCTGCAGAGTTTAGTTCTTTACCACCTGTTCAAGTGGTCTGTGGTCAGCCCGATGCTCCACGTCTACTTTCGCGGGCGGATCTACAATGCCGAACGGGTGCCGCAAACGGGCCCGGTCGTGATCGTTAGCAACCACGCCAGCGACTTCGACCCGCCGATCTTGTCCAGTTGCATGAGGCGGCCCGTGGCATTTATGGCCAAAGAGGAATTGTTCAAAGTTCCGGTTCTCAAGGATGCGATCGCCCTCTACGGTGCCTATCCCGTCAAACGGGGTGCCGCCGACCGCTCCGCCATCCGGGCTGCCCTCAGTTGTCTGGAAGACGGTTGGGCGGCGGGCATCTTTTTGCAGGGCACCCGCACCCCCGACGGGCGCATCACGGAGCCCAAATTGGGGGCGCCCCTGATCGCGGCTAAAGCCCAAGTGCCGCTGATCCCCGTTTCCCTGTGGGGAACCCACCGGATTTTGAAAAAAGGATCGCCATTGCCCCGGACCGTCCCCGTCACGGTGCGGGTCGGCGAACCCCTCGATCCCCCCAAATCGACCGCCCGAACCGAACTCGAAGCGATCGCGGGCCAGTGTGCCGACCAAATCAACGGGATGCTCGATTTGGGACGGTGATGGGCTCAGATGTTGCGAGATCAGGAGATCATGGAAGAAGACTTGAAAACCCAACTGTCCGACAGCGTTGATGAAGCCGAATGGGAGTGGCTGATCCCCCACGTCAAGCGGGATGCCGTGGTCATCGTTGATCGCCAGTTGGACCTGCTCGACGTCGGCGCCGCGATCGCCGAGAATCGGGTTTCCAGAGTCCAAAGCTGGATCGACGAACAGCAGATCTACAAACCCACCGCCGAACAAATTTCCGCCTGGAACGGCGACCAGAGCAAACGGTTCCACGCCCTGATCGTGCAGCCCTTCGTCCTCGTCCAAGAACGTTAAGAAAGGGAGTCGGGAGTCGGTATTAGGGAGTTGGAAAAAACTAACAATTATTAATTATTAATTATTAATTGTTGATTTTTAATTGTTAATTGTTAGTCTCGAACGACTTCCAAGCCGCAGGCTTCGGCGACCTGTTGGGCGAAACTCCTGTACCTCGGGGGAGGTTGGGGGGAGTTGATGTCGAGTCCGAAGCCTTCCACCACCCGTTCGAGCAGTTTTGATCGCCACTGGGCCTCGATTTCGTAGTCCGATGCCAAACTCCCCTCCGAAAGGGCGGCCATCAGTTTGTTGAGGATTTGGTACTGTCCGACCAAACGGGCCGCTCTGGCCACGTCGCCGGAATCGATGTCGAGGGCGTCGAGTTCTCGGAGCAAGCGATGCCATTCCGCCTCGATCAACCGCGTCAGCAGGACGCCCGCCTCGGCATTTCGCTGATTCGTCAGGGCTTTGAAGCGATCGGATGTCACGGTGATTGCCTCCATCTGTCGTTTTTTCATACCATGTAATTTTAGGGAAGTGTTTAAGCTTCGATCGCACTCAAGCTCCCGTTATCGCGACGTTTCATCATGAATTTACCACCCGACTCCACAGCCATTGTGTCTTCCGTCCATCATGCCCTATCCGTCGCCGGACTGACGAGTTACCTTCGAGAGCTCTTGGAATGTGACCCCAACCTGCGGTCGGTGTGGGTGATCGGGGAAGTGTCGAGCGCCAATTTCCACCGCAGCGGCCTGTTTTTCACCCTCTCCGAGTCCGACGGCTCCGCGGCGGTGGATTGCGTGGTGTGGAACAGCCAGCGCGACCGCCTCGCGCAGCAGCCCCAGAAGGGCGAACAGGTCATCGTTTTGGGGAATATCCGCCTCTATCCCAAGCGGGGGGAATATCAACTGACCGTCGTGCAAGTGTTGCCGGGGGGAGAGGGATTGCAGGCCCTCCGCCTTCGACAACTGCGATCGCGCCTGGAAGCGGAAGGGCTTTTCGACCCGGAACGGAAGCGATCGCTCCCCCCCCACCCGCAAATTGTTGCGGTGGTCACGTCCCCCCAGGCGGCGGCGTGGGGCGACATTCAACGGACTTTAAGCCATCGGTATCCGGGTTTGCGGGTGTTGTTGTCCCCGGCGATCGTCCAGGGGGAACGGGCGCCGGCATCCATCGCGGAGGCTATCGCCCGGGCGAATCGGGACGGACGGGCCGAGGTGCTAATTTTAGCCCGGGGGGGCGGGGCGACAGAGGATCTGTCCGGTTTCGATGACGAACGGGTGGTGCGGGCGATCGCTCAATCTTCCATTCCCGTCATCACCGGCATCGGCCACCAGCGGGACGAATCCCTGGCCGATTGGGTCGCCGATGCCGTCGCCCACACCCCCACGGCGGCGGCGGAGCGGGCGGTTCCCGACCTCGAACAACTGGCTCTCGCCCACGGGCAGCGGGCGCGATCGCTGCGGACGGCATTCGATCGCAAACTTGACCTAGAATCGGAACGATGCCGCCACCTGCAACAGCGGCTCCTGAGAGCCCTGGAGCGGCGCTGGGAATGGGAGGGGAACCGCCTGCAACTGTTCAGGCAGAAATTGGCGGCCCTCGACCCCCAAAGCCGTCTCAACCGGGGCTACGCCGTCGTTCACAGGGCGGACGGGTCTGTGGTGCGGACGGCCCAAGAGGTGGAACTCGGCCAGGAGTTGACCGTCAAACTGGCTCGGGGGCGACTGAAAGTTAAAATTGTGGAGATTGAGGAATCGTCAGCACCCCCGGCTGAAGCACGGGGGCTTCGTGCCCCCCTTCAGGTAGCTGACCAGCTATCGCCTTAACTGGCTACGTTCAGAGCAAGAGTTAAAGTCCTACCCTGGAATGCTTGCTAGTTCCAGGCTCTAGAACCGA
>NZ_JAJENU010000180.1:0-5929 GCF_035615495.1 Lyngbya sp. CCY1209 | reverse complement strand
CGACTGAAGTCGCCGTTCGCTTTTCATCCGTGCTTTAAAAAGACACGGCTTTCAAGCTCTCGTCCTTTTCTCGTAAGTGACTCGCCCCCCTAGCCCCCCAATTCTGGGGGGAACCCGATGCTCAAAGTCCCCCAAAGTTGGGGGATTTAGGGGGCTAATTCTGGGGGGAACCCGATGCTCAAAGTCCCCCAAAGTTGGGGGATTTAGGGGGCTAATTCTGGGGGGGAACCCGATGCTCAAAGTCCCCCACAGTTGGGGGATTTAGGGGGCCAAGTCCCCCAAAGTTGGGGGATTTAGGGGGCCAAGTCCCCCACAGTTGGGGGATTTAGGGGGCAAAGTCCCCCACAGTTGGGGGATTTAGGGGGCAAAGTCCCCCACAGTTGGGGGATTTAGGGGGCCGAGTCCCCCACAGTTGGGGGATTTAGGGGGCCGAGTCCCCCACAGTTGGGGGATTTAGGGGGCCGAGTCCCCCAAGGTTGGGGGATTTAGGGGGCCGAGTCCCCCACAGTTGGGGGATTTAGGGGGCCGAGTCTGGGGGAGAACCCGACGCTCAAAGTCCCCCAAAGTTGGGGGATTTAGGGGGCCTGAGATGCTCAAGTCCCCTCTGAAAACCGCGATCGCTGTGCTACCCTGATGAGAAGATCAACCCGACCCGTTCAAACCCAGTCACACAGCCTCAATGGTTCACATCAAGCGCGTGGAACTGACCAACTTCAAATCCTTCGGCGGCACGACGGACATTCCGCTGCTGCCGGGGTTTACGGTCGTATCCGGGCCGAACGGATCGGGCAAATCCAACATCCTCGACGCCCTGCTGTTCGCCCTGGGTTTGTCCTCCTCCAAGGGGATGCGGGCCGAACGCCTTCCCGATCTGGTCAACAACGCCCAAAGCCGGAAATCCACCGTCGAAACCCGCGTCACCGTGACGTTTGACCTGTCGGACCTGGTGGTGGGGGAACCGGACTACGGGGAGAACGGCAACGGCGGCAACGGAAATGGGGCGATCGCGGCGGATACTGAAATTGACGATACCGAAAATAGCGGAGATTCCGACAGCGAAACCGACTCCGAGGAAGAGGGCGATCGCTTCATCCTCCCCACCGACGAATGGAGCGTGACGCGAAAACTGCGGGTGACGAAACAGGGCACCTACACCTCCACCTATTATATGAACGGGGAACCCTGCACCCAAACCGAACTGCACGAACAACTCAATAACTTGCGGATTTACCCCGAAGGCTACAACGTCGTGTTGCAGGGGGACGTCACCGGCATCATCACCATGAAAGCCCGGGAACGGCGGGAGATCATCGACGAACTGGCGGGAGTGGCCCAATTCGATCGCAAAATCGTCCTGGCCCGGGAAAAACTCGATACCGTCAAAGAGCGGGAAGAACGGAGCCGCATCGTCGAACAGGAATTGATCGTCCAGCGCGATCGCTTGGCCAAAGACCGCGCCAAGGCGGAAAAATACCAACAATTGCGGGCGGAATTTCAGGAAAAAAGCCAGTGGGAGGCCGTCCTGAATTATCAGACGTTGCAAAATCAAGTCTGGCGCCTGCGGGAACAGATCGAGGCGGGCGATCGCTCCTATACTGATTTAACCGAACAACTGCAACATCGGCAAACTGAAATTACCCGAGCCACCACCGAACTGGAGGCCCTCAACGCCCGAGTCAAGGCGATGGGGGAGGAGGAATTGCTGAATTTGCAATCCACCCTGGCGACAGAAGAGGCCGAACGCAACCAACTGCAACAGCGGCGGCGGGAACTGGAAACGGCCGCCCAGCAGGTGACGGGGCAGATCCGGGAGACGGAGGCGGAAGTACGGCAGCACCGGGAAACTTTAGCCAATTTGGAACGGCAGAAAACCGAGGAATTGGCGTTACAGGAACGGCGGCGGGGCGATCGCGATGGGGCCCTAGCCCTCGTCAACCGCACCCGGGAAGCGACCGAACAGGTGGCGTCCCAGGCGGAAACCTGGATGGTGCAGCAGACGGAACTGCACCGCAAAATCGAAACCCTGCAAAAAAGCCTCGACCCCCAGCGCACCGAACGGGCGCGACTGCGGGAGCGTTCCGAACAGTTGCAGCGGCAAAATTTGGAGCGGGAAGAGGCTTTAATCAGCCTGCGGCGGGAACTGACGAGCAAACAGCAGGAGTTGAAAACGGCGATCGCAACCCGGGACGCAATGGCAACCCAGGCGGACGCCTTGGGACGCACCGTGGCGGCGGTGGAGGACGAGTTGCAGTTGCAGCAGGAAACCCAGGCCCGGTTGTTAGAAGAACAGCGGGAGCGGCAGCGCAAACTCGATCGCCTGGAAGCCCAACAGCAGGCCCAGCAAGAGGCGACGGGGACCAACGCCACCCAAACAATCAAAAAGGCGAGTTTGGAGGGTGTGTGCGGCCTGGTGTGCCAGTTGGGGCGGGTGGAACCTCAATATCAACTGGCCTTGGAAATTGCCGCTGGGGGCCGGATGGGACATCTGGTGGTGGAAAATGACCGGGTGGCGGCGGAAGCGATCGAACTGCTGAAACGGCAGAGGGGGGGGCGGGCGACGTTTCTGCCCCTGAATAAAATTCGCCCCGGGCGGGGGGGACTGCCCAATTTCGCCACGATGCGATCGCTCGAAGGGATGATCGATCTGGCGGTGAATTTGATCGAGTGCGATCCGCGCTACAACGATATTTTCGCCTACGTTTTCGGCGGTACGCTGGTATTTAATACCCTGGAAAATGCCCGCCGCCATTTGGGACAGTACCGGATGGTGACGCTGGACGGGGAACTGTTGGAGGCCAGCGGCGCGATGACGGGGGGGAGTGCCAGTTCGCGATCGACTCTGCACTTCGGCACGGTGGACGACGAGGTGAGCGCGGAGGCCCGGGCGATCGCGGCTTTGAAGGAGCGGTTGTCGGAGATCGAGCGGATTTTGACCCGCTGCACCCAGGCGATCGCGGAGGGAGCCCAGGAGGCCAAGGCGCGATCGCTCGAACTCATCGACGCCAGACAGAATTTGCGGGACGCCCAGCAGCGGGTGTCCCAACTGGAAGGGATCATCGTCAACCTCACCACCCAGACGGAACAGGTGCGATCGCAATTTGAAGCCGGGAGTGCAGAATTTCGGCAGGCGGCGGAACGGCTGACAACCCTGGAAACCACCATCCCCAGCCAGGAAAAGGAACTGGAGCGCGATCGCGACACCCTCGCCCAACTCGAAGCCGCCCACAGCCACAGCGAATGGCAGCAGATGCAGGCCACCCTCCGCGGCCAGGAAGCGGACCTGCAAGCCAAGGAAACCGCCCTGGCGGCAGTCGATCGCCACCTGATCGAACTCGACACCCAGCAGCAGCGGTTGCAGGAAAAATTGCAGGGCGATGATCGCCGGTTGGCAGAATATCGCCGACAGCAAGACACCCTCACCCACCAATTGGCAGATATTCGCACCCGCCTCGCGGCGGTGGCCGAACAGATCGCCAAAACCCGCGCCTCGATGGCCGAAGTCGAGGAACGGCTGGGGGAGGAGAAAATACAGCGCGATCGGGCCGAAGCCGATTTGCGGGAAATGCACCTGGCCAAACAGCAGCTCGAATGGCAGATCCAGAAATTGCAGGAAACCCAGCAGGGACGGCGGGAGCAACTGGCGATCAAACAGGAACAGTTGGAAACCCAAAAGGCCGAACTCCCCGATCCCCTGCCCTCGGTGCCGAAAAATACCGACCTGGCGGCGGTGCAGCGGGACATCAAATCCCTGCAAAAGCGCATGGAAGCCCTCGAACCGGTGAATATGCTGGCTCTGGAGGAGTACGAGCGCACCCAGGCCCGCCTGGACGAGTTGAGCCAGAAGTTGGCGACATTGGAGGGGGAGCGGACGGAATTGCTGCTGCGGATCGAGAATTTCACCACCCTGCGGCGGCGGGCGTTCCAGGAGGCCTTCGACGCGGTGAACGAGAATTTCCAAACCATTTTCGCCACCCTTTCGGAGGGGGACGGCTATCTGGAAATCGACGATCCGGAGGAACCCTTCAGCAGCGGGTTGAATTTGATCGCCCACCCGAAGGGGAAACCCGTGCAGCGGTTGGCGTCCATGTCCGGGGGGGAAAAGTCCCTGACGGCCCTGAGTTTCATTTTCGCCCTCCAGCGCTACCGCCCGTCGCCATTCTACGCCTTCGACGAGGTGGATATGTTCCTCGACGGGGCAAATGTGGAACGATTAGCTAAAATGATAAAACAACAAGCAGAGCAAGCTCAATTTATTGTGGTCAGCTTGCGCCGGCCGATGATGGAAGCATCAGAGCGCACGATCGGGGTCACTCAAGCCAGGGGAGCCTATACTCAGGTTCTCGGTCTTAAGTTATAGTAACCCCCAATTCAACCAATCCGTCGGGACTGTTCCCGAACTGGATTGTAAAGTAATATGTATGTCTAATTTGGAATTAGATTCTGCCTAGCATGACATCTGAACATATCCGCCAACGTTCCGATCTTCTCGGTACTCAAGTCATTACCCGCGACAGAGGCAAGCGGCTGGGAGTGGTCAGCCAACTTTGGGTCGATGTGGACCGGCGAGAAATCGTCGCGATCGGGTTAAAAGACAATTTTCTGGCCGTGGCTGGACTGCCCAAATATATGTATCTCAACAGAGTCTGTGAGATCGGCGACGTGATCTTGGTGGATGACGAGCGGGTTCTTGAAGATGACGTTGATATTGAAGGGTACAGCGATTTAATCAACAGCGAAGTGATCACGGAGACGGGGGAACCCCTCGGCCGGGTGCGGGGTTTCCGGTTCGACACCCGGGACGGGAGGTTGGAGTCGCTGATCATCGCCTCCCTCGGTTTTCCACAAATTCCCGACCAGGTGATCAGCACCTACGAACTGTCCATCGATGCGATCGTCAGCAGCGGCCCGAACCGCCTGATCGTATTCGAGGGGTCCGAGGATCAGTTGCAACAACTGACGGTGGGCGTCCTGGAGCGTTTGGGCCTCGGCGAAGCCCCCTGGGAGAAGGAAGAGGAGGGGATGTACTACCCGCCGACGGTCAAACCCGCCAACCAGTTGGGCACCGGTGTCACCCAGGCGGCGCCCCAGCAGCAGTACCGCACCCCGGAACCGGTGGAGGAGGCCTGGGAGGAGCAGGAAACCTGGGAAGAACCCATCGCCGCCCCGGTGGTGCAGCAACCGGAGCCGGTTTACGATGATTATGAGGATGACAACTGGGGCGACGCGGAGCCCGACGAGTACGAAGAGGCGGAATACGTCCCCGTGGAACCGCCCCGCCAGGAGCGGCTGTACGCTCGGGAGTATGAGTACGAGTACGAGGACGACGTGGAGTCGGATGCCTGGGCGGACGACGAGACGCCCCGACCCTACAAGGCGCCACGGGTGAACATCCCCGAGAAGAAGAAGATGCCGGAGTATGAAGAGGAAACCGGCGGCTATTGATTTGAATGATTGGGAAACCCGGTTTCTGGTTGGGAAGCCGGGTTTTTTGGTGTTCGAGATTTGGAAGATTTCATCACTCCAGGCACAGAGGACACGGAGAATTGATTGGTTTTTAATATCAAATCCGGTTGAATGCCGGGAAAAAAACGGGTTGGATATTGAGACCGCTTGGGAATCAATTCCGGAGGGCGCAAGCCTTGCGCCCCTACCCGCTCAAATCATCGGTCGATGATTGGGGAGTTGGTGCGGCTGAATAACCGGATTTGATATAAGTCCTTATTTTTAAAGGTGTAGTTTAAAGACTTTTCAATAAATGCAATGTCTTCAGGTTCCATATTTTAAGCACGAAAAAAATGAATTTGAACGATGCCACGATAATTTTAAAATAACAAAAGGGAACGCACCATACTGCCTACACGGCGGACACAAAAATGTAGGGGCGAATGGCATTCGCCCTCCGGCAATTTTCCTTTTTGCGATCGCCTCA
>NZ_JAJENU010000179.1:0-1060 GCF_035615495.1 Lyngbya sp. CCY1209 | reverse complement strand
ATGGATCGTTGATGGATCTGATGGATCGTTGGTGAGCAAAAAAATGGCCCCCGGTCTGGTGCGATCGGGGGTTGGTGTAGAAACAGAGACAGGTGGGTTGTTATTCTGGTTCGTCCGCCAATTCTTCTTTCTCGGCTTCCTCTACAGCCTTTTCGGCTATGACTGCCATCAAGTTTGACAGTGTGCGCCGTTGAATGCCGGCTAATTTTTCTAATTTCTCCTTAACTTCGGGGTCAACATAAAAAGCGATCCTGGCTAATTTGGTTGGCCCACCCACGGTTGTTAGTCCATTAATCATAATTTCCTTGTAATTGTATCACAACGTGCTATCATGGTTCCATGCTAACACAGCCTAGACACAGCTAGGTTAGTCTATGCGCTAACTGAGTAGCCTGTGATAGCGATGGCAAACTAAAAGCCCACTGGTGCAGCAGCCAAGCAAGTCACCAGTGGGCGCGAAAACCCCTTTACAGGAGTAACTATGACTTTATCAGAACTCAAGGCCCATGCGATCGCCCTCGGGCTGTCCAAGGATGACGTCCGCCAATTCGGGAACCTGAGCTACAAGGCAACCTGGGAAGCCGCGATCGCCGACGCCGAAACCGCACCGACCCCAGTGGATGCCCCCGCCCCCGCCCCGACCGACATCTGCGATCGCATTGTCCAGTTGCAGGACAAAGTAGACGCGGCCCTGGAACGGGCAAACATTCAATGTACATTGAAAAAAACGACGGTTGACCGGCCCGACAACCACCACGTCATCCTGGTTTCCGGCGCCTGTGACGGCATTGAAGAACCCGTCGGCCACGCCCCCGACTACCGCGAAGCGCAGCGGATCGCCGACGGGGTGAAACTGGCATTCGGACAGCGGGTCATGATCCGCCACTGGGCCGGCGACGACTCCGAGATCTGGCGCCGCCACGAAGACGAAGTTGACCCCGACACCCTGCCAGAACTGAAGCAGACCGACGATCGCTTCGAGTCCTGGACGCCCTGGATGAAAGCCGGCGCCAAATTCACCACCCCACGGGGCACCCGATTCACCATCGTCGGCTTTGAC
>NZ_JAJENU010000178.1:0-431 GCF_035615495.1 Lyngbya sp. CCY1209 | reverse complement strand
CTTCAAGAAATCGAAGTAAATGGAAAAATGGTCTCACCTGGTTTCGACTTTCTAGGGTTCAATATCAGGCAATATCCACAAGGGAGACATACATCCGGGAAAAGTGGAGGCCACAACAATAAACCACTGGGCTTCAAGACCCTCATCAAACCGGATAAGGAAGCAATCAAAGCCCACATCGAAAAGGTTAAAGAGGTGATTAAGAAACATAAAACAGCACCTCAAGCCGCCCTGATAAAATATCTCAATCCCATCATCACAGGATGGGCAAGATACTATTCAGGGGCAGTCTCCTCGGAGATTTTCAACAAGCTAGATAACATACTCTGGCAACAACTGCGGGCATGGATAGTATCACGATGCGGAAACGCCAAATACAAAACGCTCAGGAAATATTACCGAACAGGAATGGCAAAACTGAGCAATGGGGA
>NZ_JAJENU010000177.1:0-3879 GCF_035615495.1 Lyngbya sp. CCY1209 | reverse complement strand
CCGTGTGAGGCGAAAGTCTCATGCACGCTTGGAGAATGGGAGGGGGAGAAGGTGACTTCTCTCTCGACCCCTAATGGGGTGCGATCGCCCCAGATCGGTTCCGCTCCCGTCCGGATTTCTGCGGCGATCGCGGGATGGATTTGGTATGATCGGAGACATCACCGAACCCAATCCAGGTATACAACGAGGGTAGGGAGTGCAGTGGAGTCCGCTCCGCCATACTCTGCTCGGGGCAGGTCCCGCTCTCATCAACCCCCCCGCCGTCACCTTCTACAATTCTACTTACCATCAACTCTGTCCTTTGACTGTACGACTATGAGCAGTGTCCCCAATCGAGAGCCAAATGAAAAGAATTCGTCATCGACCCACGAAGAAAATCCCTGGGTCGAAGGATTCAAAACCATCGGACTGAGTATAATTTTGGCTTTGGGTATCCGAACTTTCGTCGCGGAAGCTCGTTATATCCCCTCCGGGTCAATGCTGCCCACCCTGGAGATTGACGATCGCCTGATCATCGACAAATTGGGCTATCGGTTCACCGAACCGCAGCGGGGCGATGTGGTCGTCTTCAATCCGACGGACGAACTCCGCAAACAGTACAAAGATGCGTTTATCAAGCGGATCATCGGCCTGCCGGGGGAAACCGTCGAAGTTCGGGACGGGCAGGTGTTTGTCAACGGCGAACCCCTGCAGGAAAACTACATCGCCGAAGAACCCCAATACAACTGGGGGCCCGATACCGTCCCGGAAGATAGCTATTTGGTTTTGGGCGATAACCGCAACAACAGTTACGATAGCCACTATTGGGGATTCGTCCCCCGCGACCACATCATCGGCCGCGCGATCGTCCGCTTCTGGCCCCTCAACCGGGTGGGCGGCGTCGATCCGGAGCCGCTATATCCCACCTCGCCGATGGAGAAGTAGGGAGTCGGGAATGGGGAATGGGGAATGGGGAATGGGGAATGGGGAATGGGATAGTTTCCCCTCCGCTTCCGGTCGCCTCCCGGTCGCCCCCCTGCCTCCCCTATGCTCCCCAAGTTTCCAGCACCCGTCCGGTGAGTTCCTGCCCCCACCAGGGGGTATTGGCCGATCGCGATTGAATCGTCGTGCCGTTTACGGTCCAACGCTCTCGGGGGTCGAATAAGGTCAACTCGGCGGGGCGGTCGATTTGGAGGCTCGGGGGAGTTTGTTGCCAACAGCGGGCGGGTGCGGTACTCAAGGCCCGCCACAGTTGCAGGGGCGACCATTTTTCCGTTGTAACGAAGGTTTCCCACAGTAACGGTAGCGCCAATTCCAGGCCGATCGCCCCGGGCGGGGTGTCGGCGAAGGCGACGGTTTTTTCTTCGTAGGTGTGGGGGGCGTGATCGACGGCGATCGCATCTAAAATCCCCTCCCCGACGCCTGCAATTAAGGCCGTGCGGTCGGCGGGGTTGCCGAGGGGCGGGTCGAGGTTGAGACTGGGATCGTAGGGGATGGGAAAGGGGGACGAGGGCGATCCGTCGCTGCCGAGAACCCGCCGCCGTTTGCCGCTGACGGCCTCCGTGTCGAACAATAAATGCATCCAGGTGGTGCTGGCGGTGATGGGCAGACCCCGCCGTTTGGCATCCCGGATCAGTTCCACCCCCCGAGCGGTGGAAACCCGCATGATGTGGACGGGGGTTCCCGTCGCCTCCACCAACTCCAAAACGGCGGCGAGGGCGGCGGTTTCGGCGAAGCCGGGGAGGCCGGGGAGGCCGGCGTAGATGGATTCATCCCCCTCCCGCATCACCCCGTTGCTGGCGAGTTGGCGATCGCAGCAGTAGAGGGCGATCGGCACGTTGAGCGGATGGAGATATTCTAAAATCCGGCGCAGCAGGGCGAGGCGTTGCAGGGGATGTCCGTCGGCAAATCCGACAATTCCCGAGCCCGCCAACTCCCCGAGTTCTGTCATCTGTTCCCCCGCCGCACCCCGGGTCATCGCGCCCCACAGGTGGAACCCCGCCGGGACGCGACTTTGCAAGAAACCGACGGTGGCGGGATTGTCGGCCGATGGTATCATGTCCGGCAAGATCCCCAGGCGGGTGAATCCCCCCGCGATCGCCGCCTTTCCCAGGGATTCCAGGGTTTCCCGCTCCTCAAATCCCGGTTCCCCGGTGTGGCTGTAGAGATCGACGAGTCCCGGCCCCAAAACCAGGCACTCCCCATCCCGCACCCGGGTATGATCGGGGTAATCGGCGATCGCGGATGCGACGGCCCGAATCCGACCGTCCGCGATCAGCACATCGGCCACCTGATCCCGCCCCGACTCGGGATCTAAAACCCTGACCTGTTTGAGGAGTTCGTCACTCATGAGCTCTTATCTCACCTCTCCAGCAATTAATAATTATTAATTATTAATTATTAATTGTTAATTATTAATGATCAAAGCGCCCCGGCGGCGGTCTTGTCGAGAATGCTGCCGGACAGGTGGGTGGTGATGTTCATCGCCTGCAAAACCGGGTAGCCGCCGGCGCCGTTGGGGTAGTCGATGACGGTGACGGAACCGTTGCCCTGTTTGAAGTTCCAAAAATGTTCCGGAGACAAACCAAACAACTGGCAGAGGATGGCTTTGTTGACGGCATCGTGGGCGACCACCAAGCCGGTGACGGGTTGGGAATCGTAGGCTTTGACCAGCTTTTTCCAGCCGATCGCCACCCGCTCCCAGACCTGGTTCAGATTTTCCCCTTCCGGCATCTGCACGGTTTCCGGCGCCCGCTTCCACTGATTCAATAAACCGGGATAGTGTTCCTCGATTTCCGACTCAAATTTTCCTTCCCAGAGGCCGTGACTGATTTCGCGGAAATTGTCATCTAACTGGAGGGGGAGATCGGGGTGGTGTTCGAGGATAATTTCAGCCGTTTCTTTCGGGCGGGCCATCGGGCTGGTCAGGGCGAAATCGAGCCGGACATCCTTAAGAAATTCTGAGGCTTTTCGCGCCTGTTCCCGGCCGTTTTCGTTGAGGGGGACGTCAATTTGTCCCTGAAATTGTCCGTTGCGGTTCCACTCGGTTTCCCCGTGGCGGACCAGCAGCAGCCGCGGCCCGCGATGTTCCGGGCGGGGGGTGGGAAATTGGGCGCCGACGTGGGAAGTGAGGTTCATGGACTCCAACTGGACGGCGGCGGGTTTGGGGAGTTCTCCCGGTCCGACGTCGCCGATATTGAGGACGCTGATGCCACAGTTGGACTGCTGGACCGACTGATACAACTCGGGTTTGACCCCCAAAGCCGTGGCGATGAGGGAGCGGTTGATGCCGTTGTGGGCGACGACCAACACCGTCTGGCCGGCGTGGCGGGCGAGGAGATGCCGCCAAAATTGTCGCGCCTGTTCAAAGAGGGATAAAACGGGGAAATGTTGTTTTCCGCCTTCTAGAACCATGGAAAACTCGTGGGGGGTTTCCTGCCAGCGGCGGTAGTCTTCGGAAAAGCGCGTGCGGACTTCCTGGCGTTCGAGTCCGGCCCACAGGGGGAGGTCGATTTCCATGAGCAAATCGGCGGTTTGCAACTCGGGCGCCCGTTCCAGGCGGGAGACAATGAGTTGGGCCGTCTGGCGGGCCCGTTGCAGGGGGCTGCTGTAGATAGCGTCCAGGGGCAGGCCACAGAGCGCGGTTGCGACTCGTTCGGCGTCGTCGCGGCCGCGGTCGGTCAAAACGGAATCGTCCAGGCGGCCCTGGATGCGTTTTTGGGCGTTGTAGGTGCTCTGACCGTGGCGGACAAGAATTACACGGGTCGTCATTTTAGTCAGTCGTCAGTTCTGAGTTGCAAAGTTTTGGACTCGGGCGGGTGAAATTAGGGGTCGAGAGAGAAGTCACCTTCTCCCCCTCCCATTCAGAACCGTGCATGAGACTTTCACCTCACACGGCTC
>NZ_JAJENU010000176.1:0-8787 GCF_035615495.1 Lyngbya sp. CCY1209 | reverse complement strand
AGGGCAGCAGGCGCCAGGGTCACGGCTGTATCCTGTTCCGTGGTTGCTGTGTCGTTCACCGCCTCGGGGGCCGTGTTGGCTGGGGCATCGTCATTCTCGATAATCCCGATCGCGCTATCATTGACTACAACCGGACTTCCGAGGGGGTTGCCGTTGCCATCTTGGAACTCGGCACTCGTCAGCGTCACGGTGAATTGTTCGTCCGGCTCGGGTATCGTATCGCCGTTGGCTTGAACCGTGATGGTCTTTTCGGTTTCTCCGGGTGCAAAGGTCAAAGTGCCGCTCTCGGCAATATAATCTTCCCCGGCCGTGGCGGTGTCGTCGCCGGTGGTATATTCGACTTCCAGGGGGACGTACAGCGGCTCGGAGAGCGTTACGGTGTACTCATAGTTCGTGGTGCCGGTATCCCCTTCAACTTGGGAGATCTCTGTCGGCGTCAGCGTCACCGTGGGATTGAAAATGAAATTATTGAGAAGACCCACACCGTGGGCCTCCGGATCGGCGGGGGCATCCGGACCGCTCTGGAACTTCAATGAAAACGATGTGACCGGTTCTGAGAAGAACGCCGTCACCGTTCCTCGTTCGGCCTCAACTCCCGTGTTGTCTGCAAATGCATTTCCGGTAATCGTCGAATCAACAATATCGTAGGTCGGGTTATCCGATGGAATGACTATGGTATTGATTGCATCTCCAGCTTCGTTGAAACCACCCACCACCACCTCATCTTGCCATAAATCACCGTCCGATTTGTCGATATCGAGAACTTGGAAGCTAACCCCTTGAACTTCCTCCGAGAAGGTGACAGTTACGGTTACGCCATCGCCTTGGTTAGTTGGGGGATCGATAAAGAGATTTAACGCGAGCTGAGGGTCGATTTCGGTTCCTGAAAAGAATGCAAAATCGTCCGGGGTAGCGTTGCCATCTAGCTCTTCCACAGTAACGCCTGTATCGGCTGTGACATTGATATCAACGTTGATGCCACTGCCATCGACATCCGCGAAGGTGTTCGTACCCAGTTGACCGTCAGGCCAGTCAAAATTGTTCCAATCAAAGGTTGGAAGTACGTGGGGGTAAGCCGCGATCGCCTTTTCATCGATCGCCAAATCGACTTCAAAATCGCCCGTCTTGACTTCTAAATTCCAGTCCCCACCCAACGCGAAAGTTCCGGTCTGGGTCGCCGATGCCGCGATTTCGGCCCCCGTCAAACGGTGCAGTTTTTCGATCAATTCGGAACCGGCATCTCCCGCTGCTACATTACAGCCGTAGAGGCAGATGCGATCGCAGCGCCAGCGTTTTAAAAGGTCGGCGTATTCGTCCAGGGTATCCAGGTTGAGCTGCGTATTTCCGAGGGTCAAACCGCCCGGAAAACCGTGGGAAATAATGTGAAGGGTATCAAGATCGGGGTGTTCCTGAAGTACCCGGGTGATTTGCCGAATGCCATCTCGACCGGACGGGAGGGCGATCGCTTTGGCACCCGGAACAACTCCCCCGATCAAAATCGATGCATCTTCGATTCCGGCATCGACGACGACCAGAACTCCCCCGTCAGTTTGAGATGATAAATTCATATTTTTTAAAGTGATTTTTTGGTCAGATGTCCCGGCAACGGAAAAATTTTCTTTAATTTTTTCCTGATCTTTATAAGTATTCATGAAAGATGACTGGTAGACACCCAATTACGGCGACGAAAAAAGAGCAAAAAAATACTGACCGACCCCGATAGCGATTCGGGCCGCCGACAGATCCATCCGTAATTTCCTCAATGCTATCAGATCGGTCGAGGATGTGCCACATCTTTTGCGTAAATTTACGGAGTTTTTACAAACGAGGTATACGGACCGAGAATAGCGGGCATTGTTGCGACCTTCGGGACGATCAATCCCCCGCTCCGACCGATTTACCCGGCGCTCCGGTCTGACACCCGATCGCATCAAAGACGGCCATTTATAATAAGTGTTATATGGTTTGTTATAACTCGAATTGAATGCTCAGATGGAAGTCGTCGATCGCCCCCTCCACTTGACCGCGCCACAAAACCGAACGGACCGACACCAATGAATTTCCGTCTTTCGATGACATCAAGATTAGAATTTTTGTGGAGATGGCGATCGCCACATATTTTGATCTCAATCACAAGAGATAACCGAGGGCGAGGGGAACCCCCGCCGAAGCTGGGGACGCGATCGCTTCTACAGTTCTTTCCGGGTCGGCGTTGACTCCAAATCTCCAATTCAAATTGACAGGTGAAAACTCAATAAAAGGGGTACAGCGAACCGCACCCCCATCTCCCAAACCGAGCCCATTTTATTGGGCCGTCAGCAATTCCACGGGCAACTTCTTGAAGGCGAGACGTTCATTTTCCACATCCACAAACATGGTATCCCCCTCGTTGAACTCGCCCCGGATGATCCCTTTGGCGATCTGGGTTTCCACCTCCCGCTGGATGGCCCGCTTCAGGGGACGGGCGCCGTAAACCGGGTCAAATCCCACCTCCGCCAAATAGTCGAGGGCCGCGTCGGACAACTTCAGAGACATCTTGCGGTCTTCGAGACGCTCGGACAACCGCCCCAGTTGCAGGCGGACGATCTGCCGCAACTGTTCGGACTTGAGGGAGTGGAAGATGATGATCTCGTCGATACGGTTGAGGAACTCGGGCCGGAATGACCCCCGCATCGAATCCATCACCAGCGATCGCATTTCCTCGTAGCGGGAATCGTCCCCGGCTACATCCAAAATATACTGCGATCCCACGTTGCTGGTCATGATGATCACGGTATTCTTGAAATCCACCGTGTGGCCCTGGGCGTCCGTCACCCTGCCGTCATCGAGAATTTGCAGCATGACGTTGAACACGTCAGGGTGGGCCTTCTCGATCTCGTCGAACAGGATCACTGCGTAGGGGCGGCGGCGGATGGCCTCGGTGAGCTGGCCCCCCTCGTCGTAGCCCACATATCCGGGAGGGGCCCCCAGCAGGCGGGAGACGGCGTGTTTTTCCATGTATTCGGACATATCGATCCGCACCATCGCCTCTTCGGTGTCGAAGAGATAGGACGCCAGGGCCTTAGCCAGTTCCGTCTTGCCCACCCCCGTCGGGCCGAGGAAGATGAAACTCGCCACTGGGCGGTTGGGGTCCGAGAGTCCGGCCCGCGATCGCTGAATGGCATCGGCCACGGCCGTCACCGCCTCATCCTGTCCGATCACCCGCTCGTGCAGTTCGTCGTCGAGGTGCAGTAGTTTCTCCTTCTCCGACTCCACCAACTTGCTGATCGGAATCCCCGTCCACTTGGAGATAATTTCCGCGATATCGGCTTCGGTGACTTCCTCCCGCAGCAGGGTGCGGCTGCCGGTTTGAGTCTCTTCCAGTTGAGATTCGGCCTGTTGCACCTGCTTTTTGAGGGTTTCAAGGGTACCGTATTTCAACTCGGCGGCCCGGTTGAGGTCGTAGTTGCGTTCCGCCTGCAGGATCTCGATATTGACGCGATCGATCTGTTCCTTGAGGGACTGGATGTGGGTGATGGTGTTCTTTTCCGCGTACCACTGGGCGTTGAGGGTGTGCTGTTCCTCCTTCAGATTGGCCAGATCCTTCTCCAGGCGCTCCAACCGTTCCTGAGACGCCGGGTCACTCTCTTTCTGGAGGGAGAGTTTTTCCATCTCCAACTGGAGGATCTTGCGGTCGATCTCGTCGAGTTCCTCGGGTTTGGAGGTGATCTCCATTTTCAATTTAGCTGCCGCTTCGTCCACTAAATCGATCGCCTTGTCGGGGAGGAAGCGATCGCTGATGTAGCGGGTGGAAAGAGTCGCCGCGGCCACCAGGGCGGAATCGGAAATTTTCACCCCGTGGTGGACCTCGTAGCGCTCTTTGAGGCCTCGCAGGATCGAGATCGTGTCGCCGACGTTGGGCTGATCGATGTAGACCTGTTGGAACCGCCGTTCCAGGGCGGCATCTTTTTCGATGTACTTGCGGTACTCGTCCAGGGTGGTGGCGCCGATGCAGCGCAGTTCGCCCCGGGCCAACATGGGTTTGAGCAGGTTGCCGGCGTCCATCGCCCCCTGGGTGGCCCCGGCGCCGACGACGGTATGGATCTCGTCGATGAATAGAATGATTTTACCTTCGGAATCCGTGACCTCTTTGAGGACGGCTTTCAGGCGCTCCTCGAATTCCCCCCGGAACTTCGCCCCGGCGATCAGTGCGCCCATGTCCAGGGCGATCAGTTGACGATCTTGGAGGGACTGTGGCACGTCTCCGGCGACGATCCGCTGGGCCAACCCTTCCGCGATCGCCGTTTTACCGACCCCGGGTTCGCCGATGAGAACGGGGTTATTTTTGGTGCGGCGGCTCAAAATCTGGATCGTGCGGCGGATCTCGTCGTCCCGTCCGATAACCGGGTCGAGTTTGCCTTTGCGGGCCGCTTCGGTGAGGTCGCGGCCGTATTTTTCCAGGGCTTGATATTTACCTTCGGGGTTCTGGTCGGTCACTTTTTGACTTCCTCGGATTTGGGCGATCGTTTGTTTGAGTTTGGCTTCATCCAGCCTAAATTCTTGGTAGAGGGATTTGCCAAATCGGGCATCTTTAGTGTAGGCCAGCAGCAGGTGTTCGATGGAGATGTACTCGTCTCCGTAATCCTTGCGGTAGGCTTCGGCGTTGTCTAACAGGGCGTCCAAACTCCGCCCCAGATAGACGTTGGTGCTGCTGCCCTTGACTTGGGGCTGTCGTTCGATAAAGGCTTCGGTGCGTTCCCGCAGTTGGGGCACGGATACCTCGGCTTTGTTGAACAGGCTGCTCGCCAACCCCTCCTGTTCCAGCAGGGCTTTCATCAAATGCTCGGTTTCGATTTGTTGCTGCTGGGCTTGTTTGACCAGGTCGGGGGTTTGGGCGAGGGCTTCCCAGGCTTTTTCTGTAAATTTACTCGGATCGGTGGGTTGCATAAGTTTTAACCTCCTCAACTGATGATTTTCTCTAGGAATTTATTTGTAGGGTCAGGTCGTTTGGCTTTTTCTGGCAGTCGCCAGAACGGTGCGATCGCGGCGATCGCACCTCCACGTGGAAACGGAGACCGAAAAATGTCTCGATCGCCGAAATTCCGTCAATTGCCAAGCATTTCAACCAGCCCGACTCTTTTCAAACTGTAGCTTACCGCATCGGAGCCCCCGGTGCTCTCTTCCTCCCTTCCCGGGTACGGATCGCCGAAATGTGGAGTCGGGAGTCGGTATTAGGGAGTCGGGAATGGGGAATAGGAAATCGACCATTTTTCACCCTTAATTTTTCACTTTTAACTTTCCCAAAAAGAGTCCGTCGGCTTCAAAACCCAATCAAATATACTGACTCTTGACGTGGACGGGGAGCCAAACGATGAAGGTCGAACCCACCCCTTCTTTGCTTTTGACGTGAATTCCCCCGCCCAAAATTTCGCACAGCCGCTGGCTAATGGCCAGTCCGAGTCCGGTGCCGCCGAACCGTTTGGTTGTCGAGGCATCGGCTTGGATAAAGGCTTTGAAAATGTGTTTGACCTGTTCTTCGTTCATGCCGATGCCCGTATCCCGAACTTGAAACACCAAATACTGGGTTTTGGCGTTGGGCATCATTTGGGCGTTGATGCTGTTTTGTTTCCACTCTTCGGGGATTTTTTTAGCCCGTTTAACTTGCAGGGTGATGGTGCCTTTGGTGGTGAATTTGGAGGCGTTGCTCAACAGGTTGAGGAGGACTTGTCGCACCTTGGGGAGGTCGGCGTACATACTGCCCAAATCTTTGTCGGTTTTGACTTTCAAAATATTGCCATTTTTTTCGGTCAGGGGTTTGGCGGTGGATACCACGTCGTCGATCAATTGTTGGACGGCGAAATCTTCCAAATAGAGGGTGACGTGGCCGGCTTCAATTTTGGAGATGTCGAGGATGTCGCTGATCATGTCGAGGAGGTGTTTTCCCGCCGTTTTGATCTTGTCGAGGTCGGGAAGAAAGTCGGTGTAGCCCAGGTCTTGGGACTCTTCGTGGAGCATTTCGCTGTAGCCGATAATGGCGTTCAAGGGGGTGCGGAGTTCGTGGCTCATGTTGGCGAGGAACACGCTTTTGGAGCGGTTGGCGGCTTCCGCCGCGATTTTCGCCCGCTGTAGTTCTTCGGTGTATTTGGCGACTCGTTTAATGAGTTTGTTGAGGGTGGCGGTGAGCCGTCCGATTTCCGTATGTTTGTCGGCGGTGACGGGAATTCGCAGGGCGAAATCGGATTCTTCTCCCACTTGGTCGGCGGTTTCGATCATCTGTTCGATGGGGCGGGCGATCGCGCGACTGGTGTAGCTGGCTAAAATGATCGCCATCGCCACCGCGGCGAGGAGGCTGAAAAAGACGATGCGGCGGCTCAGGGCTTCCGACCGCTGCAATTTTGGCGCGGCTAAATCGGCGCGATCGGCGAATTTTTCCGCCAACTGCAGGGCTTCCCCGGACAGGTTATAGAGGTTTGTGGCTGCCTCGGAATTGCCGAATTCTTCCAGGGATTTTTGGACGGCTGGCAGGTTTTCAGAATTCGTTTCGGCTGACTCGGTGAGTTGAAATACAGCCTCGATTCTGTCCTCGTAGATAGCGATCGCGTTGATATAATTTTGGAGCAGATTTTGCAGGGTTTGATAATCTTCCTGAATCTCCGAGTCGGTGGTTTCCGGGATATCTTGCAGGTTCTGGATGTGGCGGTTCAACTCGAAAATATCGGAGCGAATTTCGGAAACCTGCGTCGATAAAGTTTGGGGGTCGCTGACAATTGGCGCCAAATCCTCTTGTTTGTCTCGGAGGTCGAATAGATCCGTGTCCAAATCGACCAAGAGTTGCGCTTTTTCTCGATTCATATCGAATTGTTGCCGGTTCTCGCGGGCGAGAATGGTATTGACGACGAATCCGGCGATCACCCCCCCGACCGCCAAACCCAAGACGATGACATAACCGCCACCAATTTTCTGCCGAATTCCCCAATGGCTGACAAACGGCAGCGACACCCCCGGGGGAGTTGTGGCTGTGGAAGACTGGTGTTTGGGTGAAGTTGGAGGCATCCGTAAGGTTGCAATCAGCCAAAAGGTTTACCTTATTTTAATTCACGTTCCCCGTTCCGAAGTCGCCGTCATTTTAAATTTCAGGAAGTTTTTATGGAGGGGCCGGGACATCCGATTGAAATTTGCAGGCCGACCCGGACGGGGGGAGATTTCAAACGAATCGCACATCGTAACAGCATTCTAGCACCCTGGGCGATCGCACCCCGAATCAATTGTGATACGCTTTGTGAAGTTAGGAGGGAAGGAATGTGTCGGATTTCGCTCCCATTGTAGCTCCGGAATGGCCTTCCGTCAGGCGATCGCAGCTCAAAAAAACGCCCCGATGAAAATGCGCCGTATTGTTATCATCCTCACCGGTATTCTCGTCGGTTTCGCCCTGGTTGTCGGGGTCGGGCTGTTCGCCCCCGCCACCCAATTCCCGCTGTCCTTCCGAAATGCTGACCCCATCCCGGTGATTTTTGACACCGACACCAACAACGAACTCGACGACCAACACGCCCTGGCTTATTTGCTGTTCAACCGTGACATCTTCGATGTCCGGGGCATCACCACCAATGCCACCTTCAACGGTGGGGACATCGTCCGACACGACGAGGAAGCGGTCCGGGTGATGAAACTGTGCGGCGCGACGGACACCGTTCCCCTGTACTCGGGGGCAAACGGCGACTTTGCGGAAATTCGACCCCTCGGAGACGCGGCCGAGGACGGCCGGGAGGCGATCGATTTTATCATCCGCGAAGCCCGAACCGAGCGGGACGAAAAGCTGGTACTCCTGGCGGTGGGCAAATTGACCAACGTCGCCCTCGCGTTTGACCGCGCCCCGGATATCGTGGAGAAGGTGCGGTTGGTGTGGCTGGGGTCCAACTACCCCGAACCGGGGGAGTACAACCTCGACAACGATATCCCCGCCCTCGACTATTTGCTCGAGAGCCGCATCCCCTTCGAGATGGTGACGGTGCGGTACGGCGGAGGCCCGACCGGCGCCGAAGCCGTCAAGGTGCAGCAGGAAGATATCCTGGAAAACGTCAAAGGCCGGGGAATCCGGATCGAAACCCCGGTGACGGGACGCCACGGCGGCGAATTTGACAATTTCGGGGACTATTCCGCCAGTTTATTTGCCAATGCCGAATACTACGGCGACCCCCCCTCGCGATCGCTTTTCGACGTGGTGGCGGTGGCCGTGGTCAAAAACCCCGACTGGGGCGAATATCGGCTCATCCCGGCCCCCCGATACGAGCCGTCCGGTTGGGTGGACCGGCCCGAGAACGAATTTCAAATCGGTTTGTGGGAAAACTTCGATCGCGACGCCATCCTCCAGGATTTTTACCAGTCGATGGCCCGTCCGGCGACGTCGGCGAAAACCCGGTCCAGGGGAATTTTAGATTTTAGATTGTAGGGGCCCCTGGCTTGCACCCCGATTTTAGATTCCCCGGGAAGGAGTTAGAAGTAAGCTCACCCCGGTCTAAAGACGCGGGGCTTTCGCCCTAAGCTGCCGCTACGCTAGGTGAGGAAACCGTCGCGATCGCCGACAATATTAAGAATGATTAAGCAAGGTCTGGGAGCTCCAGGAAGCTTCGGTAAGCAGAGGGAGCTCCAGGAAGCTTCGGTAAGCTCCGGTCGGCTCCGGTCGGCTCCGGTCGGCTCCGGTCGGCAAATTTATAGTCAGATCCGTACAAATTCCCCAATCATCTGAATATGATTTGATCGGGTTGGGGCCCCTGGCTTGCGCCCTCGGGAATTGATTCCCAAGCGGTC
>NZ_JAJENU010000175.1:0-10174 GCF_035615495.1 Lyngbya sp. CCY1209 | reverse complement strand
CCGGGTTTCTATTGAGATCTCGGGGGGAAACCCAAGGTGCTTCTAGAAACCCGGTTTCTTTGTTGGGAGCGATCGCGCCTAGAAACCGGGTTTCTACTGAGATCTTTGTGGGGAAATTGAAGATGCTTCTAGAAACCCGGTTTCTTGTTTGGGAGCGATCGCCACCCGGAAGGGGTTATTATAAACAGTCACATCCACTACACTCGGATCAATCCAGATGGCACAGACTCTACTTTTCAATGCACTGCGTCAAGCCACCGACGAAGAGATGGCCCGCGACCCCTCCGTATTCGTGCTGGGGGAAGATGTCGGCCACTACGGGGGTTCCTACAAAGTGACCAAGGATCTGCACAAAAAATATGGCGACCTGCGGGTACTCGACACGCCGATCGCGGAAAATAGTTTCACGGGGATGGCTGTCGGCGCCGCCATGACCGGACTGCGGCCGATCATCGAAGGGATGAACATGGGATTCCTCCTCCTCGCCTTCAACCAGATCGCCAACAACGGCGGGATGCTCCGCTACACCTCCGGCGGCAACTTCAAAATGCCCCTGGTGATCCGGGGACCCGGCGGGGTGGGGCGGCAGTTGGGCGCCGAACACTCCCAGCGTCTGGAGTCCTATTTCCAAGCCGTCCCCGGGCTCAAAATCGTCGCCTGTTCCACCCCCTACAACGCCAAGGGATTGCTCAAATCGGCGATTCGGGATGACAACCCGGTGCTATTTTTCGAGCACGTCCTGCTTTATAACCTCAAAGAAGATATCCCGGACGAGGAATATGTGGTCCCCATCGACAAAGCCGAGATCGTGCGATCGGGGAAAGATGTCACGATCCTGACCTACTCCCGGATGCGGCACCACGTCATGCAGGCCGTCCCGGCGATGGTCAAACAGGGGTTCGATCCGGAAGTGATCGACCTGATTTCCCTCAAACCGCTGGATCTCGAAACCATCGGGGCGTCGATCCGCAAAACCCACCGGGTGATCATTGTCGAGGAATGTATGAAAACGGGGGGCATCGGAGCCGAACTGACAGCCTCCATCAACGATAACTTTTTCGACGAACTCGATGCCCCGGTGCTGCGACTCTCCTCCCAAGACATCCCCACCCCCTACAACGGGATGCTGGAACGGCTGACGATCGTGCAACCCGAGCAAATTCTGGAGGCCGTCCAGAATATGATGTCCGTCCGGGTTTAATTGGCCGATACCGTCTCGAATTGCGGGCGATCGCTCCCAAATCTCCCGCCACGCGGGGGATTTTTTGTGCGGCTCAAATGTTAGACTGGCTTTGATTGCAAACGGGTGTAGGCCTGTGGGCGTGTGGGGTGTGGGGAATAGAAACCGCCTTTTCATGAGGGTTTCCAGGTTTGTCATCCTCGCCCAAAATCAATCCACAAGCACTTGTCGCCCTGTCCCCGGCGGGTGCGATCGCCCGTTCCGTCTGTTCTCCAGTCCGCTCACCGACCTCAAATTTAGTATGCGAAGACAGCGTTCCCTCCTGATCTTGATCCTCATTCTGGTCATTGCCTCCGTCATCGTTTTGGTCAAAGTCCCCATCCGCCTGGGATTAGACCTGCGCGGCGGTTCCCAACTGACCATCCAGTTGCAGACCTCCGAGGAAGTCCCCCAAATTGACGAGCGGGTGCTCGAAGCCGTCCAGAGCGTCGTCGAGAACCGCGTCAACGGCCTGGGGGTGTCGGAAGCCGTGGTGCAGACGGTGGGGGACGACCAGATTTTGGTGCAGCTTCCCGGCGTCAGCGACCCGGAACAGGCCGAGCGCGTGTTGGGGGGGACGGCCCAGTTGGACTTTCGGGAACAGAAGCGGGGCACCGAGGGCCAGCTTCTGGCGGAGGTGCAGGTGAACCGAGTTTTGCAAGCGGAGGTGGAAGAAGCGATCGCCCAAGGGGAGGACGAGAAACTCGACGAACTCCTCCAACAACTCGAAGAGAGCAACGAGGCGATCGCTCAACTTTACCAAGATCCCGTCATCCGCGGCCAGCAACTCCAGGATTCCTTCCCCCAACCCACCCAGGGGAGCAACGGTTGGGAAATCGTGCTGCGCTTCAACAACGAGGGGGGCGACAACTTCGCCGAACTCACCAAGAATTTGGCCGGGACGGGGCGGACGATCGGGATCTTTCTGGATGAGAGCCTGCTGAGTTATCCGACGGTTTCGGTGGAATTTGCAGAAACCGGCATCACCGGGGGCAGCGCCGTGATTACGGGAAACTTCACCGCCGAAGAGGCTAACAACATCGCCGTGCAGTTGCGGGGGGGCGCCCTGCCGGTCCCCGTGGAAATCGTGGAGAACCGCACCGTCGGGGCGACCTTGGGGCGGGACAGCATCCGGCGCAGCGTCTACGCCGCCATCGGGGGTCTGATTTTGGTGCTGATCTTCATGGTGGCTTATTATCGACTACCGGGGGCGATCGCGGATATCGCTTTGGTGGTCTACGCTTTGCTGACGTTGGCGCTCTTCAACCTGCTCGGCGTCACCCTCACCCTGCCGGGGATCGCCGGATTTATCCTCAGCATCGGCATGGCGGTGGACGCGAACGTGCTGATTTTCGAGCGCACCCGGGAAGAATTGCGGGCCGGAAAGACCCTCTATCGCTCCGTGGAGTCGGGGTTTTACCGCGCCTTCGGCAGCATCCTGGATGGCAACGTCACCACCGGCATCGCCTGCGTCGCCCTGTTCTGGTTCGGGACCGGTCTGGTGAAGGGGTTCGCCCTCACCCTCGGTTTGGGGGTGGCCGTGAGTATGTTCACCGCCGTCACCTGCAGCCGCACCCTCATGTTTACAGCCATCAGTATGTCGGAGTTCCGCAAGCCCGACCTGTTTTGTCCCAATCTCCCCAAGGAGACTTAGTTTCCGCCCCCCTTGTCTCTATCCACAATCTCAGACTGACCTATGACCTTTAGCGTTACCAAACAGCGATCGCTCTGGTGGACGATTTCCGCCGCCGTCATCCTCGGCGGACTGGTGGCGATGGCGATTTCCTGGACCCGCCCCGACATCGGCGCCCCCCTGCGTCCGGGGTTGGATTTTGTCGGTGGAACCCGCCTCCAGTTGGAACTCGACTGTAGCGTTCCGGGAAATTGCGACGGGCCCATCGACATCGCCGAGGTGCGGGAGGTTTTGGTGGGGCAGAATTTGGGCAACAGTTCGGTGCAGTTGTTGGACAAAGATCCGATCGCCCGCGACCGCCAGATCGTCTCCGTCCGCACCCAAAGCCTGGACGTGGACGAACGCACCCGCCTCGAAGCGGCCCTGGAAGATGCGATCGGCCAGTTCGACCCCCAGGCTACCCAGATCGACACCGTGGGGCCGACCCTGGGCCGGCAAATTTTTACTTCCGGACTCACGGCCCTCTTGGTGGCCTTCGCCGCGATCACGGTTTACCTGACGATCCGCTTCCAGTTCGACTACGCCGTTTTCGCCTTCGTCGCCCTCTTCCACGATGTTTTCGTGACGATGGGCATCTTCTCGATTTTGGGGTTGACGTTGGGAGTGGAGGCGGACACATTATTTTTGGTCGCCCTCTTGACAATTATCGGATTTTCTGTTAATGACACGGTGGTAATCTACGATCGCATCCGGGAAATTTTGAAGCGGATGCCGGAGGCCCCCATCAACCGGATCGTCGATGACGCGGTGAATCAAACCCTGGCGCGATCGATCAACACCACCGTCACCACCCTGCTGCCCCTGGTGTGCATCTTCCTGTTCGGCGGGGAAACCCTCAAATATTTCGCCCTGGCTTTGATCGTCGGTTTCATCACCGGTTCCTACTCCAGTATCTTCGTCGCCAGCACCCTTTTGGCCTGGTGGCGGGAACGTCACCCCTCCAAAGCTACCCCCGTCGCCAAGGACAAACCCCAACCCGTCTCGGGCGAGGAATAGGAGATGACATTCCCATGTGGTATCCCGAATCGAACTCCGACGACCCCAGCCTGCCCGCCCAGATGCGGAAACTGCACGAATTGACCGTCTACTGCCGCTGGGCGGTCGTGGCCCTCCTGTGGCTGCTGGTGGCGCCGTTGAGCCTGTGGGGGATGCGATCGGACATCGTCCTATTGCTGGACTATTTCACCTGGGCCACGGTGCGCTACAGTTTATTTCACAACCGCCTGTGCGCGATCGGTCTGGGCCTGTGTCTCGGCATGACCGCCAGCACCCTCCTCTGGCAGAGTCGCAACATCTTGATCGGCTTCCCCCGCGACTACCGCCGACGCCTGGAAAAACAGGTCTTGCGAATTCGCAAACAAGGACCGAATCATCCCCTCTGGCGGTGGGTGATCGGGGAATAGGGTGTAGGGTGTAGGGTGTAGGGTGTAGGGAATGGGGAATGGGGAATGGGGAATAGGCAATAGGCAATTATTAATTGTTAATTATTAATTATTAATTATTAATTATGTTCGGACCTGATCCCAAAACGGCTTTGCTGTTGGCCAATCCCCACGCCCGCCAGGTGCAGCAGAAATTGCCGAAGGCGTTGCTTCAGTTGCAAATTTTGGGTTTGGAGATTATTCAGGAGTCGGTGCAAGATCCGGACGAGTTCCCGCCGCTGATCCGCAGCTATCGCGATCGCGTGGATCTGATCATCGTCGGGGGCGGGGACGGCACCCTGAATCGGGTGGTGGAGGGGTTGGTGGGGACGGACCTGCCCCTGGGGATTTTGCCCTTGGGGACGGCTAATGATCTAGCCCGGACTTTGGGGATTCCGCTTTCGCTTCCGGAGGCCTGCCAGACCATCGCGGTGGGACACCGACACCGGATCGATTTGGGGTGGGTGAACGGGAAGCATTTTTTCAACGTGGCGAGTCTGGGATTGAGCGTCAATATCACCCGCAAGTTGACCCGGGATGCCAAACGCCGGTGGGGTATTTTTGCTGATCTCATCACGGCCGTCAATGTGATTTTGACGCGGCGTCCGTTCAAGGCGGAGATCGGATTTGAGGGCCGGTGGAAGCGGGTGAAAACGTTACAAATTGCGATCGGAAATGGGCGGTTTTACGGCGGCGGGATGCGGATCGCCCACGACGCCACTATCGACGATCGCCGTCTGGATCTCTACAGCTTGGAAATTCAGCACTGGTGGCAAATTTTTACGGTTTTGCTGGCCCTGTGGACCGGGCGTCACCGCCGGGATTTGGGGACGCGGACGCTCTCGGGGACTGAATTTGAAGTGGTGACGGCCAAACCCTATCCCATCAACACGGACGGCGAAATTACTGCCCACACCCCCGCCCGGTTCCGGGTGATTCCGAAAGCGATCGAGGTGATCGTGCCGAGAAAGAAGGAATCGACCCGAAAGAAGAGATAATTGTGTATCGAACTTTACACTTTATGAGTTTTGTCAAGTTATGCTTCGCTTGATTAAGTAATTGATAATTCATGTGACATCTTGTGTGATTTGGTGTTTGACGGGGCGAATTTCGGTTATGGTTTAAAGTATAAAGAAAAAATAAAGGCAGCCTATCCATCCTGGACAATCCAGAAATGGCTGCGTAGTAAGAAACTCGTGGACTCCCAGCCTTTGGGAGCGATGATTAACCGATAAGGAGGTCTTATGACTCCCGCAATGCTCCGCCAACTTTGGTCTTTAGTTGAAACAACGCAACCCTCGCAGTTGGTCAGTCTGGACGACGATAGCCTCGTGCAGTGTTTGCTGAAGCGCTTGAAAACCGAATCCAGCATCAACGGCCAGGAAGTCGATCTGTTGAACGACTATATCAGTTCCCGACTGTCCCTGATTCGCGACCTGGCCGAAGCCCGCCTGACGGGGGAATCGATGGCATGATTGCGGTCTGTTTGCCGTATATTTTTTAACCGAATGGTACGAAGCCAAAAAATTGGGCGAGGGGGAAGTCGGTCGGAATTCGACTCGGCCGATCCGTTCCGCCAAGCTTCCTTTCGGCAGGCCAGTCGAGTCACCGTTATTCTGATAAAAGGGTCCGCCCACGCGATCGCCCCGGTCGTCGGGTCCTTATATCTTCCGGATAGAGCGATCGCATTTCAGATTGATATCTTTCGCAATTGAATTGTCGTTCTCTTGCACTCCCTTCCCTTGTCAAATGACCAGGTTGAGGTAAGCTTAGTAACATTTGAGGCATCCAAAGTTCAGACTTTGGTTGCTTGTCGTTCTTGACCAACCGATTCAAAGACAATTCAAAAATCATGCGTAAATGGGGTTTTATTTTACTGACGAGCATCCTGTCCGTCGCATCCCTCACCGCCTGCCAATCGGGAACTACGGGTTCCGATGAGGGGGGGGCGGGTTCGACGGGGGCGACTCAGAGTCGCCTCGATGTCGTCAAAAACCGGGGAACGCTCGTCTGCGGTGTCGATGGCGGCATTCCGGGTTTCAGCTTCGTGGACGAGACGGGCGAATATTCCGGCTTGGATGTCGATATTTGCAAGGCGGTGGCCGCGGCCCTGTTTGACGATCCCAACGCCGTGGAGTACCGCAACTTGGACTCCACCGAACGCTTCGAGGCCCTCAAAGCCGGCGAAGTGGATATGCTCTCCCGCAACACCACCTGGACCCTCAGCCGGGACACTTCGGTGGGGATGGAATTTGCCCCCACGACCTTTTACGACGGCCAGGGGATGATGGTGAGAGCCGACAGCGGCATCACCAGTTTGGAAGATTTTCAGGGTCGGGCCGTCTGCGTGGAAGCGGGGACGACCACCGAACTCAACCTGACCGACAACATGAGGAAACGGGGCGTGGATTTTGAAACCGTCACCTTCCAACAGGCGGACCCCGCCTACGCCGCCTACGCCGAAGGCCGCTGCGAGGGCATGACCTCCGACAAATCGCAACTGATTGCCCGCCGCAGCACCCTCCCGAACCCCGACGAACACATCCTCTTGGACGTCACCATGTCGAAAGAACCCCTCGGACCGGTGACGATCAACAATGACTCAGCCTGGTTCGATACCGTCAAGTGGGTGACGTTCGGCCTGATCGAAGCGGAGGAATTGGGCATCAACCAAGGTAACGTCGAAGAACTCGCCCAAACCAGCGAAGATCCCACGGTTCGCCGCTTTCTCGGTGTCGAAGGGGATTTGGGCGAAAGCATGGGGTTGAGCAACGATTTCGCCGCCCGGGCCGTCAAGCACGTCGGCAACTACGGCGAAATTTACGATCGCAACCTCGGCGAAGGCTCTCAATTCAACCTAGATCGCGGTCAAAATGACCTGTGGACTAACGGTGGTTTGCTCTACGCACCGCCGTTCCGTTAATTGCCACTGGAGAAGGGTGTAGGGTGTAGGGTGTAGGGTGTAGGGAAGGTGATGGATTGCCGATTCCCTATTCCCTAGGACCGATTCACTCTCACCCGAATCAGTGCGTAGGAAACGGGAATTTTTGACTTTTGACTTTTGACCGGGGCGGATTTGATTCCTCAAAAAGTCCCCTTCCGCCCACCACCCCACGAAAACCATGACAACGGACACCCATCAGCAGAAAATTCCCCTCTGGCGAGACGATCGCTTCTGGAAAATTGCCCTTCAGGTGCTCGTCGTCGCCATCTTGCTCGCCATTTTTACCTTGGGCGGCATCAACCTCACCCGCAACCTGCAACAGACGGGCAGCGAATTCGGCTTCGGCTTCCTCGATAGTACCGCCGGATTCGGTATCGGAGAAAGCTTGATCCCCTACACCCCCACCGACCCCTACGCCAGGGTTTTGCTGGCGGGGTTGGTCAACTCCCTGCGGGTGATGTTCTTCGGAATCATCCTCACCACTATTGTGGGCATCGTCGCCGGGGTTTCTTACTTTTCCAACAACTGGCTACTCCGTCAGATCGGTTTGGTTTATGTCGAGTTAGTGCGAAATACGCCTCTATTGCTGCAACTGCTATTTTGGTACGGCATTTTCCTGCAACTTCCCCAAGTCGAAAATCGCATCGGCGTCCTCGACTCCATTTTTCTGACCCAGCGGGGAATTTACATCCCCTGGCCGGCGAGTCCGGCGATCGGGTTTTGGCTGGCATTTTTGATAATTGAAGCGATCGCGGCATTTTTCGTGTGGAGGTGGCGGGTCAAGGTGATGGTCGAACGGGGACAGTCCGGCAAGCCCCAACTCGTCGCCCTCGCCGTCCTGGCAGTTGTGGCGGCGGCAGTTATTCTATTCGCCTTGGGCTGGCAACAACCCGCCCTGGAAGGCGCCGAAGATAACCCCGTCCTCCGGGGCGGTCTGCGGCTGACCATCGAATTTACCACCCTCCTCGTCGGCCTGGTCATCTACACCGGCGCCTACATCGCCGAAATCGTCCGAGCCGGCATTCAATCCGTCCCCAAAGGGCAGTGGGAAGCCGCCCGTTCCCTGGGTTTAAAACCCGGGCCGGTGATGCGTCTGGTGGTGTTTCCCCAGGCGATGCGCGTGATCATCCCCCCCCTCAACAGCCAATATCTGAATTTGGCGAAAAACTCCAGTTTGGCGATCGCCGTCGCCTACGCCGACCTTTACAACGTCGCCAACACCACCTTCAACCAAAGCGGACGGGCCGTCGAGGTGATGCTGATTATCATGGCGACCTACCTCACCATCGACCTGCTGATTTCCATCGCGATGAACTTCCTCAACCGCAGTGTCCAACTGCGGGAAAGATAAATGGGGAGTCGGGAGTCGGTATTAGGGAGTCGGGAAAGCGAATCGATTTTGTAATTCATAAAAATAACCATCACCGATGACCACAACTAATCCGCAACCGTCCAACTTCACCCGCGAACCTCCCGACGAATCGGGAGGCTTTATCGAATGGCTGCGTAAGAATTTATTCAATACCTGGTACAACGGCGTGGTCACGATCGCGATCGTCAGCTTCCTGCTGTGGATGGCCGCCGGTTTCCTCGTCTGGGCGAGAACCCAAGCCCAGTGGAGCGTCATTCCCGCCAACTTACCCCTGTTTCTCGCCGGCCGCTTCCCCAACGACCAGTATTGGCGATTGTGGGTGTTACTCGCCCTCATTGCCACTCTCTCCGGCATCACCTGGGGATTTTTAGCCCGACGGACGACAACCCTATTCAGCCAAAATATCGTCATCGGCATCACCATCATCACCCTGTTGATGCTGATCATTCCGACACCGATCATCTACCGACTCGGGGCGATCGGCATGGTCGCCCTCAACCTGTTCGGCGCCTGGGGGGGACGGCAGGTCGGGAGTATCAAACCGCTGCTGGGCAAGTGGTTGCCTTTCTCCTGGTTTGTATTGTTAATTGTCGCCGTCTGGCTGATCGGCGGCGGGTTGGGTCTGAAAGTCGTTTCCACCAACCTCTGGGGCGGCCTGATGCTCACCCTGCTGATGTCGGTGATCAGCATTTTGCTCTGTTTCCCCATCGGCGTTTTGCTGGCTTTGGGACGCCAAAGCCCCCTGCCGGTGATCCGCTGGCTGTCCGTCGCCTACATCGAACTGATCCGGGGACTGCCCTTAATTACAATTCTATTTATGGGGCAGATTTTGCTGCCGCTATTTCTGCCGGAAGGAATGCGCCCCGATCGCGTCCTGCGGGCGATCGTCGGCCTGACCCTGTTCAGTTCCGCCTACCTGGCGGAAAACGTCCGCGGCGGCTTGCAGGCGATTCCCCGAGGTCAATTCGATGCGGCGAAAGCTGTCGGATTAAATGCCCCGTTGACGCTGGGGTTGATTATCTTACCCCAGGCCTTGAAAATCTCGATTCCCTCTATTGTCGGACAGTTTATCAGCCTATTTCAGGATACGACTTTGTTGGCGATCGTCGGACTGGTGGAGTTGCTGGGCATTAGCCGTTCTATCCTGGCAAACCCCAAGTTTCTGGGGCGCTATTCGGAGGTTTACCTGTTTATCGGAGTTCTCTATTGGGTGTTCTGCTACTCGATGTCCCTGGCGAGCCGCAAGTTGGAAGAACAACTCAATACGGAGCATAAATAATAGGGTGTAGGGTCTAGGGTGTAGGGTTTTTTCCCTTCCGCCCGAACCTTACCGATAATTTGGGTCTTTGGATGCATTCCCAAGCTCTCCGTTGTCTTCCACCCGATTCAATATCCGCAGATTTGATATCACAAGCCGGGGGCGTCACGACCATCAAAATTGACCCGATCGCGATCGCTCCCTCCGCACCCCTGCACAAAATCCGCACTTTGTCAACCCCCCGGTTCGCGGGTCTGAGTTTCCCCG
>NZ_JAJENU010000174.1:0-4839 GCF_035615495.1 Lyngbya sp. CCY1209 | reverse complement strand
CGCTGCGCGCGGTCCTCGGCAGTCGGTATTAGGGAGTCGGAAACTGAAACGGCTTTTCTATAAGGGTTTGAAAATTTATGACCCCATTTCAACTGTAACCACGTGAGCGCTCGTTGCTATATATAGCAATAAGCGCTCGCGTGGCAACCGGTTTAAATCGGGTCAGAAACAAGGGGAGGTCGCCCCTTGTTTGAGTTCCTGACTCCCGATTCTCGACTCCCGCGCGCAGCGCTATCAAATGTTTTTTCGGTATTTTTTTCGATGCCGACCTCCCGAGGCTGAGAGACAACAATGAGGCGCCACTGCTTTATACTAAAAATTAGTTGTCTCTTTTTATTCAGCCGAATTATGGGCATCAATACACCTCCTCTGTGGCTGCAATCGGAAAATTCCAATCTCGTCGCCGAAATTGCACTGCGGATTCGCCGCTCTCTGGATCTGAATGAAATCCTCAACTCGGCGGTGCAGGAAGTGCGGGAATTGTTGGAAACCGATCGCGTCGTGATCTACCGCTTTTTACCAGATTGGAGTGGGGAAGTCTCCGTGGAGTCCGTGGGGGATGACTGGCGGCCGATCATCCACGAAATCATCCACGATACCTGCTTCATGAATGGGTGGGACAAACCCTACCGCCAGGGTCACGTCAGCGCCATCGAAGACATCCAAAATTGCGACATTCACCCCTGTTATGTCGAATTATTAGAAAGTTTGCAAGTTCGGGCGAATTTTGTCGTCCCCATTCTCCAACGCCCCGAATCTCCTGGCGAAGAAGAGCATCTCTGGGGATTGCTGATCGCGCACCACTGCCGCGGACCGAGGCACTGGCACAGCACCGAAGTCGATATTCTCACCCAACTCGCCACCCAACTGGCGATCGCTATCCGACAGGCGGAAATGCACCAACAACTGCAAGAAGAACTGACGCAACGCCAGCGGGCCCAGGCCGAGTTGATCCGCGCCAACGATAAAATCATGCGCCTCAACGACCGTTTGAAGACGGAAAACCTGAGACTGAGTGCCGAACTCGACATCACCCGCCAACTCCAGGAAATGATCCTTCCCACACCGGAAGAATTGAAACTAATTCCCGACCTCGACATCGCGACGTACATGAAACCGGCGGCAGAAGTGGGGGGAGATTACTACGATATTTTGCAGCACAAAGGTCGGGTCAAGATTGGCATCGGCGACGTCACCGGACACGGGTTGGAAAGCGGGATGTTGATGATGATGGTTCAAACAGCCGTGCGAACGCTTTTGACCCACGACGAGAAAGATGCGGTGAAGTTTTTGAAAACAGTGAACCGCACAATTTACGACAATGTAGAACGCATGAAATCCGAGAAAAATCTGACCTTGATGCTGTTGGATTATTGTCGAAATCTGTTGGAGATCAGCGGCCAGCACGAACAGGCGATCGTGGTGCGATCGGGGCCGTCTCCCCGGGCCGAAATTCTCGACACCATCGACCTGGGGTTTCCGGTGGGATTGGAGCCGGAAATCGGCCAATTCATCAATAAAATACACGTCAAACTCCACCCCGGCGATGTGGTCGTCCTGTTCACGGACGGAATTACGGAGGCCGAAAATACCCAGGGAATGCAGTACGGCCTCGATCGCCTCTGCGAAGGCATCGTCCGCCACCACGACCGCTCGGCCGAAGCGATCAAAGATGCGATCGTCACGGACGTTTACAATCACATCGGCCGGCAGCGCATTTTTGACGACATTACGTTGATCGTCTTGAAACAAAAATGACGGCAAGATGGGAACGTTAAAGCCGGGGCAAGCCGGTGCCCTGGCCGAATCGCTCCGGTCCGGTCCGGTTTCCGCCGGCCGACGAACCCGGAGCAGACCGGGGGTCGATGCCGGAGGAGAACGACTCGTCCGCAGAGATGGCACCGCCTCCCCCGCGACTCGAACCCCCGCCACCTCTGAGATAAAATGAGATCCGGGCGGATCGAGTCTGCAGACCGGATCGAGCAACCTCTTACAACGTAGATGGAGAACATTGAGGCGATAGTTGTGAAACCGATTAGTTCGTTAGAAGATGCTTTGAATCGCTGTCAGGCCCAAGGAATGCGGCTGAGTCGCCAACGTCGCTTCATCCTCGAATTACTCTGGCAAGTGCGGGAACACCTCTCGGCCCGCGACATTTACGACCGATTGAATCAACAGGGGAAGGCGATCGGGCACACCTCGGTCTATCAAAACTTGGAGGCTCTGTCGCGGGAAAATATCATCGAGTGCCTCGAGCGGTCAGGCGGCCGCCTCTACGGCTACGTCAGCGATTCTCACTCCCACGTCAACTGTTTAGATACCCAGCAAATCCTCGACATTCACATCGAACTACCCGAAGCCATCATCCGCCAGGTGGAGGAACAAACCGGAGTCAAAATTACCGACTACCAGATCGACTTTTTCGGGTACCGTTCCCCGGACTCGGCCGTCGAGGGTTCGTCGGAGGCGGACGAAACCCGAAAGGCGTCCTGAATGCGGGCGTCAGTTCAATTGACAATTGATCGTGTCAATTGAACGGCTCCGCCCCCGGGGTTAACAATTCTTCAAATTGAGTCCGAAAGCGGTTTCGAGGGCATAAATTTTGCAGATTGAACGGCAAATGTTGCCCATCTGGGCTCCAAAGCGTTTAAGATAACAGTCGATCGGGTCTGGAATTCCCGGGCAGATGGCACAGACCGAGCGCAGTTCGATTCTACGAATCGTCCGGTCGAGATTCGGTGGATGTAGCGTCCGCCCCGGCGTTCGAGTCCGGTTTGGAAAAACCAGGGACCGCATTCGGCGCCCGTCCCCGACCGGGTTGGGTTTAACCTATGGATGAAAGGAAGATGGTGAAGTCATGGCGACCCCCCAATTTGAACACTCTCGGCAACCTGCCTTAGAAGGTGAATCGTCCGTCGATGTCACGCTCACCGACGAAATGGCGATCGCCGACAATAGCAACGATCGACTCGCGACGACCTCCAAACCGCCGGCCCGCTTGCGGGTGCCGAAGGGATTTTGGGGATGGCAACTCCTGTGGCTGATCGTCCTGCTGGGCTTCGGGACGACGGCGACGGGGGCGCT
The DNA here is from genome assembly GCF_035615495.1 of Lyngbya sp. CCY1209. GTDB lineage: Bacteria > Cyanobacteriota > Cyanobacteriia > Cyanobacteriales > Microcoleaceae > Limnospira. Next base: position 1,755 of record NZ_JAJENU010000174.1, on the reverse strand, counting down.
GTTGTGGCTGCTCACGACTCCCCCACCGCCGAATTGCGAAGAAATTTCGGCCCTGTCCCCCTCGGGCGATCGCCTCTACTGCGCCGACCGCGCCACCAAATCCGGCGAGTTGAAGGACATCCAGGCCGCCTTTGCCCTGGTGCAGAGCTGGCCCGAAGACCACCCCCTACAGACTCAGGCGAAACAGATGATGCGAGAGTGGTCCAAACGGCTGATTGTCTACGCCAACCAGAAGATCGACGCGGGGGATTTGCAGGGGGCCCTGGCGATGGTGGCGGTGGTGCCGAAGGACTCCCCGGCCTACGCGGAAGTCGAACGGGCGATCGCGGGTTGGAAAAATGACTGGGACGACGGTCAACGGCTGGCCGACCGCGCCTCCGAGGCCCTCAAATATCAAAACTGGGACCAGGCGTTCCATTATATCCAAGCCCTGAGCAAGTTGAACAATATCCACTGGAGCGAAAAGCGGCACGACGAACTCCTCGACCGCATGGGCCTGGAAAAACAGGGCGAACAGCGCCTCAAAGAAGCCCGCAACATCGCCAAACGTTCCACCCCCTCCAACCTGTCGGAAGCCATCGCCCTGGCCAAGAGAATTGACCCCCAACTCTACGTTTTCGCCGTCGCCCAAGATGACATCAAAAACTGGGGCCGCGACCTGCTGAACCTGGCCGTGGAGGCGACGGAGGAAGACAATTTCCAGAAGGCGATCGAAATCGCCCAACTGATCCCGTCCGACTCGCCCTTCTACCCGGAAGCCCAGGATGTCATCGTCCTCACCCAAATTCAACGGGTCAGTTCCGACCGGGCTTCCGGGGGGCCTTTCCTGTACCAGATCGCCACTTTGATCGAAGGTCGGGCGGCCCTGGACAAAATCGCCGCGGCCCCCGACGGCATCCCGGAGATCTACCAGCCGGTGTATGAGGAAGCCAAAACTCAGATGGACCGAGTGTCGGGACAGGTCCAAGATCTCGTCAGCCTGCAGTTGGCGAGCGCGGTGGCGAAGGTCGGCCACCCCTGGGCCCTGCAGTTGGCGATCGACCAGGCCGGAACCATCGCCCCCGATCGCCCCCGCCGCATCCACGCCCAAACCCTGGTCGCCCACTGGCGCAAAGAGGTGCAGCGCATCGAAGACCGCCCCTACATCGCCGTCGCCCGGGAACTCGCCCGCACGGAAACCGTGGATGGATTCCGGGCCGCCGTCGCCTACGCCCGGGAAGTGGAACTCGGACGTCCCCTGCGGATCGAGGCCCAGACCTTGATCGCCGAGTGGACGAAGCGAATTGAGATCATCGAAGACCAGCCGCTCCTCAACGAAGCCCTGGCCCTGGCTGGGGAAGATAACCTGAGCGGGGCGATCGACAAGGCCTCCGAAATCAAGCCCGGTCGCGCCCTCTACGCCGAAGCTCAGGATAAAATTGCCGGGTGGGTGAGCGAAATTCAGATCGCCCAAGACCAGCCCTTTTTGGACCGCGCCTACGACCTGGCCGGCCAGGGTAGCCTCAGCGCCGCCATCTCCGAAGCCTCCCGCATCGGGTACGGCCGCGCCCTCTACTACGAAGCCCAAAACGCGATCGCCCGGTGGGCGGCGGAACGGGATGCCATCTGGGCCGCCCAACAGCAGAGACGGGGATCTTACGCCTCCTCCCGGGACGAACCCTCCGGATATTCCGACAATTCCGGCTACTCCGGATATTCCGACAACTCCGGCTACTCCGGATATTCCGACAACTCCGGCTACTCCGGATATTCCGA
>NZ_JAJENU010000173.1:0-10992 GCF_035615495.1 Lyngbya sp. CCY1209 | reverse complement strand
GGGAGTAAAGTTGGGTTTAGCCCTCACCCCCGGCCCCTCTCCCAACTTTGGGGGAGGGGAGTAAAGTTGGGTTTAGCGATCGTCGGCGGGGTCGAAAATGGGGGCGGGTTCGATGGTGTCGGGGAGGGGAAATTCGGTGACGAGTTTGGCGATTTCGGCTATTTTTTCCATATTTTCGATCACTCCCGGACGGTGTTCGGGGTCGAGGGGGAGGTCGATCAGTTCGGCGGCGCGATCGACGTATTCGGGGATGTGTTGTTTTTGCATGGGATTCGGAGCAAGTACAATAATTTTATTCTGATTTTGCCAGGATTTTAGCGCACCAGCTAGGAAGTCATATTTTAACTTTCTAGTTGAGCTCCGCGCAAGCATTTCAGGATATTTTGAATGAGTTCTGGGTCGTCGGGGGAGAAGCATTGGAGGCGATCGCGGGTTTGGGTGGAAATGAGTGCGATCGCGCCTCCGAAGGTTTCCAGGACGTCGAGGAATGATTCGCTGAAGGTACATCTTTAATCTTGATGTCCAAAACCTTTAGTATTTCTTTTGCTTTTATTCGATTTTTTGGAGAATTTGGGGATATTTTTTTGACTACAATAAGTGTTGTCAAGCATTTTTCTTATCACTTCTGGGGCAACATTTTCCATCAATTCTTTTCCGAGCTTATATTCGATTAAATCGGGATGATTTTTGGGTAAAATTTTAGAAGCAATTTTAAAAGCTTTTTCAACGTTTATTTTGGCTCTATTTAGATCGCCTTTTTTGAGATAAACATCGCTCAAGTTAGACAAAGTGTTGGCAACTGAAAGATTTTCCGTTTCCACAATTTTTTTCATTGTGTTCAGCGATTCTTTATAAAATTTTTCGGCTTCGTTGAATTGCTCTTGATGAAAAAAAACTATACCTAAATTATTTAAGGCTGTAGCATATTCAATAGTATATCTATAGCCCAATTTTCTATAAATTTCCAAACTTTTAAAAAATAAATGCTCGGCTTTTCGATAATTATTGAGACTCACATACAGAAGTCCCAGATCGTTGGAGCATGTGGCATAAGGAAAACTATTTTCTCCAAAAAACTTGCCGTGCATATCCAAAGATTTTTCCAACAAAATTTTTGCTCTTATTGGGCAAGATAACTGTATATATACATTGCCAATATCTCTCATTGTTTGTGCCACATTTGGAGACTCTTTTCCATAATGTTTTTTCCGAAAATTTAAGATTTTTATATAAACTTTTTTGGACATCTTGTAGTTTGATTTAGATTCATAAAATCGAGCAACAATATTTTGTATATTGATAAAATCAACACTGTCATGATCAAATATTTTTGTTGCGATATCCAAACATTTATAGTAGTAAAAAGATGCCTCATTATATTGATCTTTCCGTTCATATAAAACTGCCATACATTGCAAAGTCATACAAAGATTATGATATTTAGTCCAACCGCTAAAATATTTGGACTTTTGATCAATATTCTCTAAACCTTGATTTATTTTATCTAAAAATATATATATCAATACATCAGGGCTTTCAATTTTATCTGAATCATTGATCGATAGATCAAATTGACAAATAAAATTTTCGATCAAATGATCTTTCAAAAGTTGTTCCGCCTTTGCAAGTTTGCTTTGATAAATATAACCTTGTGCAACAATATTTATAATTTCAGATTTAAAAATAGGATTTTTGTATTGTTTTAAATCTTTTAAAATTTCTTGGCTCCTTGCTTCAATTTGTATAGCATCATGTCTATCGGAGTCTATATGCAGCAGCATTTTTTTAACGGTCAATATAAGCTGTTTTTTTAAAATTATTTTTTCTGTCGATGTCTCGATCATCTCGATGACAAAATTGCACTTTTTTTCTGACAGTTCAAACAATCCTTTTCCAGAATAAAACGATATTAATATCTGCAAAAGTTGCACGATATCTGTCTTTTTTTTTGTTTTTATTGTCTCCATTGAAAATATTTCTTCTATATTAAGAATGATATGATCCGGCAAATTTTTCATTTTAATTTGTTCATGATTTTTCGCCAATCTGATATAAACATCTATGAATAAATTTTCTAGAGTATCGGAATATTTGGAATTCGCAAGCTTGATTTTAAAAAAATCTCTAATTAACGGATGAAAACGAAAAGATTCTGCCTGAAATTTATGAATTAAATTAAATCGAATCAGCTCCTTCATAGATTCTTCACAAGAATCTATAGAATCAACTACATCAACTACAGATGGCAAATTCAAAAAAGTGCTTGGTTGACAATGAATAGGAGTCGCAAATAAACTCAAAAAACATCCTAATACCTGAGTTGATTCGCTTAAATGATCCCAGCTCAAGTCAAAAGCATCATAAACCCCTAACTCTACTCTCATGGTGGGTTCTGGAGTTGTTAACGCTTTATGATTCAGACGTTGTTTTCGTTCCAACCGTTGTAACATTTCTGACAATAATAAATCTTCGGATTGTGCCAAATAATGTCCGACTAATTCTACAGCCAAAGGCAAATGACCTAACCAACTGCAAATTTTTCTGGCAATCCAAGGTTCTTTGGTGACTCTTTCTCTTCCAATTAATGATTTTAAAATTTGTAATGAAGACAGTGGCTTGAGAACATCCAAGTCTAACCTTGCCAACGGCTTGCCCAGCTTTTCTCTAGTAGTAATTAGTATTTTAAATTTGGTATCATTGGGCAAGTAATGTTTGATATCCTTATAATCCCAAACATTATCGATGACGATCAGCGTATCACCTTCAGCCCAATTATTCCAGCAAAATTCAACTTTTCCAGGAAAGCTCTTTAACTCATCGGGTAAGTAAAAATTTTGAAAATGGTTGATAGAAAATTCAATAATTTGAATTCCAATATTTCCTCGTTTATTTCCGCGTGGGGGATATAACCAGCAAATCCCCCCTGGATATGTATCTTTATATATATGAGAATACTGAATTGCTAATTCAGTCTTGCCAACTCCACCCATTCCAGCGATCGCAGCTATGACCACTTGATGATTCTGCTGTAAGAGCTGATGTAGCTCTTTAAGCTGATCGGAGCGACCAACAAATTCTACAGCTCCTTTATGAGGAGTATTGTTATGTTTTTTTAAAATTGGTATAAATTCTTTAGGTGCTGGTTGTTTTTGGTTTTCTGGAAATGTTGGCTCGGCTGAAACTTTAGATGGCACTTTGTTCCATTCTTCTTCACCAACAATCTCTGTCACATCAACTCCAAATCCTTTTTCACAAATCAATTTTGCAGAACTCGGATCGACCCGTGCTTTCCGATGATAAAAATTTTCCACTGTTTTTCTATCTATACCTGCTTTTTCGGCTAAAGCTTCAAAAGTTAGTTTTGGATTATTCGTCTTAATATTTATTAACTTTTTTTTCCCTTCATCGGTCGCTGTTATACCGCGAGGTTTTCTTTTTTTAGCCATGACATTACTACGGTCTTAACCAAATATATACGAGTATAGCACATCTCACGGCTCAGGCTGAGGGCTGAGTTTGAGTCAGTTCGGGGAACTTTGGGGAACTTTGGGGAACTTTTTTATCTTCCCCATTCTTCCCTGGCGCAAACTGATTCACTTCCCTAAGCTGAAGTCAGTGATTGAGGTACAGCCGATGAACGCATACCAACTCAGCCTGTTTCCAGACGAACCCCCAATTCCGATCGCACCCCATACAAGAAAGCGACAGAAGCAGCCACCCGCACCCAAACCGATCGCGATCGCGGAAACTTACTCCACCGCAAAACTCGCCGACTTTCTAGGTGTATCTCCTTCAACTCTCACTCGCCATCGTCGCGCCGGAAACGCCTATACCAAAGGTTCTTGGACTGCCAAACCCCTCGGAAAAAACACCTGGACGCTCATTTACACTCCCCCCACAACTTAAAACTGTTCTCCTCCCCTCTCCCAAAGTTGGGAGAGGGGTTGGGGGTGAGGGCAAATCTTGTCAAAAATAACCGTTCAACCACAACTCAAACCATGACATCTTTATTCAATTCCCCAAACTCCGATCGCTCCCACTCCGACAACTTGGAAAACTGGAACGCGATCGCACCCCACTTTACCAGCGGCAACGTCATGAACGATAACGAACGAATGACCCTCGAAATTCTCAAAACCATTTTGGGAAGCGATCGCTACCAATTTTGTCCCCAACTTCCCCTTTCCGTCGTCTGCGATCGCACCGATCCGGGATGGCTTCCCAACGAGATTTGGAAATTTTGGGTCAGTTCCCGACTCGATTTCACCCTCTTGGAATGGGGATTTTGCGCCAGCAGCAAAGCCAAATTGGTGGTCGAATGTCAGTCCCCCTTTCACGATCTCCCCGACGTGATGGAACGCGATCGCAAAAAAGCCGAATTGCTGGCGGTGGTCGGTGTCCCCCTCATCTACACGCGATCGGTGGACGAAGATCGGCGATTTATCCGCTTTTTTACCCCCCACGGCGACACGGAAATTTTCTACAATTCCATCAACCGAGACGGACGGCAACAACTGGAAGATTGGTTGGGGGGTTATTTGTAATTCCGGGGTGCGATCGCGGCATTGTCTCGACCTTATAACAATCAGTAGTTATCGAAAGGTGTCGGGATTGATAGCCGAGTCAATCGATTTTAAAAAACATCTTTCCAAAGGAGGATTTGAAGCGGATGTCCGATACTGAAGGGGACAAAAGACTGCGATCGCCACCAAAAGTCTGTCGAATGATATCCTATAGCAGACACTCAACTGAATTTCAACAATGAAGAAAATAATTGGCGTTTTACTCACCTGTTTGTTGGTGGCGGTCTTGGTGGTCAGTTGTGGCGATGCGAGTATGTCCGACACGAATAACAATGTTGTCGCGACGGCGGATATTACCGGCGGTCCCGACTCCGACCTGGGTGGCACCGTCACCCTCGTCCAAACCCAAACCGAGGGAATTTTACCCACTGTCGAAGTCAACGCAGAAGTGACGGGTCTTCCCCCGAACACCAGACACGGATTTCACATTCACGAAACCGGAACCTGCGAACCCGACTTCGGCGCGGCGGGGGGACACTTTGACCCCGGCCCCTTCGGACAGACCAACCCCGACGACAACCACCCCTTCCACATGGGAGATCTCCCCAACTTGGAGGCGGATGCCGACGGGAAGGCGGTTTTCTCCCACCGAACCAGCCGCATCACCCTCACCCGCGGCCCTTTGAGTCTTTTTGACGACGACGGCAGCGCCTTTATCGTCCACATCGATGAAGACCGGGGGACTACTGGTGTCCAAGGCGGCGCCGGCGGCGGTCGCCTCGGTTGCGGGGTGATTGGCCTGCAAAGTTAATTCAGGAGTCGGGGAGGGCACGACCGTGCCCCCCGACCGTTTCCCACCGTCGCCACATTGCGTTAATTTTGGTTAAATTTTGTATTTGACGTTGAATATTTTGGATTCTCTCGCTACTCTAATTATAAGTCAATATTTTGTTTGCATAAACCGTCGTTATGAATACCGCCAACTCCAACCGACAAGGAGATACAATGAACGATTCCAACCCGACCCACAATTTCGATTTCGACCAGTGGGTTAAAGCCGTCAAACCCCAGCTCATGGCTGCATTGCGGGCGAATAACCCCGTCGCTGATTCCCCGAAACAGCTCGACACCGGCAAAAAACGCTAGGCATTTATAACCGGGTATTTTTTTTTCTAGTAAGTCGGTTGCAATGCCAGAAAGTATGGCCTCCTTATCGCCCAACCGAGGGGTTGAAAGATGGGGAGGTTTACCCATATTAAAAGGTACAAATTATGTTATAATCGCAATCTAAAAAAAAATTTAAATTCAACTTCGCTTCATTCTCAATCCGATCGCCCCACACCGATCGCCACACCTTCGGAAGTCGCGGGTCGATCGCCTTGCGCTGAAATACTTAGAAGAACCTGTCATAATCTTTTCAGGAAAGATCCGGGACTCCAATTGAGTTGTGTGGACGGGCCAGACACCGGCTTCGCCATCAACTTAAACCCTCGATCCTATTTTTTTTGTAACTAATGTTGCAACGCAACCCCGATAATGCAATAAAAACATCGATATGATGCATAAATCGCATAATACCATGAAAGTCCGAGTCGTGGCCCAATTTTGCACCTGGTCCCTGGGACTCTTTCTGGCCTGTCCCCCGCAAGTCGGTTGGACGTCGCCGGCCCTCGCCCTCCCCCAATCCGCGATCGCCACCGCCGTCGCCTCTCCCGATCGCGAAACGATCCTGCGATCGCTCCAAACCGCCGACGTCGTATATTTGGGCGAAACCCACGACGACCCCCGGGACCACGAGGCGCAGTTGCAGATCCTGCGATCGCTGCACGAAAATAACCCCAAAATTGCGATCGCGATGGAAATGTTCCAGCGTCCCTATCAAGACGTGATGGACCGCTACCTCGCCGGGGAGATTTCGGAAACCCAACTGGTCCGGGACAGCGAATATATGGAACGCTGGGGTTTTCCCTGGGAATACTACGGCCCCATCGTCCGATTTGCGCGGGAAAACGGACTCCCGGTTTTGGCGGCGAACACCCCCACCGAGGTGACGCGGCGGGTGGCAAAATCCGGGTTGGAGGGTTTGGAAACCGAGGAGAAAAAATACATTCCCCCCCTCGCCGAGATCGACACCGACAATGAAGGTTATCGCCAAATGTTATTGGAGGTTTTTCGACAGCATCAACACGGGACAGGGGACGGGTTCGATCGCTTCGTGGAGGCCCAGGTGCTCTGGGACGAAACGATGGCCGAGGCGATCGCGGAATTTCTCGCTGCCAACCCGGATTATCAGGTGGTGGTCATCGTCGGACAGGGCCATGTGGTGTACGGCTACGGCATCCCTTCGCGGGTGGAGAGGCGGCTGGGCGATCGCGATTTCGTGCAGCGATCGGTCCTGTTCCAATCCCCCGACGAAGCCCCGATTTCCACCGAAGATGCGATGGCCGATTTCCTGTGGAAACACTGAGCCATCTGTCAACTCGCCCGAGAGATAAATTCTGTCAATGTCTCCGGATTTATTGACAAAAATATATCTGCGGGAGGATAACTTTATATCGCCCATTTGTTACGCTAAAACTGTCGAACGCGGACGAGAGAAACGATGCTTCTCAAAGATAAAGAAAGTGATAACTTGGTCAAAATTACTCAGCCGGAAGAGCTCTACAGTCCCGCTCAAAACACGGTCACGGGTCGAACTCAAGCCGGCCAAGAAGAACAGAGCGATCGGGCTTTTCAAAAGCAAAATTTGATCTTCCCTTCCGGCGAAAGCCTGCCCCGCTGCTGGGTGGATGCGGAATACCGCCAGTAAATTTACAGTTGTTGGGCTTTAGCCCTTCTCGAATACGCTGAAGCGCAACAACGGGGCGATCGATAGTTGTTGGGCTTTAGCACCTTATTCGCCGCGATCGCCACGAAATAACCCCTTTCAATCTTCCTGGGTTGCCGGTATTTTATGGGAAAAATATAAACCACAATTTAATTTAAACGCTGTAGCGATCGATACATCTCCCGAAAAATTGGGCATTTTTCTGCAACTTTTTTCATTGTAACCATTTCGAGTAGCTCTGATGAATGTCGCCCTTTCGTGTAGGGTTGATATTGTATTTCATCATCTTCTCTGCGGGTCGCCTGGATTGATGCCTCGACGATTTGTTCTGAAATTTTGAATTGACAGACTCCCGTATCTTCGTTGAAATCACCGTAAATCTCGGGGTCGTCAAAGTCAATCGAAATGATAGTCAGGGATCGGTTAATTTCCAGAGAAGTCGAGCGAAAATTCAAATTTTTATAATCTTTCGCCCATATCGATAAAAGAGACATATAATAAAATCTGTGTAATCTGCGTAATCTGCGGAAAAAAATAAAGAGATGAAACCATCATAAAAGCCATCGTTTTCATCTCCAAAATGGCTTAATTTCCCGGGGACTCAAATCCCGCCACCGGCCCGGTTCGAGTCCGTCCAAACGTAAATGCGCGATCGCCACCCGAACCAGCCGCAGCGTCGGAAATCCCACCGCCGCCGTCATCCGTCGGACCTGGCGGTTGCGTCCCTCGGTGAGGGTGAGTTCCAGCCAAGCGGTGGGGACATTTTTACGATATCGGATCGGCGGGTTGCGGGGGGGAAGAATTGGTTCATCAATCAGTTGTTGAACCTGAGCCGGTCGGGTGCGATAATTTTGGATGGTGACACCCCGCCGCAGCCGTTCCAAAGCCTCCGCGTCCGGTATGCGTTCCACCTGCACCCAGTAGGTGCGGGGGTGGGCGAATTTGCGTTCCCCGAGTCGGTATTTCAGTTTGCGATCGTCCGTCAGCAATAACAGTCCCTCGCTGTCCCGATCTAACCGTCCCACCGAATAGACGGAGGGGACGGAAATGTAATCTTTCAGGGTTTGCCGTTCCGGTGCGTTCGGGTCGCGATCGCTGAACTGACTCAGGACATTAAACGGTTTGTAAAACAGTATATATCGATGGGGCATACAATGCTAAAATGTCTCCCATTCGATCGCATTGACGATCGCTTGGGGGGCGGGTTTCGGGGTTACCGCAGCTTCTGGGGTTGCTTCCGGTTCGGGCGATCGCATTTTTTCCAATTCTTCCTCCCGTTCTTTCAACTGCGATCGCGTTGTTTCCAATTCCGCTTCGGTTTTCTGATGTTGAGTTTTGACTTCTTTTAACTCCGCTTCAGCCGCCGCCAACTTTTCCTCGAACTGCGATCGCGTTGTTTCCAATTCATTAATCGCCTGTTTGTGCTTGGCGTGGGAATCCTCCAAAACCTCCATCGTCTCCTTCAATTGGGAGTGACACTGCTCCAAAACCTTCTCCGTCTCCCGCAGTTGCGATCGCTCTTGGTGCAATTGCGCCTTGGTTTTATCCACCTCGGACTCGACTTCCTTTTGCATGAACCGAGCCTGTTTCAACTCCTCCTGAGTTTGAGCTAGTTTTCCTTTCGTCTCCTCCAATTCTTTCCGAACCGACTGCAATTGTTCGACATCCTGCTTTCCCTTTATGTGGGCTTGCTCCAATTCCTCCAAAACCTCATCAAACTGACACTGAGCCCGTTCTAACTCCCCTTGAATTTGAGTCAGTTTCGATTGACTCTTCTGCAACTCTTCCCGGGCCTGGGAATCGGTGGCTTGTGCTTTTTCCTGGAGTTGCTGGAGTTGAGTCCGAGTCTGTTCCAACTCCCCTTGAGTTTGAGCCAGTTGGGATTTTGTCGCCTGCAACTCTTCTTCAAACTGGGGAGAAGCAAATTGTATTTTCCCCTCTTTAATCTGGTGCAATTCAAAGTGAGTTTGCTCCAGTTCCCCCAACACCTCATCAAATTGACACTGAGTCCGTTCTAACTCCTCCCGGATATCGTGCAACTCTGATTTGGTTTTGTCGAGTTCCTGCTGTAGTGTCTCTTCTGTCTGTTCCGCCATTCTCTAATTTTCTCCTTAATATTCCACAGACACGCCAAATTCGGTGAGGCCCCAATTGCCAGGTTTGGGCTACCCTTCCTTAACCCAAGTTACTACAAAGTTAACCCATTCCCCGGGCGAGGGAAGGCAAAAAGTTGACAATTCCCGGAAAAATCACTACCAAAGCCAAAACAACAAGCTGCAAAGTGATAAACGGGATCACGCCCTGATAGATATCCTCGGTGCTGACTTCCGGTGGCGACACCCCCCGCAGGTAGAAGAGGGCGAACCCGAAGGGCGGCGTGAGGAAGGAGGTTTGCAGGTTCGCGCCCAAAACCACGCCGAACCACACCAGGTCCATGCCGAAACTCTGGGCGATGGGGAGTAGCAGGGGGACGACGATAAAGACGATCTCGAAAAAGTCGATAAAGAATCCCAGCAGGAATACCATCAACATGGAGACGAGTAAAAAACTGATCTGGCCGCCGGGGAGATTTAAGAACATATCCTTCACCAAGTCGTCCCCGCCGAGTCCGCGAAACACCAAACTGAACGCCCGGGAACCCACTAAAATAAAAATTACCATGCAGGTGGTTCGCAATGTCGCATCGCAGGCGCGACCGAGGTTGTCCCAGGTGAGTTGGCGGTTGATAGCCGCAAGTGCGATCGCACCCACGCACCCCACCGCCCCGGCTTCCGTCGGCGTGGCGATGCCGAAAAAGATGCTGCCGAGAATTAAAATAATCAGCAATAGGGGCGGAATCAACACCCGAATCACCCGCTTTCCCAGTCCCGGCGCCTCCAATACCTCCGTGGGCAAGGCTGGGGCGATGTCGGGACGCAGCCAGGAGGCGATCGCGACGTGGAGGGCGAAAGCCCCGGTCATCAACAGTCCGGGAATCACCGAACCGATAAATAAATCCCCGACGGAGACACCGAGTTGGTCGCCGAGCACCACCAAAACCACGCTGGGGGGGATGATCTGTCCCAGGGTTCCGGAGGCGACGATCACCCCGGTGGCGAGTTTTTTATTGTAGCCGTAGCGCAGCATGGTGGGGAGGGAAATTAACCCCATCGCAATCACGGTTGCAGCCACCACCCCCGTCGTCGCGGCCAGGAGTCCCCCCACGACAATGACGGCGAGGGCGAGTCCTCCCCGCAGGCGCCCGAACAAGATTCCCATCGTTTCTAACAGGTTTTCGGCGATGCCCGTTTTTTCCAACATGGAGCCGAGGAAAATGAAGTAGGGGATGGCTAGGAGGGTAAAATTGTTCATGATGCCGAAGATCTGCTGCGGCATCGCCGACCACAAAATGGGGTCGAAGACACCCAGGGCCATGCCGATCGCCGTAAAAATCAGCGCCACGCCCCCCAAGGAAAAGGCGACGGGGTAGCCCAGGGCCAACACGACCAGCGCCCCCGCAAACATGGCGAGGCTCAACCATTCAGAATGCATGGGATCGCGGATTCCCTCAATGTTCACCAAAATCACCCGCCTCGAAAGCGCCAGCCTGCTGTCTTGCTCTCTGCGAGACAGAGTAACAGGTTAGGGCTAGAAAGCCCCGTC
>NZ_JAJENU010000172.1:0-12329 GCF_035615495.1 Lyngbya sp. CCY1209 | reverse complement strand
TTATAAACGATTCCCAATTCCCCATTACCCATTCCCAATCTGCGAAAATCTGCGAAATCTGCGGACTGATAACAGGTGGCGTGACGGGTGAGGTTCAAACTCGGGGTAGTCTCCCGGGGTTGAGCCTCACGACCCGAGTCTTCGATCTAGCCGGCGGCCGGAAAAACTTAAATATTTTTTTATTTTTTGACCTGACAATTGTAATGATCGGTGAGGATCTGTTAATTTTTTAAACAGTTTCTTCTGAGGCGTCACCCGAGTCGAATATAATTAGAATTATATTTCTGTGCCTCAAATTATAGCGAGAAAAGTATCGACAGAAATTCACGCGGATCAATTGGACAATCGACCGATCGGCATCAAGTGCAGAATTGGGGGTGCTTTCAACCGATCGCGATCGGATGGATGGTCTGCTCTAGCATCCATGGGGTGCCGAATTTCGCCCGCCCCCCTAGAACCCCCCAGCCAAAAGGGTCAAAAAGACGAAGGTCAAGCGGGGGATAAAATAGAAAAACAATGTGGGATGAAACCCGACGTATTCACGCTTAGGAGTCCAACAATATGAGACGGATATTAGTCGTCGATGATTCAGCAACCATGCGAAAAATGGTGATGGCATCCCTGCGGGACGTGAAGGATGTGATATTTGGCGAAGCGGGGAACGGGTTGGAGGCGATCGAACAGTTAGAAATTGCGCCATTCGACCTGATGATTTTAGACTTAAATATGCCGGATATGCACGGGTTGGAGGTGTTGCAATTTGTCCTCAATCACCCGCAGTATAGCAAAACCCCGATCGTCATTTTGACGACCAAAGGAGATGAAGGCAGTCGCAGCGAAGCCCTGGCGGCCGGGGCGGCCTGTTATTTGACCAAGCCCTTCCATCCCAAATCCCTGGCGGGGGAAATTGTCAACTTACTCTCCGAACCCTCGACCAGCCATGCAAGTCAATAAATGGGAAGGGCGGCCGTGTCTAGTTCAACAGAAAACAACAATTTTTTCAACGACTTCTTAGACGACTATTTCGCCGAGTGCGAAGAACATTTGGCGGTGGTGCGCCGGGAACTGTTGGCTCTGGAATCCTGGGTCGATCGCCCCCAAATTGACGGGTCGATTTTGAACGAACTGTTCCGCAGCTTCCACTCCGTCAAAGGGCTCTCGGCGATGGTGGGGGTGCGGGACGCGGAGGAACTGGCCCACCACATGGAGAGTTACCTGCGATCGCTCCGGGACCGGCAAATCACCTTAAAACCGGAAGGATTCGACGCCCTGATGGTGGGCACCCAAACCCTGGAACGGGCGATCGAAAGCCGGCGCGACGACGCAGCAGAAAGTCCCGACATCGCCCCGGCCGTCCGCCAACTCGAAGCGGTGATTCCCCGGGAACCGGCCCCCGTCGCCACCGCAGTCACCCCCTGCGAGGTGAAACTGAAGCCGGAGGATGTCGATCGCCTGAAAACCCTCGCCCAGAGCGGCTGTCCACTCTGGCACTTCACCTTCAGCCCCGACACCGAACTCTCCAAACGGGGAATCGGCGTCAACGGCATCCGCGAACGGCTCACCCAAATCGGCGAGTTGATTCACGTCGCCCCCCGCCTGAAAGCCGACAATAAAATCGTATTCGACTTCATCTTGACCACAGACGAAGCCGAGGGCACGTTTGCGGGGTGGGAAGCCGAGGGCCTGAGTTGGGAACCGTTTCAAATCGCCGAACCCGAAGCGGAGTCGGGAGTCGGTATTAGGGAGTCGGTATTAGGGAGTCGGGAAGCGTCGGAGGAGTCGGAAGTCGCGGAGGAACCGCCGCCCGACGGCGACGGGGATGGGGAATCGGGCGAAACCGCGATTGCCCCCCCGACGGCCAAAACCGCCCCCCTGATGGGCACCTCCAACTTGGTGCGGGTGGACCTGCCCAAACTCGACGAACTGATGCGGATGGTGGGAGAATTGGTGATCACCCGAGCCCGGCTCGACGAAAATTTGAAACACCTGCCCGCCAGCGTCCCGGCGGCCCGACGGCGCACCCTGCAAGAGATCGCCCTCACCCTGGAGCGGCAACTGCGGGATTTGCGCCAGGGGGTGATGCAGGTGCGGCTCGTGCCCATCGGCGAAATTTTCGCCAGGATGCAGTTCGCGGTCCGGGACTTGATGCGAGTCACCGGCAAACAGGTAGCCTTGGACATCAGCGGCCAGGAAACCGAAATCGATAAATTCGTGGTGGAGCGGATGATGGACCCCCTGCTGCACCTGGTTCGCAACGCGGTCAGCCACGGCATCGAGTCCCCCGAAGAACGGGTCGAAGCTGGAAAACCCGCCGAAGGCCGGGTCGCCCTGCGGGCTTCGACGGCGGGGGAAATGGTGACAGTGGAGATCGAAGACGACGGCCGGGGGATCGATATCCGGCGGGTGTTCGAGCGGGGACGGCAACTGGGGCTCATCTCCGAACCGGCCGAAATTTTCGACCCGGACAACGCCGACGCCCAAACCATTTTGGACCTGCTGTGTTCCCCCGGATTTTCCACCCGGGAAGAGGCCGACCTCGCCAGCGGCCGGGGGGTGGGGATGGCGATCGTCAAAACCACCGTCCAGGAACTCGGCGGGGTGGTGACGTTCACGACCCGGCCCGGAAATGGGACCCATTTCACCATCCATTTACCCCTGACCCTAGCGATTACCGACGCTTTGATCGTGCGGGTGTGCAACCAAACTTTTGCCATCCCCCAATCCTCCGTGCGGGAGGTGATGGATATCGAAAAATCGGCGATCATCCGCCTCGAAGGTCACGAAATTATTTCTTATCGGGGTCAAATTGTACCGCTCAACTATTTGGAGCGCCTGTTCAACTGCGTTTCGGATTCAGAAACGGTTCCGGAAAAACTGACGATTGTGGCGATCGGCAACGGCGTCAGTTCCGCCGGACTGGTGGTGAATCGGATCGTGGGGTTGCGAGAAATCGTCGTCCGACCCCTGACCGACCCCTTCGTCCAGAGTCCGGGAATCGCCGGGGCGACCGAACTCGGCGACGGGCGGGCGGTTTTGATTTTAGATGTCGTCGCCCTGATCCGCAGCCAAAACCAAGCCCATTTATCGGCCCGTAATTACTATCAAAATCGGCGTCCGGCTCCGAATTGAGAAACCCGGTCGAATTCGATTTGAAGTTCGCGCCGTCGCGTTGAATTCTCCCTGTCATTCTTATGGTTAACTCGTCAGATCGTTCCCAACCTTTTATTCTGTTTGAACTCGATCGCACGACCTACGGCGTTCCGTCGGAAACGGTCTTGCAGATGGAAATGGTCGAGCAGATCACCCCAGTTCCCAACGTGCCGCCCTTCGTGGAAGGGGTGGTGTTTTCCCGGGGCCAAGTCATTCCCGCGATCGATTTGAGGGTGCGATTCGGATTTGAAAAAATCCCCTACAACCTGCGGACGCGGCTGATCGTGATTCACTCCGAACATCGCACGGTGGGTTTCATCGTGGATACGGCCCGGGAGTTCGTCAACATCCTCGACGGCGCCATCCAACCGCCTCCGGAGGGGATTTCCAGTTTAAGCGGCAAATATTTAGCCGGCATCGCCACCTTGGGGGAGCGGGTGATTTTGATCCTCAATATCGACGAACTGCTGACCCTGCCGGAATTGGTATCTTGAAGCGGCTCGATTCTCCACCATCCCCCATCGCACATCCATCCATCCAGCACGAGAAAGGTTGATTTAAAAATGGGCAAAAAACAGCAAAAAAACAATCGTAACGGTTCCGTCGGGACGGGCGATCGCCAAACCTCACGATTAGATATCACAGCCATCCGCGGCCAAATTGATCGCCTCAATCAGGCATCCGTCAAAATTGCCGACATCGCCCGCCAAGTCTCGGAAGGGGCCCAATCCCAACTGCAACTGCTCGATCGCAGTTGTGGCAACGTCGGGGGGATGACCACTTCCCTCAACGATACAGCCGCCCAGACCGAATCCGTCGCCAGTTCCACGGAAGAATTGGTGTCCTCCGTCAACGAAATGGCCGCCTCCATCGAACAGGTCTCCGCCAGCAGCGCCGCCCTGGCCACCGCCGTCCGGCAGACCGCCATCTCCATCGCCGAGAGCAGCAGCACCACGGCAAAAGTAGCCGAAACCGCCCAAGAAATGGCGACCTCGGCCACCCAAGTCACCGCCTCCATGACCCAGATGGCCGCCTCCATCAAAAGCGTCAGCCTCGACACCGAAAACCTGACCACATCGGTGAACGAGACCGCCGCCTCCATGGAAGAGATGACCAGCTCCATCGGCGGCGTGGCGCAAAATGCCGACGACCTCACCGCCGCGGCCGAAGAAACCAGCGCCTCCATCAACGAGATGGCCGCCTCCATCGAACAGGTCTCCGCCACCGTCGAAAATTTAGCCGCCACCGTCGAACAGGTGTCCACCTCGATGGAAGAGATCGCCCAGTCCGTCCAGGGCGTAGCCCAGAACAGCGATCGCATCACCGCAGTCGCCAGCGACGCGGCCACCAGCGCCGAACAGCTTGATCGCTCCATCCGCTCCATCGGCACCCTCACCCAGCGGGCCAACGAGATCGCCCGGGGTGTGGCCCTCGACGCCGACAAAGGGGGCAAAACCATCGAAAAAAGCATCCTCGGCCTGGGGCGGGTGCGGGATTCGATGGTCAAATCCGCCGACGTGATCCGGGACATGGGCAAGCGCACCGACGAGATCGGCAGCATCGTCGATACCATCAACCTGATCTCCGAACGCACCAACCTCCTGTCCCTGAACGCCTCCATCGAAGCGGCCCGAGCCGGGGAGGCCGGACGGGGGTTCGCGGTGGTGGCCGAAGAAATTCGCAACCTCGCCGACCGCGCGGCCCAGGCCACCTCCGACATTTCCACCATCATCAAAGGGTTACAGTCGGTGGTCCGGGATGCCGTGAGTACCTCCAACGACGGACTCCGCATGGCCGAAGATAGCGGGAGCCAAGCCGAAGACGCCCTGGCAAGCCTGCGGCAAATTCTGGGGGGCGTGGAACAGATCACCCAACTGATCGCCCAGATCGCCGGCGCCTCCGACGAACAACTTGCGGCCGGCCAAACGGTCGTCAACGCCATCAACACCACCGCCGACCAGTCCAAAGAGGTCGCCCGCGCCACCAAAGAGCAGGCGAAGACGACCCAGGGCGTCGTCCAGTCCACCCGCCATATGCGCCAAATTTCCCAGCAAGTCACCCAGGCGATGGGGGAACAGGCTCGGGCGGCTCGGGATGTGATCAAAGCGGCCCAAAATACCAACAACCTCGCCGGACAGGTTCGCAAGGCGACGTTTGAACAGAGTAAGGGAGCCGAGCAAATCATGCAGGCGGTGGAATCCATGCGCCGGGGCGTCGTCACCACCTCCCGGGCGATCGCGGAACAGTCCACGGCGGGGGATCAAATTTCCCAGGAAGCGGAGCGACTCTCCCAGATGGTGACGGGCATCACCCGGTCGATGAAAGAACAATCGACCAACGCCAACCAAATCACGGAAGCGGTTCAAAATATGCAATCTCAGTCCGAGCAACTGGCCAAGGCGATGGCCGAACAGGCCCGGGCGGTGCAGGACATGAATACGGCCACCCGCAGCATCGCCAAACAGGTGGCGACGATCCGAACGTCGAATCTGGAACATTCGGGCATTTCCGCCGAACTGCTGGCCGGCCTGGAAAGTATCCGAGAGATCGCCGATCGCAACGCGCAGGGGGTGCAACAGACCTTGGAGGCGACGGCGAAGTTGACCGCCCAAGCCCAAGCCCTCACCGCCATCGTCGATCGCGCCTGAGGGGGATGTGGGGCGTGGGGAAAGTGAAAAGTCACCCATTCAAAAATTCCCTATTCCCTATTCCCTATTCCCTATTCCCTATTTCTGGAACCAACCGATGACCATCAGTATTTTTACCACCGACAACCGTTTGATCGTGCGATCTTGGGACTCCCGACTGGCGGCAATGACCGGACGCCGGGGAGAAGAGGTGTACGGTTTGTCCCTGGGGGAATTGATCCCCGACCTGGAATCCCGGGGCCTGCTGCAACGCTTCTGGCAGGTTTTGGAAACGGGGGCGATCGAAACCCTAGCCCCGGCCTTGCACCACTATCTGATCCCCTGTGCGCCCAGTTCTCCTTCCCCTTACTTCGACCAGATGCAGCAGCGGGTGACGATCGCGCCGCTGCGGGAACAAGACGACATCGTGGGGTTGGTGATCACCCTGGAAGACGTCACCGAGCGTATGTCGCGGGAGCGGGAGCGGGAATTGGCCCGAGACCCCCACTCCGCCGCCTCCGAAGCCCCCCAAACCCCCGAATCCTACCGACCCCTGCTCGAAGATCTCCAGGACCGGCAGTGGCAAATTCGCGCCCGGGCGGTCGAACACCTGGCCAAGTGCGACACGCCGGAGGTGAACGCCGAACTCTTGGAACTCCTGCGCCGGCAGCACCGGAATCCCGGCATCCTCAACAGCGTCTTGCAGGTGCTCGCCCTCAGCAAGGTGGATACGATCCCGGTGCTGATCGAGTGTTTGGGGGACGAAGATGCCGAGTTGCGGATTTACGTGGCTCAAATTCTCGGCAAGCGGCCCGACCCCCGCGCCATTCCCCCCCTGATGGCGCTGTTGGACGATCCCGACCCGAACGTCCGCTACCACGCGATCGAGAGTTTGGGGCGGCTGCGGGCCGTCGCAGCGGTCGATCGCCTGATTCAGATCGCCGAGTCCGAGGACTTTTTCCTAGCCTTTCCCGCCCTGGACGCCCTGATGCAGATGGCCGACGCCAAACTCACCCCCCACCTGGTCCCCCTGCTGCAAAAGACCCTCAACTGGCAGTTGCGCCGGGAGGCCGTGGACAACCTGACCCTGGCGGACGACCCGGAACTGATCCGCAGCCTGCTGCGGCTGATGCGGGAGCAGCACCGCAACCCCGGCGTCCTCAACGCCACCCTGCAAATCCTCGCCCTCAGCAACGTCGATCCGGTGCCGGCCCTGACGGAATGCCTGAAAGACCCCGACCCCGACCTGCGGATCTATACGGCCCTGGCGTTGGGAGAGCGCCACGACCCCCGGGCTATCGAACCCCTGATCGAGTTGCTCGGCGATGCCGACGTCAACGTCCGCTATCACGCCATCGAGAGCTTGGGGCAACTCCGCGCCCGGGAGGCGGTGGACGCTTTGGTGGATATTGCCCGGTCGGGGGACTTTTTTCTGGCTTTTCCGGCGATCGAGAGTTTGGTCCGCATCGGCGACGCCAGCATCGTCCCCCGGCTGCTGCCCCTGCTGGAGGACGATTTGCTGAGTCTGCCCGTCATCGAGGCCTTCGGAAAGTTGGGGGACGCCGACGCGATCGCCCCCCTGACGGCCCAACTCAACCGCCCCGATCCCCCCGTCCGGGAGATCGTCGGGGGCATCACGTCGATCTACGGCCACTACGAACAACTCGGAGAGGGGACTCACGTCGCCGACCTGGCCCGTCAAACCCTCGAGCCGGCCGGGATCGAAAACCTGTTGCGGGCGGTCAGGCAGACGTCGGAACCCCCGGAGCAATTGGAGGGGTTGGTCTTGATGTTGGGGTGGCTGGAAGGGGAGGCGGTGGAGCGCACCCTCTGCGAACTCCTGGGCTGTGCGGAAGTGCGCGATCGCGTCGTCGAGGCTCTGGTGCGCTACGGCCCCCGGGTGGCTCCCCTGCTGATCCCCCAGTTGGACGCGGTTGAATTGGAAACCCGCAAGGCGGCGGTGACGATTTTGGGGCGGGTCGGCAGCACCCGGGCGGTTCCCCCCCTGACCTCCCTGTTGGGCAACGCGGAGCCGGAATTGGTGATGGCCACCACCGCGGCCCTGGCCCAAATCGGCGACGGGCGGGCCTACGAAGCGCTGTTGGCGCTGTTGGGACACCCGGACTCGGCCGTGCGCCTGGGGGCGATCGCGGCCCTCAATTCCCTCGGACATCCGGCCATGCCGGAACACATCTGCGATCGCCTCGCCGACCCCGATCCCCACGTGCGGGAGTCGGCGGTGAAAATTGCCGGGTACTTCGCCTTTGAAAACTGCGTCGATCGCCTGTTGGAGCGCACCCGCGACCCGGTGGAGCGGGTGGCCCGGGCGGCGGTGGAACACCTGCCCTATTTGGAAGACGTGCGGGTGCTCCCCACCCTGGTGGAGGCAATCAGGGGGGCGGCGGCGGGGCTGCGGGCGGCGGCGGCTCACTCGATGGGCGAATTGGAAGATACCCGCACCCTGGACCACCTGTTGCGGGCCCTGGAAGACCCAGACCACTGGGTGCGCTACCAGGCCGCCCGGGCGATCGGCCGCTACGATTACTATCTGATCGACACCCTGGAGGGGATCGAGATCCCGGACTCCACCCCTCACGCCCCCTCCGACGGCGAGACCGACCTGGCGGAGCGGGCCTTCGCCTCCCTCGAACAGTTGGCCGACGGCGACCCGGCCCACCCCGTCCGGGCCGCGGCTACGGAGTCCCTGGGGCGGATCGGCGGGGTGAGGGCGACGCCGATCCTGGCCCGGTTGGCCGATACGGACGACCCGGAGGGGGATGTCGCCCGGGCGGCGCTCCGGGCTTTGGGGCGCATCAACCGCGCCCAGGCCGTGCCTCCCCTGCTGACGGCCCTGAATTCTCCCGACCCCGAACGGCGTCTGGATGCCCTCCACGCCTTCCGGGAACGGGGCGGCGAGGAGGCGGGGGTCGCCCTGCAGTGGATGGCCGCGGCCGACCCGGAGGAGCGGGTGGTGGCCGCGGCGATCGAGTCCCTCTCCCGCATCGCAACGCCGGAGGCGATTTCGGCCCTGCTGGAGTTGACGGTCGATCCGAGTATCCGCGAAACTTGTCTTGATGCCCTGGTGACGCGGAATTGTCCGCAACGTCTGCAAGGCGAGTACATCGAATTGATTGCCGAAGGGCTGCGCCACGTCCATCCCGGCGTCCGCTGTTCGGTGGTGGAAGTGCTCAAGCGGCTCAAGCATCCCCAAGCCTCCGAATGTCTGATCGAAGCCCTCGGCGACTCTGATCAAAACGTGCGTCTGGCCGCCGTGAATGCCTTGGTTTACCTGGGAAATCGCACCTGCGAAGCGCAACTGGCCCGACTCGCCCGCTCCGACCCCTCCCCTGCGGTCCGTCGCGTCGCCCACCGGGGGTTGCACTCTTGAGCAACAGTTGGTCGAAATTGTAAATCCTCGCAATTCTTTCGACAACACTATGAGACAAGGCAGACCCGGAGTACATTTCTCCCCATCGGAGATAGGTTTTTCTGTCTTCCTAATTGTGATTAAGGTGAGACATGACATTTCGTCCCAACTCTCTCGAACTCCCCGAAAGCACCTTCGTGATTTTGCGGGATCTGATTCACGAAAAAACGGGTTTATATTACGAATCCGGCAAGCGCGACCTGTTGGCGGACAAGCTTTATCCGCGAATTTTTGAGTGGAATTTTGACTCGTTTTTGGATTACTACTACCTGTTAAAATATGATGAGAATGCGGCGGATGAATGGGTCAATTTGATGGATGCTCTGACGGTTTCTGAAACGTTCTTTTGGCGCGAATTTGACCAGGTTGATGCCCTGGTCAATGTCCTGCTGCCTCGATATGTCAAGGATGTTTTGGGGGGAAATTTGGGGTGGGGCAATGCGGGGATGGCTCGACCCATTCAGATCTGGAGCGCAGCCTGTTCGAGCGGCGAGGAACCGATCTCCATTGCCATAGCCCTCCAGGAGGCCGGGTGGTTTCACCGGATACCCATCCGCATCTACGGCAGCGACGCCTCGCCGCGGGCGATCGCCAAGGCCCGGGCTGGACTGTACCGGGAATATTCGTTTCGATCGCTCTCCCCCTCACTCCGACGCAAGTATTTCGTCCCGGACGGACACAATTGGAGAATTGTTCCGGAAATTCACGATCGCATCCGCTGGAAAGTTGCCAACCTGCGATCGCCAGATGACCTGACATTTATCGACCGCGCCCATTTTATCTTTTGTCGCAATGTGTTTATCTACTTTTCGGATTCGTCCATTCGGAAAACGGCAAAAACGTTATACGAAAAATTATCCGCACCGGGCTATTTGTTTCTGAGTTCCTCCGAATCTCTGTTGCAGCTCGAAACCGATTTCCAGTTGCTAGAGATCGACGGCGCCTTCCTCTACGTCAAGTCATCCTGAGTCCTGTCAATTCCGATGGAGTATCCTAAAACTATGAAAAATATTATCCGCGTTTTGATCGTCGATGATTCCGCCTACGTCCGCAAAGTGATCCGGCAGATGCTCTCCCGCAGCCCCTTTATCGAGGTGGTGGGGGTCGCCCACGACGGGGAAGAAGCCCTGGAAAAAATCGAACAACTCGGCGACCGCGTCGATGTGGTGACACTGGACCTGTTGATGCCCAAAATGGACGGCGTGGAGTTCCTTCACCGACAAATGGCCCGCCGTCCCCTGCCCGCGATCGTGGTCAGCATCGCCAACGAGGGGGGAGAAATGGTGCTCTCGGCCCTGGATGCCGGGGCGGTGGATTTCGTCCACAAACCCACGGCTTTGGCGACGGAAAAAATGTTCGACATTGGCGAAGAATTGATCGCCAAGGTGAAAACCGCCGCCAGCGTCCCCATCCACTGCCTCCCCGTCCTCAACGAGAGTTCGCCCGTCGCGCCTCCCGGCCAGGTTCTCAGTTCCGGACAGGTGGAATTGGTGGCGATCGGAATTTCCACCGGCGGCCCCCAGGCCCTCGCGTTCCTGATCCCCCAGTTGCCGGCTAATTTTCCTGTCCCTGTGACCGTCGTCCTGCATATGCCCGTCGGCTACACCAAAATGTACGCCCAGCGGTTGGACCACCTCTGCGCCCTCCGCGTCAAAGAAGCCCGGGCGGGGGATTTGGTCGTCCCCGGGGAAGTGTTGGTCGCCCCGGCCGGTCGCCATCTGGCGTTCCAACGCCGGCTCGACGGGAGCGTTGACGTCGTCTTGCAGGCGAAACCCTTCGACCTGCCCCACCGCCCCTCGGTGGACGTGATGTTTCAGTCGGCGGCGCAGGTGTACGGCGATCGCGTTTTGGGCGTCGTCATGACGGGGATGGGATCCGACGGCAAACAGGGTGCGGCCTGGGTCAAGTCCCACGGGGGGACGATTTTCACCGAGGCGGAGGAAACCTGCGTGGTCTACGGAATGCCGCGATCTGTGGTGGAGGCTGGTTTGAGCGATCGCAGCGTCCCCTTGAACGAAATGGCCTTGGCCATTCTGGAGTCTCTTTAAATCCTGTACGTTGAAATTCTGCGAGGTCTCGTGATGCTGCTGACGCAAAAACAAGAAGATGCCCTCGTCGGGTTCATGAACCTGATTCTCTCCCGGCGGACGGCGACGGCTCTTTCCGACTTGATTCAATCTCCCGTCGTCCTGGAAGTTTCGGGGATCTCCCTCTATCCCCTCAGCAAATGTGCGGCCGAATTTACCGACACCTTGAAAAATGATGTAGCCAGCATCCACCAAACTCTGTCCGGCCCCCACCCCGGCGATTGTCTGATGCTCCTCGATTATTACGTGGCGGTGATGCTCACCAATTTGCTGTGCAAACGTTTGGGACAACCCATCGTACAGCTCAATGTTTCGGCCTGTGAAGTGCTCACCGAAATGGGGAATATTTTGTTGGGCAGTTTCGTGCGGATTTTGGGGAATCTCATGGGCGGCTCTATCACCATTTCCGACCAACTTTTTTCCATTGACCCCTTCGATGAGTTGGTCAATTCCCTGATCGTTGAACATGATGAAATCCGCTACGTCCTGATCGTCGATCTCACGTTTCTCCTCTGCGATAATTCCGTCCCCGGACATTTGCTGTTCGTTTCCGGAGTCATGCCCCTCTCCTGCGCGATCCGGGGCATCGAAGCGTTGGGAAATTTGGCGGGTTCCAAATCTTGGCGGTAGGCAACTTTTCGCCCGGCTGTTGGCGATCGCGATCGCACCGCACCCCGGACTACAGGGCTGTTTCATTTTCCCCCGAAAAATGGCGTTGGCCGGACACAGGGGCGACCGGGGCAGAGGGGAAATTTTTGGGAATCAAGCCGACAGACATTTGATATTACCTTTGTCGCCGCTCGGCGTCTTTTTTGAAGGGGATAAATCCGCCCTGGAATTGGCGTGGCAGGCGTTGCAAGCGATCACCATCGATGGGAAACCCTCCCTCCCCGCCCGAGTCCAGTATCGGCTGCTGGCGGAGGATTCTCAGTACATTTTATAGCAGTGCGCGCTCCTATAGTTATAGCGCTGCGCGCGGGTGTAGGGTGTAGGGTGTAGGGTGTAGGGGCTAGAAATCGCCAAGACACATGGAAGTTT
>NZ_JAJENU010000171.1:0-17872 GCF_035615495.1 Lyngbya sp. CCY1209 | reverse complement strand
GCAACTCCCAGCATATGGAAGGGGTGCATCAGGATGTTGTGCTCGGCTTGGAACACCAACATGAAGTTGAAGGTTCCGGAGATACCCAGGGGCATCCCGTCGGAGAAGGAACCCTGTCCGATGGGGTAGATCAGGAAGACTGCGGTCGCAGCACTCAGGGGAGCGCTGTAGGCGACGCAGATCCAGGGACGCATACCCAAACGGTAGCTCAACTCCCACTGACGACCCATGTAGCAGCAGATGCCGATGAAGAAGTGGAAGATGATCAACTGGTAGGGACCGCCGTTGTAGAGCCACTCATCCAAGCTGGCCGCTTCCCAGATCGGGTAGAAGTGCAGGCCGATCGCGTTGGAGGAAGGAACAACAGCACCGGAGATGATGTTGTTGCCGTACAACAGAGAACCGGCGACGGGTTCGCGGATACCGTCGATATCCACGGGAGGGGCCGCGACGAACGCGATGATGTAGCAGACGGTCGCGGTCAGCAGGGTGGGGATCATCAGCACGCCGAACCAGCCCACATAGAGGCGGTTGTTGGTGGAGGTGACCCAACTGCAAAACCGTTCCCACAGATTACCGCTTTCGCGTTGCTGTAAGGTGGTTGTCATGACAATTATGATTGCGTAATTGAATTTTCAAGGTACGGGGTAGCCTTATGGCTGCCTTAAAAGAAGCTTATCAGAAATAACATGGGGTGTGTCGTTTTGTAAAGATATTGTAACAAAAGATTTTCAAAACACATTCATAATATTTTCTTATAAATGTAGCCGAGAAACTCAGGAGCAAGCCGCCGAAGGAAAATGTCCCAAATTTTGAAGATCAGCCAATGTCGCTACCCCGGCGAGCGAGTCTGACCTTTCCGCCTCTCCAATGTAAAAATTGATTCACCGACCCTTTCTCTCAATCGGCAATCAGCATCGACCGAATCAGGCCAAAGCGGGTCAGTCTCTTGTCATCCGGCGGGTCGTCTTTACCGGTTGGTCATCAATGGACGGCATCTACAATTCTGCCTTCACCTACACCCAATCGCAGAGGTTTTTTATGTTATTTGATTTCAAAAAAATCCAATCCAAAATGTTGATGGGCTACAGTATTCCCGCCGCCCTATTTATTCTTTTGGGTGGCATTTCGTTCCTGAGCATAAACCAAATATCCGGCGTTTTTTCTCAAGTAGAAGAAAATCAACAGTCGAAGGCAACCAGCGAATCAATGTCTCTGGGATTTGCCCGAATGGTGTCCGCTTTTCGCGGGTACATGATCTTTGGGACGCAAGAACTGGTCAATGAATATGAAAATGGAGAAGATACATTTCGGAGGGCAGTCGAAGAAGTGGACGACCTCTATTTATTACTGGAAGAAGAACAAACGGAGCGACTGCAAGAAATGATTTTACTACAGGAGCAGTGGACTCAATGGAGTCGAAGGCCTTTGAGTCTGGCTCGGGAGGGACAGCTAGAGGAAGCCCTTCAAATCGTCCGTCGAGAAGAAGGAAAAGATTTTGTCGATCGCTTCCGGGAATTGAGCGTGGAATTTAATCAAGCTCAAGACCAGCAGTTAACCGCATCCACTGATCGCGCCAGGAGAGCGATCGACTGGCTCAGTTGGATGATTTTTATCGGCACGATTTTGTGCCTTGTGTCCGCCCTCGCCGCCGCGTTCTTAATTTCGTCAAGTATCACGAGAACCCTCAATCAGACGGCAACCATCATCGCCTCTTCCGCCAGCCAGATGGCTTCGACGGTGGAGGAACAGGAGCGAATTATCAGCCAGCAAGCCGCCTCCGTCAATCAAACCACCGCTTCCATGAACGAGTTGGGTGCCTCCTCCAAAACCACCGCCGAACAGGCTGAGTCTTCCGCATCCGGCGCCCGCCAAGTTTTGGAGTTGGCTGAATCGTCTTCAGCCGGCGCCCGCCAAGTTTTGAACCTGGCCGAAGACGGGATAAAAATCGTCGATCAAACCCTGGACGGAATGTCCGTCCTCAAAGAAAAAGTCGGCGCGATCGCCCAACAAATTACCCGCCTGAGCGAACAAACCGAACAGATCGGCAGTATCACCAACCTCGTCAGCGACCTCGCAAACCAGACCAATATGTTAGCCCTCAACGCCGCCGTCGAAGCCGTCCGCGCCGGAGAACACGGCAAGGGATTCGGCGTCGTCGCCTCGGAAATTCGCAAGTTAGCGGATGAAAGTAAAAAATCCACCGAAAAAATTAATTCCCTCATCATCGGCATCCAAACGGCTATCAATTCCACGGTTATGGTGACGGAAGAAGGAACCAAAACTGCAGACACGGGAATCAATCTTTCCCAGGAGACGGCCGCGGCATTCACCAACGTCGCCAAGGCGATCGAAGAGGTAATTTTGGGGAACCAGCAGACCTCTTTAAATGCCATCAACGATATCGTATTGAACGCCCAACAAATCTCCCTGAGCTCCCAACAGCAAGCCCGGGCGATCGAGCAAGTTGTGGAGGCGATGAACACCTTGAATCAGGTGGCGAACCAGACGACATCGGGCATCGCCCAAACCAAAATTGGTATTCAACAGTTGAACGAGACGGCCCAGGATCTCAAAGCGATCGTCTGAAATCTCCCGCCTTTTGTACTTTTTCGCCCGAAAAACTGATGGAAAATTTGTTCGATTTGCCGCCGGAACTCCCACCTCGGGAGTTGTTTGAATCCCTCGTCGATCGCGATCGCATCCGCATCGAACGCATCCTCTCCACCGGACAATCCACGCCCCCCGGTCAGTGGTACGATCAAGATCGGGATGAGTGGGTCGTTTTGCTGCAAGGAAATGCCACCCTCTCCTATTTTGACGGTTCCACGGTGACGCTGCGATCGGGGGACTATCTTTTGATTCCGGCCCACCAAAAACACCGCGTTGAGTCCACCAGTGCCGATCCCCCCTGCATTTGGCTGGCCGTCCACTGGGTCAATTGAGAGAAGGTTGCGATAAAATGGAGCTATTCGTGCCCGAGCCAGCTTATCGATCGGCTCCCGATCGGCTCCCGACCCGAACCCGCGATTCGCGAAGCGCACCGATCGCAGCTCAGATCAATTGTGGAAAATTTGGTGATTCTCAATCTGTGATGGATGCATAATTTTGAGGCAAAAAAAATTAACTCGTCAGATCATTTGACCCGATTTTGCCTCTCATTTCTATCGCGGTTGTGCCGATTTTGACTGGCTATAATCGCCAATATTCATAAACCCTTGGAAACTGCCACGACCATCACACAAAATTATGGCTATTAATTATGTCCTGGAATTATCGCCGACTGCAACAACGATTGGCCGCACACAACTGGAAAGAAGCGGATTTGGAAACCCGACGTTTGATGTTGGCGATCGCGGAAGCGGACCGGCGAGAAGAACAGTTGCTCACCCAACACGACCTCGAAAATTTCTCCTGCAAGGCGTTGAAAAATATCGATAAATTATGGAGGGCTTACAGCCAAGGAAATTTCGGATTTACTGTCGTTTATAAACTCTACCGCCAAGCCGGGGGAGATTACTCCAAACTCGCTGAAATGGTGGGTTGGCGGGAGGGAGATAAATGGCTGGTCTACGACGAGTTGAATTTCACCATCGACGCCCCCCCCGGACATCTGCCCGTCGCCTGGTTGGTCCCCGTCAAATTTGACATCTATTGGTCTACCCGTTTCGCCGGCCCTGCTTGGCGACTATTGTTGACTCGAATTCAAAAATGTTTTTACACTCAAAATCGCTGAGGGTTTTGGGGGTTGACAACGGGGGATGGGAAATTGTATAATTGATGTCGATGAGGAAGAACTGGGCATCGAATTGATTTTTTGTTCAACCCAGCGAAAACCGACCTGAAATCATCCCCGATCGCGGGCTGCAGCCGCCGTCTGGAAAAACTCGGCATACTGCAAATGTCCCCCCGGAAACGCCACGTTCAGCATCAGCGGATCGTCGGTATCGCGGGGATCGCCGGGTCCCTCGACGACCCGAGCATTTCCCTGTTCATCGGCATCTAATTTCAGGGATTTGCGGTTTTTCACCTCGCCCCGGGAACTATCGACGTAAACGATAATATTGCCCGTATCGAACGCCCGTCCGATTGACTGAATCAGCAGCAAGAAATTGCGATCGCTCCCCCCCCGCCACGCTTCCAACTTGCCCTCAACTTCCTCAACTTGACTATTCACCGTATCGCCCACACCCACCATCAGCGGCATCTGTTCCGGGTCGAAATTCGCCTTTACCAACGCCAACAATTCATCAATCGTTCGCGGCGCTTCTCGCGCATTAAAATCCTCGCCCAGGGGATAGGTTCCCGTCCGTTGAAAATAGTAACGATTCAGCAACACCAAAACCCCGGCTTCCTTGATCGCCCCCCGCACCATGAACTGAAAATCCGTCGTCCCCGAATCCCCCGCTTTCGCCCTGCGGAGAATTTCAAAACCCCGTTCGTCCCGGCCCAAATTGGGGGCGTAGTGGACGAAAAATGAATCGTCCAAACCCTCTGTTTTCGCCATTTCCAACAATTCCTCCATCAACCCGTGCATTTCTTCCTGCAATTGGGCGTAACGTTCGGGTTGATCGTGGAGGCGATCGTAAAACGAGTTTAAATTTGCCGTGGGAGAAACCTTGTTATCCAAAACCGAAGCATCGATGCAGGTCGCCACTTCGTCGGGGGGTACAAGAGCGGGGTGGCGATCGCAAAATTGTTGCAAACGATCGCGGATGCGATGGGGGACCGCCGCCAGAAAATCCAACTCCGCATCGCTGACGCCGGGGTGAGAAACCTCCCCGTTTCGATCTTGCCACTGGACCCCGCCGCCGGCCAAACCAGGGAGGTACATCTCCCGTTTCCGAGCCAAATCGCGATCGCCGATCGCCCGTTCGATGATGCCATTCACGCCGCGAGTCCCGATGTGTTCGCCGTTCGTCAAAACGTAAAAATGGCCGTCAAAATGGCGGCTCGCATGAACGTAATCCAAACTGATAATCCGCTGCAGGGGATCTTTCACCAACCCCATGCAAACGCCATCCAAATCCTGGACGATCAAGACATTCTCAGTTTCGATCAGAACCCGGGCGAAGGCGTCGTGATCCAGGGACAGACGCTGTTCGTGAAGGCGGATTTCGGGGGAAGCGGTCATAATAATAAAATTTGAACTTCGTGGGACTAAGTGGCCCGGTCGCCAACCCAACTATACCGCCCGGTTGAGGGAAAAGGCAAAAGCCGGGGCGGGGGATATCCAGTCGATCCAGCCTTCCAACCGCCGATCGCCCGCTCCTTTCCCCGATTCCCTAATACCGACTCCCGATTCCCGCCAACTATCAATGGGAGGGTAAACTAGAATAATTATCTATATTCAGGTGGGGCAGTTGAGGCTGTTCTCGAGTGGCACCCGATCGTAAGGAAGGAGTTGTGATGCAGCGGAAGAATCCAGTCGGCTTGGCGTTAATGTCCGGAAGCAGTATTATCCTTTCAGCGTTCCTGCTGTCGGTCGATGTCGCCCGGAGTCAGCCGAGTCCCGGCGAAGTCACCCCGGCGGAGATCGAGCGGTTGGAAAACGAACTGCGCCTGCAAGAACAGGTCCAGGCGGAGGCGAACCGGATTTTCAGCCGCACCATGACGCTGTTCAACCTGTTGCTGGGGGTTCTGGCCCTGCTGTTAATTTCCGCGATCGCGGCGCTGTGGATTTTGCGGCGATCGGTGATCCGGGAAGTCACGGGGATCGTGGAAGCCCACCTCAACGAACTCGGCGACCTGGAAAATCAAATCGCCAGCGGCAACCAGAAGGTGCGGAGTTTGATGGACAGCACCGAAGCCCTGGCCGGAGATTTGAACGTCCAGGCTAAAGACTTTGAAGCGAATCTGGGAAGCCGGCGTCGGGAACTCGACACGATGTATGAGGCCGTGGTGGAGTCGCGGGAACAGACATTAGCCCAATTTGAACAACAGATCCGGGGGTTGCGGGAGGCGCGGGAACACCTCGAACAGGAGTTGAGCACCCAGATGTCCCAACTCAAGCAACAGGTGGACGAACAGGGAAATTTGGCGCAGCAGGATTTGCGGCAACTCGTCGCCAATTTGGAAAACCAATTTTCCCTGATCCAAAACGACTTGGGAGAAAAGCGCAACGGGTTGGTGCAGAAATTGGATGAATCCGCCAATCAGTTGTCGGGCGAATTGTCGGATTTGCACAGTCAAGCGCGGCGGGAACAGCAAGAAATTCTGGAGAATTTGCAACGGTTGGGGGCGGAATCGACTCGGGGACTCTCTTCGGTGCAGGATGATGTCCAGCAGCAGAAAGATGCGGTTTTGTTGAAATTGAAAGGTTCGGAAACGGAGTTCGCCACCCAGCTTTCCCAGTTGCAGCAGGAAGTCAGAAAACAGCGGGATCTGGTGTTGCAGAACCTCAGCCAGATGGAATCGGAGTTCGCGCCGCAACTCTCCGACATCCGCGACAAGGCCGAACGGGAAGCCCAGAAGAAGGTGGAAGTCGCCCTGCAGGATTTGGAACAGTTGGGGGAGACCCTGGCGACGCAACTGGCCGATGCCCAGGTGAAGATTCAAGATCGCATCCGGGAGAAATTTCAATCTCTCAAACAGCTCGAAGGCGAGTTCGCGTCCCAGGTGACGGAGGCCCAGACGGGGATTCAAAGCCAGAAAGAGCGAGTGTTGCAGGAGTTGGAAAAATTGCAAACCGACGTGGGGAATCAACTGGCTGGGTTGAAGACGGAAATCCGCGATCGCAAAGATGGCACCTTTCAAAAGTTGGATCGGTTTGAAAGTACCCTCGCCGAACAATTGAACACCCTTCAATCCGACGCGACCGGGGAAAAAGATCGGGTGGTGCAGAAGTTGATGTCGATTTATTCCGAGACGCAAACTCAGAAGGACGATATCTTGAGTCAGTTGGGGCAGTTGCAGGGTGAAGCCCAGGCGGAAAAAGAGCGGATTTTGAAGCAATTGTCGGAGATTTCTCCGACCTTTATCGCCGAATCCGCGATCGCGGAAGTCCTGCACAAGGTGGAGGCGGTTTCCGAACAGTTGGAACGGCTGAAATCGGGCAATCCGGAATTGTTTATGACGGCGGATGATTACGTCCACCAGGGCAACGCCTATTTTGCCAAGGGGGAATTTGAACGGGCGTTGGATACGTTTAATCGGGTGGTGGCTTTGAAGCCGGACGACTATCGGGCTTGGCTGAATCAGGGGATGGCCCTGAGTCGGCTGAAGCGGTTGCCGGATGCGATCGCCTCCTACGATCGCGCGCTAGAATTGAATCCCGACTACCACCAGGCCTGGGTGGATCGCGGCGTAGCCCTCGGGAAGTTGCAGCGGCACCCGGAGGCCTTTGAATCCTTTGATCGCGCCGTCAAGGTGCGCCCGGAGGACGCGGTGGCTTGGCTGAACCGGGGCATGGCTTTGGACGTGATCGACCGCTACGAAGATGCGGTGGAGTCCTTTGAACGGGCGGTACAGTTGGATTCTAACCTCGCCAAGGCCTGGAACTATCGGGGATATACGTTATTAAAGTTAGAACGGGATAAAGACGCGATCGACAGCTTCAAAAAGGCCCTGGAGGCGCAGCCCGATTATGCCGATGCGTGCTACAATTTGGCGATGGCCTACGCGATCGATCGCCAGACGGATTTGGCGACGGAATGTCTGGAACGGGCGATCGATTTGAACCCCCGATATTGGAAAGAAGCCCGCACCGATCCCAACCTGGAACGGATCGCCCGCCGGTTGCGATCGCAGACCTGAGAACCCGGTGGGGGGAAACCAGGTGTCCCCCCACGATATGGCAACTAGATTCCCCCGGTGCCCCCTGCCCGATCGAGTCGAAAAGGCGGGTAAATTTTTGTGAAGAAATGTAAAATTTGAAAATGATAGGTGACACTCCCGTTTGGACGTGCATAAACTGATAGTGTCCGGACTACTAACGTTATACATATCAATATAGCTGAGTCAGTCGCGCCGAAAATTGCTGAACTCGGGGGGGTGCATCAATGGTGAGTTTAAATCAATTTTCCCAAAGTTATTGGGAAACGGGAGTCCCGTCGGAACTCCACAACGCTCAGTCCAAAACTGAGGAACTGCAAGAACCGATCTATCAGTTTTTTATCGAACAGGTCAAACGGGAAAAAGCGGACATTGTTTTACAATTGTTTGAAACAATATTCATCAATTTTTCTCCCGAAATTCATCCAGAATTTGAGCCTTTTTTTAACTATTTTTTAGACAATAATCGCGAAGAACAATTTCGGGCTTTGCTCAAACGCACCTGCTACATTTTAATCAATAACTGGTGCGTCAGTCGGGATACAGAATTTGTCCAAAAACTGCTCGAAAAGCTGGATGAAGTAGGCGAGGGTGAAATTTTAGATGACTGCGACCCCGACCCCGATCGCGTCCGGCTGCAGGGCTGGCTAGTCAACTTCACCCGCAGTGCAGAATATCAAGAAATTCGCAAATTGACCGTCGAAAAGGGGGAGAAAAAGTGGAGCGATCGCTACAAAACCTACCTGCTGGTTTCTCAATATGCGAACCCCGAAAACTCTTGGGAACATCGGGAGGTTGCCCGCAATTTATCTCAGACCCTAAAAGATCGCTATAAATTTGAACTGGCGATGTATTTGGCGCGGTCAGAATCGCCCACTTATGATCGCCAGAATTTAAAAAATCCCACCCGCCTCGGCAAGGGAGTCATCACCCTGATCAAACAAACCGTTTCCACCCAGCGGATTTCGATTTATAAATCCCAAGCCGACCGCTTTTTAAAAGAATCAGAAAACCTGACCTACGGCAAATTCAAAAATAAACTGTACCGATATTTGACCGCCAGTTTTCATTCAATACATCCCTTTGATGTCATTGAATTTAGACTCAAAAAAATGCTGTCGGAGCGAAATCGAAGTTGGCGCGATCGCCCCCTCAACTCCAATTTGATCCTGAAAGTTTGCAACCAAGTCGTCGCATTCTTTACGGTCGAATCAGACCACACCCCCTCCCCCAACTTCCTGCTATTGATCGAGCAAAAAAATCATCTCAGCTTGGCGATCGTGCTGCTCAAAATTCTTTTGATCTGTCGCCATTCCCAAGCCCATTTGGAACTCTGCATTTCCCACCTGATTCAGTTTTACCAAGACTCCGACGAAACGGAATGTCAGCCGTTCATTCAATTTGTCGAGGTGTTTCACCTCGTTTCCACCATCTTCACCGAGAATATCCAGTACCATCTCGTCCGCCTGGACGGCGACAGTAAAGCATCCCCATCCTCCCCAGAAACCTACCGCCTCTTCTGTCAATTCAAAGGCGCCGATCTGCGAAACACCAATTTGAGGGGACTCAACCCCGCCAGCCTCGACCTGCGGGGGGCCGACCTGCGGGCGACGGACCTGACGGGGATCAACCTGATCCAACTCGACCTGCACCTGGCTAACTTCGCCGACGCCAACCTCACCCGCGCCGTTTTGAACGGTTCCAAACTCCCCGTCGTCAACTTCAAAGGCGCCAACTTGCAGGAGGCCAGCTTGGTGGGGGCCGACCTGCGGCGGGCCGACCTGGAACGGGCCGACCTGACCCAGGCCAGCCTGACCAGCGCGAGGCTGCAGCGGGCCAATTTGCGGTCAGTTTGCGCGATCGCGGCGAACTTGATGGCGGCCAGTTTGGAGTCCTGCGACCTGCAGGGGGCCGATCTCAGCCAAGCCAACCTGGAAGGCGCGCGGCTCGTCGGGGCGAACCTCGCCCACGCCAACCTGCGCGGCGCCAATTTGCGATCGGCGGATCTGCAACAGGCCCACCTGGAAGGGGCCCACCTGGAAGGGGCCGACCTGCGAGGCGCGAATTTGCGGGGAGCCGACCTGAAAGGGGCCAACTTGTACCGAGCCAATTTTTATCGGGCCGACCTGCGGGAGGGCAATCTCACCGGGGCGAATTTGCGGCGGGTGAACCTGAACCGCTCCCAATTGCAGGGAGCTGAGTTGAGGGGAACCCAGCTCCAGTGCTGCCGGTTGCGGGGGGCCGACTTGACCGGCGCCAACTTCAAATTGGCAGACCTGACCGGATCGGATCTGACCCGCGCAAACTTGAGTCGCGCCAACTTCCGCCGCGCCAATTTGAGTTCCACCTTCATCCGCCACGCCAACTTGACCGGGGCGGATTTCGGCCGGGCCCACCTGGAACAGGCCAACTTATTTGGGAGCAATATTGAGGATGCCAAACTGACGCAATCCGGGAGGCACCGATAAAAAAAGGGATGCGGTTTAGCCACATCCCCGAAGTACAAAATCGGTTGACTTTAATTTTGCCGCGCGACGGTTGCGCTGACGCGAATCGCGGGGGCGGAGGGAACCTCGATCGTCGCCACCGTTTCCCCCCGGGAAATCCCCGCTTCCCGGAACATCGGCGTCCGACTCACGGAATCATTCGCCAGGGTAAACAGGGGATTCGACAAGATCCCCGCCAGGGACGTGGCGACCACCGAGAGCACCAAACCCACCTGCAGCGGGCGCATTCCGGGCAAATTCCAGCGGATCTCCGGGTAATTCTTCACCGCGTCGGACATTTCGTGGGGTTCCTTCACCACCATCATTTTCACCACCCGGATGTAGTAGTAAATCGAAACCACGCTCGTCACCAGGCCCAGCAACACCAGGGCGTACAGCCCCGCCTGCCAGCCCGCCCAGAACAGGTAAATCTTGCCGAAAAATCCGGCCAGGGGCGGAATCCCGCCCAACGACAGCAGGCAGATGCTCAACCCCAGGGTCAGCAGGGGATCTTTCTGGTACAGTCCGCTGTATTCGCTGATCTGATCCGTACCCGTCCGCAGGGAGAACAGGATCACGCAGGTGAAACCGCCCAAGTTCATGAACAGGTACACGAACAGGTAAAATACCATGCTGGAATAGCCCGCCTCCGTCCCGGCGATCAGACCGATGATCACGAACCCCGCCTGGCCGATGGAGGAGTAGGCCAACATCCGCTTCATGCTGGTTTGGGCGAGGGCGACCACGTTCCCCAACACCATGCTGAGGATAGCCAGGGCTGTAAAGACGAACTGCCACTGTTCCGTCACCACGGGGAAGGCATTCAGCAGCAGGCGGATAGCCAGGGCGAATCCCGCTGCCTTCGATCCCACGGACAGGAACGCCACCACCGGTGTCGGCGACCCTTCGTAGACGTCGGGCGTCCACTGGTGGAAGGGGACCGCCGAAATTTTGAAGGAAATGCCCGCGATCACAAAAACCAGCGCGATCACTAGGCCCAGGGATTCCCCGGTTCCGGAGGTGGCGATCGCTTCGGCGATCGCGCTCAGGTTGGTTTCTCCGCCCGAGAGCCCGTATAGCAGGGACAATCCGTACAGGAACACCGCCCCGCTGGCCGCCCCGATCAGCAAATACTTCAGCGCCGCCTCATTGGATCGGGGGTCCCGCTTGGTGTATCCCGTCAGCATATACGAACAGATACTCAGGGTTTCCAGGGAGACGAAGATCATCACCAACTCATTCGCCCCCGACAGGAACATTCCCCCCAGGGTGGCCGTGAGCAAAATGCCGATAAATTCGGCTAGGGCCGTCCCCGTCTGTTCGACGTAGCGCACCGACATCAAAATCGTCACCGCCGCCGACAGGGCGACGATCCCCCGAAATACCACGCTCAGGGGGTCGCCGTTGAAACTGCCCAAAAAGGCGAGGGTGTCGGGACTGTTCCACTGGAAGTAGAGGGCCACGACGGAGAGCAACAGGCCCGCGATCGCGGCGTAGGGCACCCATTTGGAAGATGCCGTCCGCCCCACGATCAGATCCCCGATCAAAACCACCATCAGGGTGATCAGGACGATACTCTCTGGCAAAATCGCCCCAGCATTCAACTGGGCCGCTAGATTAGAAAAATCCATAGGTTCCCACAGCGATTAAAAGGGTTCAAAATGACGGGCGATCCGGCCTTCCGAGAAACCGACCGCCACGACAATGACCGTTTCTTAACATATGTTCAAGGATACCAGCCACCGGGGAAACTGTTCAAATTGGGGCAAGCGAGAGGCGACAGTCAATTTCTGCCGTCCTCTGTGGGGGCAACCTTATACGGTGGCCGGACAACTTCAATTCAATTCCGGTGGCCGGACAACTCCTATTTCATGTAGACGCGCCGCCGCTCGATTTGTAGTAGGTTTGGATAATACGACAATTTATCGATTAACATCAAACGAATATGATACGACGACTCAACTTCATTGAAAATTGGCGCCGCCTGTCGGTCGGGGTGGCCGCGATCGCCCTGATCTCCCTGCTGTGGGCCGCACCCGCCCGGGCGACGGGGGTCTACCAGATGCCCGACCTGGCCCCGGGCGATCGCACCTGGGTTTTGGACGAGGACGACGTTCTCAGCCGCGTCACGGAAAGCCGCCTCAACCAAAACTTCCAAAAATTGGCGGAGGAAACCGGCTACGAGGTGCGGTTCGTCACCGTCCGCCGCCTCGACTACGGCGAAACCGCCCAAAGTTTCACCGATGACCTGTTCGACAAGTGGTTTCCCACCCCGGAAGCCGGCACCAACCAGACGGTGCTGATGCTCGACACCCAGACCAACAACAGCGCCATCCACACCGGCGACGGGGTAAAATCATTACTGACCGAGGCGATCGCCGAAAGTGTCGCCGACGAAACCTTGCAGGTGCCGCTGCGGCAGGGCGACAAATATAACGAAGCCTTCGCCAACGCCGGCGATCGCCTGGTGAAAGTCCTCTCGGGAGAACCCGACCCGGGCGCCCCCGAAGTCGAAGATAATATCCGGGTCGCCAGCACGTTCAAATCGGCCGAGGAAACCGACGATCGCAGCGCCACCATCTGGGTGGTGGTAATTTTGGTCATCGCCACCGTCGCGCCGATGGCGACTTATTTTTATTTTCAACGGTCCTAGGGATGCAGTTTATCGATCGCACCGAAATTGAAGTGGAAGCCGGGAAGGGCGGCGATGGAATGGTCGCCTTTCGCCGGGAAAAATTCGTCCCCGCTGGAGGCCCTGCGGGAGGCAACGGGGGGCGAGGCGGTTCCGTGATCCTGAAACCAGTGGAACGCCTGCAAACCCTCCTGGATTTCCGCTACAACCACCGCTTTAAAGCCGAAGACGGCAAGCGGGGCGGGCCGAAAAACCGGACGGGGGCTTCGGGGAGCGATCGCGTCATCGAAGTCCCCTGCGGTACCGTTGTTTATGACGCGGAAACCGGCGAACAGATGACCGATCTCGTCGCCCCCGGCCAGGAATTCTGCGTCGCCGAGGGGGGTAAGGGCGGTTTGGGCAACCGCCACTTCCTCAGCAACCAAAATCGCGCCCCGGACTACGCCCTGCCGGGACTGCCGGGGGAGAGTCGGCGGCTGCGTTTGGAGTTAAAACTATTGGCGGAAGTGGGCATTGTCGGACTGCCCAACGCGGGCAAGTCCACCCTCATTTCCGCCCTCTCTTCCGCCCGTCCGAAGGTGGCGGACTATCCGTTTACGACCCTAATTCCCAACTTGGGAGTCGTCCGCAAACCCACCGGGGACGGCACGGTATTCGCCGATATTCCCGGACTCATCGAAGGAGCGCATTTGGGGACCGGGCTGGGACACGAGTTTTTGCGCCACATCGAGCGCACCCGTATTTTACTGCATTTGATCGACATCACGGATAGGGACCCGATCGCCAACTATCAGGTCATCCAAGGGGAGTTGAAAGCCTACGGCCGGGGATTGGAAAATCGCCCCCAAATTCTCGCCCTCAACAAAGTCGATGCGGTGGGGGAGGATGACGAAAGGCTGCAGGCGATCGCATCCCAACTGCAAGACGTGGCGGGCACCCCCGTCTTTCAAATTTCCGCCGTGGCGGGGATCGGTTTGGACCCGCTGTTGCAGGAAATTTGGCAATTCCTTGATCGCGCCGCCGCCGGCGAGATTTAAAGCATCAATCGTTATCCTGTTCTTTAGCCGGATCGCCCTCGTAGGGCTGCACTCCGGTTTCGGGATAGCGATCGTCGGTCGCCCCGAAGATGCGTTTGGCGCCGCCCCAAATGTATTCAAATATTTCTGGGATCGAATTGATGAATTTCATAAATTTTCCTCCTCTTTTTTGATCTAAAATTGACGACCAAAAGCTCGCAAATTAAAGCATAATTATTATTTTATCTTTCTCTAAATTATAATAGATTCGGCGATCGATTTCCATCTACCTTTCGAGAGAGTTCCCCCCGGCTTCCCAACTGTCGGGGCGCCGCGTCTTGCCCCGGTCGCGCGATCGTCCGTTTACCGTTTCGGAAAGGGAGACAACGAGGGGCTTAAGCCCCTTGTCGAAATCCTGACGACCAGGAAATTTCCCATCCCTACACCCTACACCCTACACCCTACCCCCTCTCGATCGCCGCTAAATCGTCACGGGAGACTCGACATAAATGTTGGGTTCTTGCATGGTGTATTGCAGCCCGAACCGCTTCAATTTATTGGTGAGCGTTTGATTGGTGGACGCCAGCAAACTCTTGCGGAGAGAAATGGCATTTTCGCTCGAACCCAAGATAAAAAATGTCACCCTGGCGCGGGTATTTCCCGTTTCTTTATATGCAAATAAGGCAATTTGAGTGCTGCCCGGATCGATGCCGAAAATCGAATCCGTGCAGTCTTTGATCGCCTGTTCTACCAACGCTTCTTCGCGATCGTCGAGGGATTGGGGAAAGTCGAGGTAGAGTAAAACCATCACTTTTTTACCCCGGCTAATATTTTCGATGTCCAATTGCATCAAAGTGGAATTGGGGATAATTGCCAGGGTTCCTTTCGCCGCGAGCCGAATTTTTGTCGATCGCAAACCGATGGATTCCACCCGCCCATAAATCCCATCCAAATCGTCGCCCCGCTTGGGAAGCCGGATGTATTCTCCCCGCACGAAGGGGCGGTCCAGACGCAAAACGATCGTCCCCAAAAGCTGCTCCAACGTCCTTTGGGCGGCAAATGCGATCGCCACGCCGCTCACGGAAACCCCCGCCAACAATGCCCCGAGGGGGAGTTGTTGACTTTGGGCGAAAGCCACCACCGCCGTAAATCCGATCAGTACATTGGCGATGGTTTCAAACACCAAAAACGTCTCGTCCACCTCCATCCCGTATTTGCGGATAATCGGAATCCCGTAAATTCGCACCAACTGGCGGAACAGCCGGGAAGTCAGCCAAGCGATGCTGACAATCAACGCCAAAATCACGAAGAAGCGGGTAAAGCGGTACAGCGCCCGGTTGTCTTCCAACCACACCGTCGAAAGGGAAATCAGGATCAAAATGCCGGTGATTCGGAAGGGTTGGGCGAGGGGATGAATGAAATTTGCCGAGATATCCTTTCCATTTTTTGGGAGCGTTTGTATCAGGAAATATTCCAGGATGTCCGGCGTGTATCGGCCGATCAGATAGGAGAGAAAGACAAACAGAAGAAAAATCAGGGGTTTGGGAATGGAATATTGCTGGATGACATCAAAAATGGGTGCGTCAGGATCGAATGGATTCCACATTTTTTTAACGGGTTAAACGGTGATCGGTGAATCGACATAAATATTTTGGTCGTCAATCTCAAATTGGATGCCGTACTGCTTCAATCTCAGGCCGATGTCCTGGCCTGCCAAGTCGAGCATCTGGCGGCGCAATTCTAAATTGCTGCGATTGGCTCCCAAAATGAAGAAGGTGACTTGGGCTTGGGTTTTGGGCTCTCCCGTGATTTCCTGCAAGTCTTTGAACGTGACATCCGTCCCCTTGGGATCGATGCCGAAGGTGTTTTTCGTACTTTCTAAAATAATTTGACGGATCAGGGCTTGTTCGTCGGAATCGACCGCCCGCTCGAAGGTCAAACCGAGGATGGAAATCACTTTCTTCGCCCCGGTATAATTTTCGATGCTGAGTTGGGTGAGGGAACTGTTGGGGACGATCATCAGGGTTCCCTTGCCGGACGTGCGAATTTTCGTCGATCGCAAACCGATGGTTTCCAC
This sequence comes from Lyngbya sp. CCY1209, assembly GCF_035615495.1. Lineage (GTDB taxonomy): Bacteria > Cyanobacteriota > Cyanobacteriia > Cyanobacteriales > Microcoleaceae > Limnospira. Next base: position 1,888 of record NZ_JAJENU010000171.1, on the reverse strand, counting down.
CCGCCCAAAGGTGCCGTCCGGCAAGCCGATATAATCGTCTACAACAAAGGGGCGATCGAGGTATAAAACAATTCCCCCCAAAATTTGGCTGAGGGTACTTTGGGCGGCGAAGGCGACGGCGAGTCCCCCGACACCCAAACTGGCGATCAACCCGACGATGTTGATCTGGTGGGTTTCGGCAAACAGCACGATCGCCAACAGAATAATGACGCAGTTGGCGAGAATTTTCCCGACGATCAAAAACTCGCTGTTGATACCGCGCCCCCGCTTGGAGGCGACATCGATAATATATCGGTCGAAAAACTGTTTGAACAGTTCGGAAGCCAGCCAACTGGCGACGATCGCCAGGGTCAAACTGACGCCCACTTCCAACAGGGGAATGTCAATTTTATCGGGCAATGTCACCAGCAGAATTTCCCCGAACGTCAGGCCGGCGACGATCGCGATCGGCAACTTGTAATCGGCGATTATACTGAGATAACTGGCGCGACGATCGCTAGGGAACAGCCGCCCAACCGCCTCCCGGATCAGTTTGGGGACGAACCATAACCCGGCCAAAACCAGGACGGCTCCGAAAATCGCCAATCCGACGGTGAGGATGCGATCGAGGGGGAGGACGATAACATCTGGGGTGGGTTCAATCATGAACAATTTTAGAGCGACTCAGAGATAGAAATTTCCAGAATTTTGAAGATTTTCCCCATCTATTTTACCTCGAAAATCGTCGCGGTGATCGCAGAAAATGGCATCCCGAACCCGCATCGGGAGATTGGGGGGCGACGAACGGCGATCGCTTTGGCGACCCCGAAACGAGTTTGAACCGCGATCGCCCCGGACCGCATCCCCCCCGGGACAGAAATTCTCCGCCACCCCCGTCCAATCCCGATGGAGTATGGTAGGATTAAAAATTGTGGCAATTTACGAACTTTGAGAGTTTCAACCTATGGCTCTGACCCAGGAAGATAAGCAACAAATCATGGCCGAACACCAGGCCCACGAAACCGACACCGGCTCTTCGGACGTACAGGTGGCGATGCTCACCGAGCGCATCAACCGCCTCAGCACCCACCTGAAAGCCAACAAAAAGGATCACTCCTCCCGCAGAGGCCTGCTGCAGATGATCGGACGCCGGAAACGGCTGTTAGCCTACATCTACAAGCAAGATCAGCAGCGCTACCGCGCCCTGATCACCCGTTTGGGAATCCGGGGTTGATCCGAGCTCCCGCAGCTTTCGCCATCCCCCCCACAATCCACCCGTCGCACTCACAACACTATCATGTCCTCCGATCGCCCCCGCCAACGGCTTCCCTTTGAACCCGCCAAATCCCGGAAAAAGCAAGCGAATCGCGACTCGGAATCCCCCTCCGAAACGGCAAAACCGGAGAACGCAACTGCCAAAAAGCCGAGCAAACCCGCCAAAGCCAAGGAAACCCGCGCCCCCCGCCGTCAACCCAGGCGGGAAGACACGGCTATCCCGGAAGTCGTCAGCCAGCGGATGGTGTCCCGGATGGTGATTCTGTCGGGAATCCCCCTCGTCATGGCGATCGGCACCTTCGTCGGTAGCTACTTCATCGTCACCAACGAACTGTTTCCCCTCCCCAACACCGCCGTCGTCCTGGTGAGTATGGGGTGTTTCGGCCTCAGCGTCGTCGGACTCAGCTACGGCGTCCTCTCCGCCTCCTGGGATGAAAACGAAACGGGAAGTCTCGTCGGCTGGCGGGAGTTTCGGGTCAACTTCGGGCGCATGGTGGAAGCCTGGAAAGCCAATCGCCAACAAAAATCCAACAAAAATTAAGATTTAAAAATTCAAAATTTACGAGAAAAGGACGAGAGCTTGAAAGCCGTGTCTTTTTAAAGCACGGATGAAAAGCGAACGGCGACTTCAGTC
>NZ_JAJENU010000170.1:0-222 GCF_035615495.1 Lyngbya sp. CCY1209 | reverse complement strand
GGTTCCATTGCCATCTTGACCAAGGCTTGCTTGGCTCTATCTCGAATCGTCGGGATTCCCAGAGGGCGTTTTTCATCGCGTCCGGGTTTTGGTATCCAGACTCTCCGTAGTGGTTTAGCTTTGAAGTTTCCTTTGATTTCCTCACCAAGGGTGAACCTTTGTTTCGGGGATATCGCTATCACTCCATCCACTCCGGCTGTTTTCTTGCCTTGGTTATCTTGG
>NZ_JAJENU010000169.1:0-1188 GCF_035615495.1 Lyngbya sp. CCY1209 | reverse complement strand
GGAACTGTACCCGACGAAGGTTGTAAATCTGCCAAAACTTCCGCGACGGACTGATAGCGACTTTTGGGTTTGGTTTCCACCAAACGATCTAAAATTTTGCCGAATGAGTCACTGACCCAATTTCCATTCAAATAATCTCGCCAGACCCATTCCACCTCCATCGCATCATACAAATCAAAAGGATTCATCTGGGTTAACAAGTGCAAACAGGTCACACCCAAACTATATAAATCGCTGATATATTTGGGTTTTCCCATCGCCTGTTCCGGGGCGCAGTATTCAGCCGAACCGATAATCGTTCCGGTGACGCTGAGGGACGTGCGCGGCACCTGTTTGGCGGCACCGAAATCGACGATGACTAATTTTTGATCGCTTTTTCGTCTGATGATATTTTCCGGTTTGATGTCCCGGTGAATGACTTTTTGACTGTGGACAAAATCCAAAACCGTCAACAAATCTTCTAACAGTGACCGGATTTGCTTTTCGGTGAACGCGCCATGATTTTCCAATTCTTGTTGCAGGGTGTCCCCGTCGATAAATTCTTGCACCAAATATTGCCGGTTATCGGCGGTGAAATACGCCAAAAGTTCGGGGATTTGGGGATGTTTGCCCAGTTCTTCCAGACGCCGCGCCTCCTGGTCGAAAAGTTCGGTGGCTTTTTGTAGTGTAGCGGTTCCCTGCGCCTGGGGGAGAAGTTGCTTGATGACGCAGGGGGGTTTGGAGGGTTTGCAGTCATCGACGGCGAGGAAAGTGCGTCCGAAGCCGCCCTGTCCGAGTATCCGTTTTGCCCGATAGCGTTCGAGGAGTCGCAGTTTGCCGCCGCATTTCTGGCAAAATTGGGAACCGTCGGGGTTGCCGTGGAGACAGTCGGGGTTGAGGCACTGGCTCATGATTCGGGATGGTTGCTGATATCTGATTTTATTCTATGGCAAAATCGGGTTATTTTGACGGAATAATCCTCCGTGTCCTCTGTGCCTCTGTGGTTTTTTAAGTTCAACCGTTTATATATTTCCCCCCTCGCCCAAGATTGGGAGAGGGGTCGGGGGTGAGGGCTGCCAAGGGGTCTAAAAAACGAAAGCTTCCCCCGGTTTACCACTGGAAGGAAGCCCTCGTTTATAATTATCCTGGCACCTTGCTATTTTCCCAGGCGGCTACCCGCCAAGTATCTTCGCCGTTTCAGCGTTTCAC
>NZ_JAJENU010000168.1:0-3381 GCF_035615495.1 Lyngbya sp. CCY1209 | reverse complement strand
GTGACCCTCTTATCAATAATGGTAAAAACCCGCATCTCTCGGCTGAGAATCACGCACCATCGAGAGTGATGGATTGCTGATAAGAAACCGGGTTTCTAGTTCAATCTGGGTGAGGATGCAGAAACTCTGATAGAAACCCGGTTTCTGAGTTTCAGGCGATCCGGCGCAACGCTTTGCGATGGTCGCTCCCCCGGCGGCTAAGATTCTTTCCACATAGACTAATCTCCCCTGAGTTTATTTTAAATGGGTATTAGACTGGGGTTAATTTGCTGATTTCAACCAGACCGCCCGGAAAAACTTGCACCACTAACTGATAGCCATTCATCAGGGACATCCCTACAAGGGGTTCCGAATCAGCTTCATCGACTGGAATGGTGAGAAGCTCTCCATCCCAAACTAACAGGGCTTCATAGATGTTGAAGACACATTCACTCCCATCCCCGAGAATGGCTCTTCCTCTCCTTTTCCATCTCAGATTCAACTGAGCAATTAAATTCGGAGGTAATGACAGCCAACCATTAAAACCTGTATCCACAATCGCATTTTGTGTGTAAATTTAGCCATCAGCGCCATAGACTGACAGGGGAATAATCGGTTCAAAATCTCTATTAACGATTCCAGTAATCATCAAATTCTCTTGCTTTGTCCGCCGAAGCGACGGACATAGCCCGAACCGATTCGCACAATCCAGATTTGAGCATCAGGGTGAGTGGCTTCAAGGCGATCGCAGGCGGCAATTTCACTAGCATCGACTTCAAAATCTCCAGTTTCTAAATCAATCGCCACAATCTTGCCCTCATTACCTGCCTCTACTTGTGGGCGAACATTAAATTCATAAATTTCATCCCCAAGACGAGCGAATTCCTCTTTACTGTAGCGAGGTTGTTTAGTGGGCATAGCTTTAACTTTCCTAACAAGGCTTCAACTGATTAATTTTATCATACTAATCTACGAGGGTTTTGATTGATGGTAATTGTACCTGAGAAACCGGGTTTATGGAAAAATCTCTGTGATAATGCAGAAATTCCGGTAGAAGCCCGGTTTCTGAGTGTAGGGGATATGGCATCCGCAATTGGAGGGCGATCGCTCCCCCGGCTGCTAAGATTTAAGCAGGAGATTTCACCCAAGGAGAGTTCCCCATGAGTTTAGTGATTGCCGATGACCTAGTAAAAGCGAGTGGCCTTTCCGAAAATGAGCTATTGTTGGAAATTGTGCTGATGTTGTTTCAGCAAGATAAAATTAGTTTGGGAAAAGCCAGTGAGTTATTGGGGCTGCATCGGATGCAGTTTCAACAACTGATTTCTGAGCGCTGCATTTGCGTTCATTATGATGTTGCTGAGTTTCAGGAAGACCTCAAAACCTTAGAGGAAACGGAGTGAGGAACGAAACCCAAAACAAATTTATCTAATAGGTATCAGATAGTGATGATGTTGCATTTCGGGGGATAGCGGTATTTAGCAATGGCGTGAGTTTTACCCCTATAACACACTCGAGTTTTTGGCTACTAACGATAGCAAATGCTGTTTTGGTTGCTTTCAATGACAAAACAGATTCCACCATCGCTCAAAGTTTTATATTGGCTAGGTTCACCATCAATTTTGGCTAAACCAAATCGAGAAGAAACGCGATCGCCTGGTTCTCGATTGATGGTCAGCACTTCGATTTCTGTCACCACACCATCACTCCACCTCAGTTGAGACTGTATCCAGCGACCCGAATTATCGACAATTTGGTTAACTTGACAGGAATCAACTAAGCGTCTCTTTTCACTGTTGAAAGTGCAGCGAACCGTTACCCAATTAGGATTGGCTTCAGCCGTTAGAAGCGTGAACCTTAATGTTGTGAGGATGCCCAATAAAATAAATGAACGCATTTTAAACACCTTGAACAACAATCACTATCACTTTTTGATAGTCAATCAAACACTCAAGGTCAGTTGGAGCCCGCATCAGTAAGCAGAAAAAGTTAGCCGCATTCTATCTGAAGAGGATCTGACATACCCACTATTGCCAAAAAGTGTTGTTTCTGGATTGAATAAAATTGGTGCGTCTCCTCCGAAATCCATATTGATACTAGCAGGAACTTGCCGACCCGTAAATTCAATATTTGTTCCCGCCTCAGAACATCTTGGTCGCAGATGAATTCCCCAGACTTTTAAAGGGGAATCACTACACCGAATGGTTATAGTTCTTAAAACCTGATTGTTGGTTATTTGTCTAGCTCTTAATTCAACTTGAATAGCTTGTCGTTCAGATAAATCTTCAGAAACCGACCCTCCAGACGCAATCAAGATGTACGCTTTGCCACGAACCGAAGATGTCCCTAAATTATCATTCGAGACTTTTCCTTTATCAGTTATGATTTCATACCAGTCTCGACCGTAATTGTCAAATTGTAGTTCAATATCCCTGTATTGATCCTTTTTATGGCAACCAATTTCTAACTTTTTAAAAACCCTTGTATCGCGGTTTTTACTATTACAATTTAGGGTTACTTCGGAAAATCCCTCTCTGGAAGGGGGAGAACGTCTCGCTTGACGAGGTTGTGGTGTGGGTGATGGACTGGGAGAGTTTTTAGCTGAAGTGGAATTGGGATTGGTGGCAACAACTGTGGCTTGGCCGACTTCAGCAGAACCGAAGGTTTCAGCCAGAAAGTCAGCAAAGTCTTGAGCTTTGGCACGATCTGTAAATGAAGAGACTTGAATGAATAATTGATCACTCTCCCTGCGTTTGGGGAAAGAGTCCCGACAAAATTCAGATTTAATTTTCTCCAGATTTGCTTCGCTATGGTCTATAAAAACAGGATAAAAGTTAATCGGATAATCTTTGTCAGATTTGGGGAGGGGATTGCCACAGCTTGCCATAGGAAAGCGAACTTCAGAGAATGGATTGACAGAAGGTTTTTCTGTCGCTGCTTCTGATTCTTGAGTTTCAGGGGTAGGAGGCGATCCTTCTAACTCTGTTTGAGATGACAGTGATGCAGTTTCTTTGGGAAAATTTACACTTAGAGCCATTATTATGGAGAACACACCATAAAGGCTTAAGCTGGCAATCAAAAAGTTGAATAATAAAATTCCCCAATCTTTGGATTTATAGGCATCCAGAAGATATGTTATGTAGTTTGGTTTTTTTTCAGGAGGAGACATGGCTCAAATTGTACCATCTGGTATGGGACAAATTTTTGTCCTTAAAGTCATTGTTTTTAACATGGGTTGAATAAAACACAATGAAACCCAACATCAGTTAAAGATGGTGGTGTTGGGTTTCGTTGCCTCAACCCAACCTACTCCACAGAGATAGTTAAATCGTAGTTGGTATTGCCAGAAGAGAAGGCAGGATAGACTCTTGCATAATAAGTGCCTCCCTGAATTGCTCTACTGAT
>NZ_JAJENU010000167.1:0-214 GCF_035615495.1 Lyngbya sp. CCY1209 | reverse complement strand
GTTTCAATCCCTAATCGGTATTTCTGATTCTATCCAATCCGGTTGAATCTCCAAACCGCTTGGGAATCAATTCCCAAGCTAATAGCATAAATCATCTAAAGATGATTGGGGAATTCGTGCGGCTCAAACAACTGAATCCGACATTATATCAAGTTTCCGGTGCTTCACCGCTATCCGCGATTCCAGTTTCAATCCCTAATCGGTATTTCTGATT
>NZ_JAJENU010000166.1:0-11594 GCF_035615495.1 Lyngbya sp. CCY1209 | reverse complement strand
GAGGTGAATTGGGACATGGTTTCTCCTAATTTGTAATTCGATCCCCCCTAGCCCCCCTTGATAAGGGGGGGACAAGATAAAGTATCAGCCGAAACCTAAGCTGGAGAAACGCTATCACTGGGGCCGTAAGTTTCTACCTAATATCGCATCCGGTTAAATACCCGCTTTCGTCTTGGGAATTAATTCCCAAGTGATCGCAAGTATCGCGCTCGTGTGTTGACAAATCGAGGAGATCCAAAAAACTTCAAAACCTCGATTCAGAGGGGCTTTGAGTTTTCCTGACTCCCGACTCTCGATTCTCGACTCCCGCGCACAGCGCTATAATAGCCGAAATTATCTAAAGATGATTGGGGAGATTTTGCAACTCAAAAAATGAGTCCGTTCGGATAACTGATTATCCGGATTTGATGGGAATCAGTGACTCCGATCTGCTCGTTCTAATTTTGTTCTAATCCTCTTGATAGGATTTTTGCTATTAGCTGGGAAATTGATTTCCCAGCGGGTGTTATTGGGGCGAGAAAGCAGGGTGACAAGAAACCCGCTTTCTCATTCTCACCCGATACCCACCCGGGGAATTGTCAGCCGTGACTTTGTATGGTATAATTTTCCCGAATTGTTTGTCTCCGATGGGGTTAATGATGACCGATTTTCAGGTGTGCGATCGCGACCTTTCCGACGAACTGCTGTCCGACTATTTGACGGCTGATGCCCTGGCTGTCGATACGGAAACGATGGGGTTGTTGCCGTGGCGCGATCGCCTGTGTCTGGTGCAAATTTGCGACCCGAAGGGTCGGGTTTCCGCCATCCGCGTCGAACGGGGGCAGCGGGAGGCTCCGAATTTAAAAGCCCTGTTAGAAAATAGCCAAATCACGAAAGTTTTTCACTTTGCCCGCTTCGATTTGGGGGCCCTCCGCTACCATCTGGGGATTCACGTCGATCCCGTATTTTGTACTAAAATTGCCAGCAAATTGGCGAGGACTTACACCGGCAAACACGGGTTGAAAGATATGGTCGCGGAACTCGAAGGGGTGGAACTGGATAAATCCTCCCAAAGTTCCGACTGGGGCAATGCAGCGAATTTGTCGGAAAGCCAACTGAATTACGCCGCCAATGACGTGCGGCACCTGCTGAGTGCGCGGCAAAAGTTGATGGGGATGTTGGAACGGGAAGAACGCCTCGATTTGGCCCTGGACTGTTTCCGGTGTTTGCCCACGATTGTCACGTTGGATTTGATGCATTTTAAGGATATTTTTGAGCATCATTAAGTTAATATAGAGTGGCTAGGGAAATGAAATCACTCGGTCGATCGTCGGATCAAATGATTCGCCCATCTCTCACCCATTCAAAGCCCCCAGAATTGGGGGTTTGGGGGCGAGACGATCAAAGCCCCCAGAATTGGGGGTTTGGGGGCGAGACAATATGCCGTACACATTGGGGTTTGGACAAATTCTCCCTCTGCGTTCCTCCGTGCCTGGAGTGGTTAAAATTTCGGACTGTTTTAACATCTTCTCATAGCACCCAAAAAATGAAACCAATTGACGGATTTTCTGTATTTGATTTTACCGCCGACGGCGACACCCGCCCCGTCTATTTTCGGGGGTCCGGTTCGGGGGTGATTTTGATGCACGAATTGCCGGGGATGATCCCCGAATGTGTGGATCTGGGAAACCGCATCGCGGCGGCAGGATTTACCGTTTTCATGCCCCTGCTGTTGGGGGAGGCGAATCAACCTTTCTCGATTCCGAAGACGTTGGGTTACGCGGCGAAAGTGTGCCTGAGTCGGGAATTTTCCTGCTTCGCAAAAGGGGAATCGAGCCCGATTACCGACTGGCTCCGATCGCTCTGCGGGGAGGTCAAAAAACGCTGCGGCGGTTCCGGCGTGGGGGCGATCGGAATGTGCCTGACGGGGGGATTCGTACTCTCCCTGATGGCGGACGAAACGGCGATCGCCCCCGTCGCCTGCCAGCCCTCCCTGCCCTTTCCCATTAGCAAAGAACATAAGCGAGATCTGGGAATTTCCGACACCCAGCGGGCGAAAATTAAGGAAAAAATCGATCGCGGCGAACGGATTCTTGCCCTGCGGTTTTCCGAGGACGGAACCTGTCCCGCCGAACGGTTTGTCAGGCTGCGAGAAGAATTCGGGGAGGGGGTGGAAACCATCGAAATCGACTCTTCGTCAGGAAATCCCCACAATATCCCGCAATCGGCCCACGCCACCCTCACGGTCCACTACTGCGATCGCCCCGGACACCCCACCCGGCAAGCCTTCGAGCGAATTTTGGAATTTTTTCGCGATCGCCTGCGGGGGGGAAATCCGTAGATATCGTTAACACCGAATCCGAAATTGTCAAAATGGCTTATTCTAAAACTCGGTCATGGTGTCTGTAAAAAGCGGGCGAAGCTCCACAACTTCGCCCGTTTAGTTTTAAATTAAGACTCGTTAACGTGAGGAAAGATATGCCAGGAACCGACATCACAGCAATCAAAGCCAGAGAAATCCTCGACTCTCGCGGCCGCCCCACCCTGGAAGCGGAAGTCTACCTCGCCGACGGTGCGATGGGTCTGGCCCAAGTGCCCAGCGGCGCCTCCACCGGGACATTTGAAGCCTGCGAACTGCGGGACGACGACAAAAGTCGCTATGGCGGAAAAGGCGTCCTCACCGCCGTCAAAAACACCCACGAAACCCTGGCGCCGGCCCTGTGCGGCATGGACGCCCTCGAACAGGGTGCGATCGATGCCAAAATGATCGAACTCGACGGCAGCGACAACAAGAGTAACCTCGGCGCCAACGCCATCCTGGGCGTCTCCCTCGCCACCGCCAAAGCCGCCGCCGCCAGTGTCGGCTTGCCGCTTTATCGCTATCTGGGGGGCACCGCGGCTAACCTCCTCCCCGTCCCGATGATGAACGTCATCAACGGGGGCGCCCACGCAGCCAACAACGTGGACTTCCAAGAATTTATGATCGTCCCCATCGGCGCGTCCAGTTTCAAAGAGGCCCTGCGCTGGGGTGCGGAAGTATTCGTCTCCCTGAGTAACGTCCTGAAAGAAAAGGGACTGCTGGGGGGAGTCGGGGACGAGGGCGGATATGCCCCCAACCTGGGCTCGAACAAAGAAGCCCTGGAGATTTTAATACAGGCGATCGAAATGGCCGGCTACAAACCCGGAGATCAGGTCGCCTTCGCCCTGGACGTGGCGTCGAGCGAATTTTACAAAGATGGCAGCTACGTCTACGACGGCAAGCCCCAGACGCCGGATGACCTGATCAACTATTTGAGTGACCTGTGCGGCCAGTATCCGATTTTATCCATCGAGGACGGCCTGCAGGAGGAAGATTGGGGCAACTGGAAGCCGCTGACCGATAAATTGGGTTCTACAGTGCAACTGGTGGGCGACGATTTGTTCGTCACCAACCCCATCCGCCTCAAAAAAGGCATCGAAAGCGGAGTGGCGAACTCCATTTTGATCAAACTCAACCAGATCGGGTCTTTGACCGAAACGATGGAAACCGTCAATCTGGCGATGCGGAACGGCTACACCTCCGTTATCAGCCACCGGTCCGGGGAAACGGAAGATACAACGATCGCGGATCTCGCCGTGGCCACCGTCGCCGGCCAGATCAAGACCGGTTCCCTGTCCCGCAGCGAGCGGATCGCCAAATATAACCGCTTATTGCGAATTGAAGACGAATTGGGCGATCGCGCCATCTACGCCGGAACCGTCGGCTTCGGACCGAAACGGTAAATTGGGGTGTGGGGGCCGAGGAAGCGGAGGGAGCGGAGGAAGCGGAGGAAGCGGAGGGAGCGGAGGAAGCAGAGGAAGCAGAGGAAGAGAAACGGGTGGAACACCCAAACCGCTTGGGAATCAATTCCCGAGGGCGCAAGCCTTGCGCCCCTACAAGCAAAAATCATCTTCAGATGATTGGGGAGTTTGTAGAGATCTGATATCAACTTGCCCCCTCTGCCCCCTCTGCCCCCTCTGCCCCCTCTGCCTCCCCTGCCCCCTCTGCCTCCCCTGCCCCCTCTGCCCCCTCTGCCTCCCCTGCCCCCCATCTCCCCATTCCCGACTCCCGACTCCCGACTCCCGACTCCCCACAAATATAAGGTGAACTTTGGCAGATATTGAAAAAGTGAGATAGTTTTGAAATTAAGTGATGTTTTGGAGCCGAGCCATGGAATCGTCGTCTCTCCTCACCGATGGCTAGTCCCCCCATCCGGAGGGATCGGGGTCGGGCTATCGATTAAACCCGCCAAACCCTCCAAACACAGATCCCAATTCGCTGCTATCCCAGAAAGCTGCCATGTCAACCTTAGTGATCGTTGAATCTCCCACGAAAGCCCGCACCATCCGCAATTTCTTGCCCAATGACTATCAGGTGGAAGCCTCGATGGGTCACGTGCGCGATTTGCCCCCCTCCGCCGACGAAATCCCAGAAGAATTCAAAGGACAAAAGTGGGCGCAACTCGGTGTCAACGTCGAAGGGGATTTCGAGCCGATCTACGTCGTCCCCAAAGACAAGCAAAAAACCGTCAAAGAACTGAAAAAAGCCCTCAAACAGGCTCAGGAGCTGATTCTAGCCACCGACGAAGACCGGGAGGGGGAAAGCATTAGCTGGCACCTGTTGCAGGTGCTCAACCCCCAAATCCCGACCCGGCGGATGGTCTTCCACGAAATCACCGAAGAGGCCATCCTCGCAGCCCTCCGAGACTGCCGGGACGTGGACGAACAACTGGTCCACGCCCAGGAAACCCGCCGCATCCTCGATCGCCTCTACGGGTACACCCTCTCGCCCCTGCTGTGGAAAAAAATCTCCCGGGGTCTGTCGGCGGGCCGGGTGCAGTCCGTCGCCGTCCGCCTGCTGGTGAACCGGGAGCGGGAACGCCGCGCCTTCCGCCAGGGGGGATACTGGGATTTGAAAGCCCTGCTGGAACAGGCGAAAACCGACTTTGACGCCAAATTGATCACTGTCAACGGCGTGCGGGTCGCCACCGGCAGCGATTTCGACGAAACCACGGGCCGCATCGCCGAGGGGCGCAATGTCGTTTTGCTCGACGAAGCCCAGGCGGAGGCCCTGAAGGATAAACTGGCGGGCAAACCCTGGTCCGTCACCAATATCGAAGAGCGATCCTCGACCCGGAAACCGGCGCCGCCGTTCACCACCTCCACTCTGCAACAGGAAGCCAACCGCAAACTGCGACTGAGCGCCCGCCAGACCATGCAGGTGGCTCAGGGGCTCTACGAGCGCGGTTTCATCACCTACATGAGGACGGACTCCGTGCACCTGTCCGAACAGGCGATCGCGGCGGCGAGAGCCTGCGTTGAGAGCAAATACGGCAAAGAGTACCTCAGCCCCAAACCCCGCCAGTACACCACCAAAAGCAAGGGCGCCCAGGAGGCCCACGAAGCCATCCGCCCCGCCGGACATTATTTCCGCACCCCCCGGGAGACGAATCTCGGCGGCAACGACCTGAAACTCTACGATCTGATTTGGAAGCGGACCGTCGCCTGCCAGATGGCCGACTCCCGCCAAACCAACATTTCCGTGGATTTGCAGGTGGAAGAGGCCGGGTTCCGGGCGTCCGGGAAGCGGATCGACTTCCCCGGCTTTTTGCGGGCCTACGTCGAGGGGTCCGACGATCCCGATGCGGCTTTGGAAAATCAGGAGGTGCCGCTGCCGCCGTTGAAAGTGGGCGATCGCCCGAATTGCAAGGAAATCGAGGCGATCGGACACGAAACCCAACCCCCCGCCCGGTTTACCGAGGCGTCTCTGGTGAAAACCCTGGAAAGCGAGGGCATCGGGCGCCCGAGTACCTACGCCAGCGTCATCGGCACGATTATCGATCGCGGCTACGTCCAGCAAAAGGGCAACGCCCTGGTCCCGACGTTCACCGCCTTCGCCGTCAGCACCCTGCTGGAAAAATATTTCCCGGATTTGGTGGATCTCCGGTTCACGGCCCGCATGGAAAATACCCTGGACGAGATCGCCACCGGACAGGCGGACTGGCTGCCCTACCTGCGGGATTTTTACTCCGGCGATACGGGACTCGAACACCAGGTCAAGGAACAGGAAAGCCAGATCGACAGCAAGGAAGCCCGGACTGTCGAGTTGGAGAATTTGGGGGAAGGGTCCGATGGCATGACCTACCGCCTCTGTATCGGCAAGTTCGGCCCCTACGTCGAGGCTCAGAAGGGCGAGGAAACCGTCACGGCTTCCATTCCCCAAGACCTGACCCCCGCCGACCTGACGCCGGAGTTGATTCAGGAGTTGATCGGACAGAAGACGGAGGGCCCGGAAAAGCTGGGGTTGCACCCGGAGACGGGGGAGGCCATCTACGTGCTCATCGGCCCCTACGGCCCCTATGTCCAGTTGGGGGAAGAGTCGGAAGCCAATAAGAAGCCGAAGCGGGTGTCTTTGCCGAAAGGGGTGGAGAAGGATGCGGTGACGATGGACATGGCGGTGAGGCTGTTGTCCCTGCCGCGGGTGTTGGGGCTGCATCCGGAGACGGGGGCGAAAATTAAGGCGGCGATCGGTCGTTATGGCCCCTATGTGGTCCACGAGGCGAAGGAGGGCAAGGATTATCGGTCGATTAAGGCACCGGATGATGTGTTGACGATTTCGTGCGATCGCGCCCTGGAACTCCTGGCCCAACCGAAACCGGGCCGCCGGGGTTCCAAAAAGGCGGCGACACCCCTGCGGGAATTGGGGGAACATCCGGAGGATAAGGAACCCGTCAATATCTACAACGGCCCCTACGGTCTTTATGTGAAACACGGCCGCACTAATGCCTCTATTCCCAAGGATAAACCGATGGAAAATGTGACGTTGGAGGAGGCGTTGGAATGGTTGGCGGCGAAGGCGAGTTCTAAGTCGAAATCGAAATCGACGAAATCGAAATCGACGAAATCGAAATCTCGCAGTAGTTCGACAACGAAGAAGTCCACGACTCGGAAGACGAGTACGCGGAAGAAGAAGACGGAATAGGCGATCGTAATTGGGGGCACCGGGTTTGGTGCCCTCAATTTTTTGATTAACCACAGAGGCACAGAGGACACGGAGAGAAGAAGGAGGGAGTCAATTACATTCTGCAAGTCTTGATATCAAAGCGAAAAAGTCGGGTCCCCAAACCCATCGGCGATCGACCAACCATAAAATTCCATACGTCTCTCCGGGGATACCATACGGTAAGTGTCCCTCTTTGGCGGTGGAGTCGAATGTCAAGCGTTTGTACTTGATCCATTGATCTTTCACTTTCCATCCCACGGCTTCGCCGAAGGATTCCCAGATCTTCTCATTATAATTTTTCGCGCCTCCCAGACTTTGATAAATTTGCTTCTGTACCGAAAAGCCGAAGCGTCCCCCGCTATATTTCACCCAAAGGCGATCGATCACTCGCAGATCCTGACAGGGAAAATTTTCGATATCTTTTACCCTCAACCATCTTTCGTTTTTTCGTCCCGCCACTTGCAGCATCAGCCGGGTGGTTTCTTCGTCCGCTTCTCGCCATTTTGCGATCGCCAACAGATTCTCCAAGCGTTGATAGCGGCGGGGGGTGACGGGTTCCAAATCGTCCAAAACTTCTGTTGCGGACTGGTAGCGTTTGCCGAAATCCCGTTCTACCAACCGATCCAAAATCTTTTCCAACTCGCGATCGACCGAATTGCCTTGTAAAAAATTTTGCCAAATCCATCCTTCTTCGGAATCGGGAAAATCCGACGGAATCGCCCGAGTTAGCAAGTGCAAACACGTCACCCCCAAGCTATAAAGATCGCTGTTCAATTGCGGTTGTCCCATCGCTTGTTCGGGGGCGCAATAGCCCGGAGTTCCGATCAATGTCCCGAATTTTGTACGGTGCGATCGCACGACTTTGGCGACACCAAAATCGACCAAAACTAATTTTTGATCGGCGCTACGACGAATGATATTATCGGGTTTGATATCCCGATGAATGACATTTTTAGCGTGGACGAATTGCAAAATTTTTAATAAATCTGACAATAATTCTCGAATCTGCCGTTCGGAGAAAACGCCATGTCGATCTAATTCGGATTCTAGCGTCTCTCCGGGAATAAATTCTTGGACTAAATATTGCCGATTATCCGAAATAAAATAAGCGAACAACTCCGGGATTTGCGGATGTTTTCCCAAGTCCTCCAAACATTCCGCTTCTTGGTAAAATAGCTGGGACGCTTTTTCAATATTGTCCGTCCCTTGTGCCTGGGGCAAAAACTGTTTGATGACGCAAAACGGTTTCGAGGGTTTATCTTCGTCGATCGCCAGAAAGGTGCGACCGAAACCGCCTTGACCTAAAATTGACTGGGGATAATATCTTTCTCGCAGGAGTAATTTGCCACCGCACTTCTGACAATATTGGGAATTGTCGGGGTTGGATCGGAGGCAGTCCGGGTTCAGGCATTGACGCATAGACGCAAAACCGGGAATTTATTCCCATTCTATCATCCAGTAGTAGACCGACATGGCTAAAATAATGCTTTAAGGTAGGGTGGGTTAGGCGGCTGAAATCCATGCTGTGACAACCATCTAGAAATCCGCCGTAACCCACCGTTTAAGGTGTGTCGCAGCACTATTTTACTGTTGTCACCCCACCTATAAAATCTTGAATTTTTAATTTTTAATTTTGATGGTGGGTTACGGCGCGGATGGAAAGTTGTGGGTTTTTCCGAAAAATTACGGCCGCGCCTAACCCACCCTACTATTGCTATAAATCCGCCGTAACCCACCTCAGCAGTTGAATTACAGATGTCGCCACATCATCCCGGCTCTAGCCGTACCAGACGCCCGTTAGGCTCATCCGTTAGCACATAAATCAGTCCGTCGGGGCCTTCGCGCACATCCCGCACCCGTTGCCCGATGGCAATGGGGATTTCGTTGACCACTGCGCCCGACTCATCCACATCAAGATAGCGCACATCCTGGGAGACGAGCCCGCCCGCAAACAGGTCGCCCTGCCATTGGGGAAAGCGATCGCCCCGATAGACGAGCAATCCCGATGGGGCGATCGCGGGCGTCCATACCACTAGGGGATCGACCATGCCGGGGCGCGATCGCTCTGACGAGATCTCCCCGCCCGAGTATTCGCGACTGTGGGTAACGACCGGCCAGCCATAATTTTCGCCCGGTTGCAGGCGATTAAACTCATCGCCCCCCCGCGATCCGTGCTCTGTTGCCCACGCCTGCCCCGTGTCGGGATCGACCGTGAGCCCCTGGATGTTGCGATGACCGTAGCTCCACACGGCAGGTTCCGCCCCCGCCGTATCGACAAAGGGATTGTCTGCCGGCACCGAACCATCGTCATTGAGGCGGACAACCTTGCCCAGATGACTCCCCAATTCCTGCGCCTGATTGCGAATCAACTCACCCTCTAGCTCAATGGGCGGATTGCCGCCATCGCCGATGGAAACCAGCATCGTGTCGTCGGGTAGCCAAGTGATGCGAGAGCCAAAATGCTGGCCCCCCGACTTGGCACGATTCACACTAAAAATGACCGTCCAGTCAGAGAATTGAGTGCCGTCAAAGCGGGCTCGCGCCACCTGCGTCTGATTGGCTGATGCCGTCCCTTCGGAATAGGTGAAATAGACCCATTGATTTTCCCCAAACTGCGGATGTAGGGCGATATCCATCAGGCCGCCCTGATTTTGATTGAACACATCGGGGACGCCTGGAATCGGGTTGGGGTCGAGGGTGCCGTCTCGCAGCAGTCGCACGCGCCCCGGTCGCTCAGTAATCATGATGGTGCCGTCCGGTAGCCATGCCATGCCCCAGGGATGCTCCAGCCCTTCCGTCACAATGGTGGGCGACAGTTCGTTGGGGGATCGGGCGATCGCGGGCTCAGTTGGCGCGGCATCTTCGACCGTTGTTTCCTGTGAAGCCGCCACTGCCGTGTCATCGGGTGCAGAGGTGGCGGGCTCCGAATCAGTTGCAGCACAGCTCATCACCATCGATCCGGCCATCAAGGCTCCAGCGATGAAGCGCAACGGAAATTGGGGCATCGTCATCCCTCCTATGGGCAGCTTGGGTGAAAGATCGGTCGGTTTGGGGGACATTACGATCCTGAAGCCTGGCCTGAGTGGGCGACTCTACGCTACCTGTTCGCTCTTTTCTCTGCAAATTTACCATAATCCTGTCCCAGCGATCGCACGACTTTGGCGACACCGAAATCGACTCAAACCAACTTTTGATCGGGGCTACGGCGGGGGATTCGATCGTATCGCAGCAAGGTAGGGGCGCAAGGCTTGCGCCCCGAATTTTAGATGCACCACAGGATTAAGCGGTCAACTGTTCGATCGCTTCAGATCGGGGAGCGACGGACATTTTCTTCAGCCAGCGATAGTTGGCGGCCAGGGCGCCGAAAAATGTCTCGTGAACCGCATATTTGACGCCGAATTCCTCGCACACTTCCGCCACGATGGGGGCGATTTTGGGATAGTGGATGTGGCAGACTTGGGGAAATAGGTGGTGGATGGCTTGGTAGTTTAACCCCCCGACATACCAAGTGATGATGGGGTTTTTGGGGGCGAAATCGACGGTCGTTTTAACCTGAGCGATCGCCCATTCGTCCTCGATATTCAAGTGATTCACGTCGAAAAATTCGGCCGGCTCGATGACGTGGGCCAACATGAAAATGACGCAGGCAACGAGTCCGTGGGTCATGTAGACGATGGTCGCACCCGCCACGGCTTCCAAGGGGGAATAACCGACGGCGATCGGAATCAGTAAAAACACCGCGACTCCGAAAGCTTTGAACGCCAATAAAGTGGCGATGTCAACCCAACTGGGTTTGGGGATAGCGTGGTCGTGGTATTGCCGCTTGAACAGCATGGTTTGCACGTCCGCGATCGACCAATAGTAGGGGATAAACGGATAAATAAACCAGATGAAAAAATGTTGGTAACGATGATACCAGCGGTGTTCCATACTCGGACACATCCGCACCAGTTCGTCACCGTGAATTTCGACGTCATGCCCCAAAATATTCGTGTAGGTATGGTGGAGAACATTGTGGCGAAATTTCCACAAATAACTCGAAACCCCGATCGCATCGTGGGTCAACCCGCACAGATAATTCACCCACCCGTATTTGGAATAACCGCCGTGGTTGCCGTCGTGGCTGATATTGAAGCCGACGGCCGAAACCCCCAACCCCAAAACGATGCAACCCGCCAACTTCATCCAGGTCACATCCGGCCCGAAAATGACAAATGTCCAGGCAGAAACCACCCAAACAACAATAATTGCCGTCTTCAAATACATCGCCGGATTGTCGCGGGGAGAAATATTCTCCGCCTCAAAATAGGCCTCGACGCGGCGATTCAGTTCTTTGCGAAACCCGATACTTTTTCCAAAAGTAACTTTTGAACTTGTTGATTGCATTAAACCGGCTGTTTATTTTTCAGGAGAAACATAATTATAACATTCATAGCAAAAAAAACGGAAAAGCCCCTCGATTTTAAATAAAAATTAAGATTTTCGCATAATTTTCGAGCGGGACGCCACTGCGGTGAGTCGAAATAGCCCCAAGTTCCGACAATCGTCCCGATGGTGCAAGGGTACGATCGCACAACTGTAGCGACACCAAAAT
>NZ_JAJENU010000165.1:0-3033 GCF_035615495.1 Lyngbya sp. CCY1209 | reverse complement strand
CCAAGGGGATGGAAGCCTTACCAGGAGGTTATTTCAGGCATTTCAGCCTTATTTCACTCCCGAACGAATCGCACATTGATATATATTGTAGCGATCCCGGAAAGGGCGATCACGATCCGGCGCGATTTTTTAGTTTAAAATAGCGATCAATGCCGTAGTGTGCCACAGCGGAACTGACAATGGAACCCTTAAAACATGAAGCCTTATCTTTTTTAAAAACCGCCCTGGACGACCCCGCCGCCACCTTCCGAGACGGGCAGTGGGAAGCGATCGCCCGCCTCATTGACAGGCGAGAACGCCTGCTGGTCGTGCAGCCTCGCTATCAGATCGCTCCGGATTCTGCCGGAGTTGATTGAGTGGTGGTCGGGTTGAGGGCGATCGCTTTCCCCTGTTTCATACCCTACTTTTTGGATTCCTCAGCTTTTTCCGCCGGTTCGGTTTTTTCGGGTTCGGGTTCGGATTCCGCTTTGGTTTCCGGTTCGGGTTCGGTTTTGGGTTCGTCTTTCACTTCGGCTTCGGGTTCGGTTTTGGCCTCAAATTCGGCTTTGGCTTCGGTTTTTTCGGACAGGGTTTGTCCCTGATATTTTTGCAGGGTGTCCTGCAATTCTTGGATGCGTTTTTCCTGTGCGCGGATTTTGCGGAGGGTGGCGCGATCGCCCAACAATTGCTGTACCCTAGACCAGAGAATAAACAGCCACGCCAGAATCCCTCCGAAACCCGCCGCCACGATCAATTCCACGGCGAGGGGAGCCTCGACTTCCACCTCTCCGGAAATCAACTGAATGGTGGCCGGCTGGGTATTTTGGAGGCTGAACACCACCAGTCCCAGGGCAATTAAAATAACTAACACAAAATTCAACGCTCGCATAAATTTACTCCCAAACGATTCGTAACGGGTCAACTTTTTCAGATGCATCGACGGGGCCTTTCCACCTCCGAGCGGTTCATCATCCATCGACGCACTTCCCTCAGTCTACGATACGATCGCGAGATGATCCGTTAAGAAATGCTTTTTTGGTGACGAGTTCCGATTTTGGGGCGATCGGCTGGCATGGGGTGGATTTGAGAAACCGGGTCTCAAAAATCTCAGATCGACACCCGAGTCCTTCTCGGACACCGGGTTTCTTCTCCATCAATTTTTAGTCGAGGCGAAGAGCCTTCGCCGTCTCCCCCAGACTCCCACCTAAGAAGGTGAAATTAATTTCGACAATAGCGCTTTCAACTCCGGGGACAATTCTAGAGGCATACTGCCGCGAACGTGCAGGTCTCGTTGCGGGAACGGAATTTCGATATTTCGCTTTCGCAACATGGCTTCAATTTCATAATATAAATCACTTTTAATCACAACTTGGCGTTCGGGGTGGCGGGTCCAAACCCGCAATTCAAAATCGAGAGAACTGTCCCCGAACCCCTTGAATAAAACCTGGGGGGAAGGGATCGTCAAGACATCCGGATTAGCCTTCGCAACGTCCAGCAAAGAATCCTTCACCTTTTCCACGTCCGAACCGTAGGCGATGCCGACAGGAAGTCGCAGTCCGGAGAGGGAATTGTCGTGATCCCAGTTGATCAATTCCGTTTCTAAAAAGCGGGAATTGGGGACGATAATAGAAATTTGATCGAGGGTTTTTATCACCGTACTGCGGGCGCCAACCCGTTCGACGATCCCCTGATATTCTCCCACTTCGATGAAGTCGCCGGCCTGGATGGGACGCTCAAATAACAACACCAAACCGCTGCCGAAATTTTTGGCGATATCTTGAAATCCGAAGCCGATCCCGACGCCCAGGGCGCTGGCGAGAATGGTGAGGGAACTGAGGTTCAATCCCCAGACTTGCAACAATACCAAACTGCCGATACAGATGAGACTATAGCGGATGATGACCGCCACAACTTCCTGGGCGCCGCGGCTGATTCCCGTGGCTTCCAAAATGCGCGATCGCAGCACGTCTTCCAGCACTTTCGCAGTAAAAATTAGCGCCCAAAGCAGGAGCAGCAAAACTAAAATGTCGGGGATGGAATAGGAGTTGTTGTCGAGGCTGAAAATGTCGGAGGTCAGGGTGGTGACGATGGTGCCGCCGACCTGATAACTCCACTGTCGCGTCACCGGAAACTGGTTGGCAATGTAGATAAAAACGGCGAACCACAGCCCGAGGCGGACGCTGGAGAGGGTCAAGTTCAAAAAGACATCTACACTGCGGTGTTGTTTTTTTTGCTGTTTTTGGGAAACGTCATTTTCCGAGGGTAAGAAAGCCTCCAAAATGCGCCGGAGATATTTTTCCCATAATTTTCCGATCGCCCAGTGGGTCAACATCGCACAAATGAGGATCAGTGCCGACCGCAAGATCGCCACTTGCAAAAATTGCAGGCTGCGTTCTTGTTGGGCGCGATTGACGGCGTATTGGATCTCGCGTTTCCAACGGTCGGCCTGTTCCCAAACGTCGTTTCCGGTTTCCGAATCCCGTTCGGTGACGGTCAACAAATATCCGTCATTCAGCCAAATGGTCGGCAGGGTATTATTATCTCTGACAGTCACGGTGATCGGATCGGGCGATCGCACCGCCTGCTGGAGTTTGTTTTCGATCATTTCCGCCCGTTCCAGAGCCGGAAATTCTTGCGAACTGCTGACCTTAAAAATTCGCCGTCCGTCGAGGATCACCGGGGCGGTATTCGACTTGAATGAGGGGATCGTCCCCTGCTGGCCGAGGGCGGGAAAACCCGGAAAGAGGCTCAAAAAAAGAGCCAGACTCAGACCCAGTGCGATGAAAAAAAGGTGGCGAATTTTGCGATCGAAGAATTGCTGGTTCACGGTCGTCCTTTGCTGTCCTGCCTGGTGGTTCGGATGAATCCCTACGAGGAATATTATCGTTTATTTCATCCGTCCGGCGGTAGATTCCCGAAAGACGGGGGCGGGAGTTGCCACTTTTTCGAGAATCGGTATGATAGGGGAAGTTGTGCTATTCGTTCGGGAACGAAATAGGGCTGAAATACCTGAAATAACTTCCCGGTAAGGCTTCCATCCCCTTGGATGGATAT
>NZ_JAJENU010000164.1:0-13754 GCF_035615495.1 Lyngbya sp. CCY1209 | reverse complement strand
GGCTGGGGGGGATGGGGGCTGGGGGGGATGGGGCGGGGGAGATCATCTGTTTTTAAGTGGTTCGAGGATCTCCGTATAAACCCGTTCCAATCCTCGAATACAGTCGCGATCGTCGTAAAGGCAAGATCGATTTTTTTCGATCTCCCGAGCGATCGCCTCCCTTTTTTCCGAGTGTAACCCCAACTCCACCGCAATTTCCACATATTCCGCCTCAGTTTTGGCGATCGCTTCCGTAATTCCCAACCGCCGCAAAATCCCCGCCGACTGGCGAGCACGCATCACATTTCCCTCGTGGGTGACGATCGGCAAACCGCAGGCGATCGCGTCCAATGTCGTCGCAAATCCGGTAAATTGGAACGTATCCAAACCGACATCAACCAACCGGTGAAGTTGCAGATATTCCGAATATTCGAGGCGGGGTAAAAAAATGCAGCAATCCTCGCCCCGAAGCCCCAAATGCCGAAATGCTGCATACAGGCGATCGCGAAACTGTTCGGTAATTTCCGAGTTCCAGTGGGACATGAAAACGAACTGCGATCGTGGCACCATGCGGGCAATTTCACCATAAATTATATCATATTGTGGTAAATATTTGAACAAAGATTGACAGGATAAATAGATCGTCCCATCTTCCCACAAATTCCAATCCGATCGCCGCCTTTCAAGCTCCGGGAGTTGGGGCGGTTGAATGGAGATTCCCAAATGCGGCAACCGGATCAATTTTTCGCCGTAATAATTTTGGGCCTCGGGGGGTTCGAGAAGTTCGGCGGAGATAAAATAATCGACCGTCGGAAATCCCGCCGTCACCGGATGTCCCCAGGTTGCACACTGAACCGGGGCGAGTCGCAGCCCCGCCAGTTGCAGGGTTTGGGGACACATTCCCAGTTCTAAAAATACCAGAATATCCAGGCGATCGCGGTGGATGGTTTGGGCGACTTTTTCCAGGTCATTGGGGATGTGATAAAAGCGGTCGGCGTACCATTCATACAACTCCGTCATGCGATCGCATTCCCGCCCGGTATAATAGCAGTAAACCTCGAAGCGATCGCGATCCAACTCCTTCACCCAACCCAAAAATAAATTGCCGACGGTGTGCCACTGCAAGAACGAACAGACGTAGCCGACCCTGATTTTACCCCGTTTTTCAATAACTGGAGGTTGTCCCCAGCCGGGATAGTGGGCGACCATCACCCGATGCACGAATTCCCCATATTTTCGCTGCAACTCTTTCTCGGATAGTTCGTTTTTAAAGAGGGTCTCATCTCCCTGATATTGCAAATAAAAGTTTGTCCCATCCCCGACCCCTCGCAGGGTTTCCGTTTCGTCAATTGGCGTTTTCGCAATTAAAGCCGTCAAATCTCGTTCAAACCGTCGGCGATAGGCGATAATTTCTTCGGGATTCTTGTAGAGAAGTGGCAGCAGTCGCAGTTTGGCAAACTTCAATGGAATGTTACCTGGAAATTGCTTCAGGGCGGTTTCGGCGATCACGATCGCCTCTTCGATTTTGCCCGTTTCTTGCAATGCCGCCATCAGGGGAATGTAAGGTTCCGTCGCCGTCGGAAGGGTTTCGATCAGAGCTCGATAAATGGCGATCGCCTCTCGGTATCGATTCAGTTTTTGATAGCAGTCGGCGAGGGCGAGGGAAACCTCCAAATTCTCGAACTGATTTTGCAGGAATTCTCGATAGTGACGGAGGGCGGTTTCATATTCCCCCCGATGGTGGGCGGCGGAGGCAAAATAAAACGATCCCCGGCGAGCATTTCCCGCGGCGACCCAAGCCAGTCCTAAAGCTTCCAACAGTTCCGGAGCGACCGTTTTTTCCAGGGCTTCTTCGTAGGTTGCGATCGCCCGTTCGGGTTGATTTTGCAGCAAAAATAGACCGCCCAAACCCAAATAACCCCAACAAAGATCGGGACAGATGGCGATCGCTTGCCGATACTCCGACTCCGCCGCCGCCAACTGTCCCGACTCCATCAGCCGACATCCAGACTGATAGTGAAGATTTGCCCTTTTAAAACCCGTATCAATCATACAAAGGTATCGGGAAAATCGACAATTGAAAATGATCGATTATCAACTATAGCAGTGTGAAATGATTCGTGAAATTTCGATCGTCTCAAAGCCCCCAGAATTGGGGGTTTGGGGGCCTGATATTTTTCAGAATGATTAAAGAATTGCTATATCAATTGATCCCCCACTTTATCTGAACCCATTCGGACGGATGGGAGCACTGCCGCCGGGGGACGGACTCGGGCCAGAATTGGGGCGGATGGGCCCACATCCCCCCGGAGACGGGCGGTTTCCTTGGGCGATGCGGGGTGAAGAGAGGGTTTCGAGGGATTTAGCCACGTCCCGCCGCACCTGGCGATCGCTGTTTTCCAGGGCTCGGGTCATGGGGGCGATCAGGGCCGCTTCGATTTTTCCGAGGGCGAAGGCGGCTTTGGTGCGGACCTGCATATCCCTGTCTTCGAGGGCTTTCCGGAGGGCGGGAACCGCCGGTTCCCCGACGCGACGCAGGGCGATGGCGGCGCCGATGCGAACCTCCTCGTCGGCATCTTTGAGGGCGGCGATCAGTTGCGGAACCGCCACCGCCGCCGCCTGATCCAGGGTTCCCAGGCCGAAGGCTGCCCCCTGGCGGACGGCGGGATTTTCATCGTCCAGGGCTCCCGCCAGATCCGCGATCGCAGCCTCCAGAACCGCCGGGGAAGCCGGTCCGACCTGTTTCAGGGCCACCGCCACATCCATCCGCACCGCCGGATCGGCATCTTTGAGGCTCGACAGCAGGGCCGGCAGGGCTTCCCCCGCCTCCGATCCCATCGAACCCAAGCCGTAGGCCGCGGCGCGCCGGATGGCGGGGTCAGCATCTCCGAGGGCTTCCACCAACACGGGAACCGCCGCAGAACCCATCTGTTTCAGGGCTTTGACCGCCGCGAGTCGGTTTTGACGCTTGTCGCTGCCGAGTTCTTCAATTTGGGCGATCGCTTTTGCCGTCGCCGTCGCCTGGGTTGCCGTCGTCCCCACCCAGCACAGAGCGACAGAAAGGCACAGTAAAGCCAATTTGGGCGAAGCAAAATTGGGTTTGGCGTTGTTGTCCATATCAAACACCTGCTGTAAGGGTGGAAGTGAATTTGAGTGAATCGACCGATGTCGAACCGTTTAAAACCTACACCCAAATCAAGTGAGTCTATCTTATCATTCCTTCCCACACTGCGATTAGGGTAGAAAGTCGAAGTCGATGAGTAATCGCCGGGGTAGGTTCCCATCGTTGATAATCACCCCCAGAAAATCGCCATTATTTAATTCAAGAATGATATCGTTCAATCCGTCGCCGTTGACATCATTTTGACCGGGGGACAAGTCCGGGCGATCGCGTTCCAAACTCAATGTGTCGATCTCGTCAAGATTGGACAAGCCGAGGACATCAATTTTATCCCCCAGCAAGAGATTGTTATTGGCGGTAAATCCGCGAATTTCATCCACGTCTGCCAGCCGGGAACTGGCTTCATCCGCGTCGAGAATGTAGATGTCATCGTCGAAACCGCCGATTAGCGTATCCCGACCCGAACCGCCATCTAAAACATCATTTCCGCGATCGCCATAGAGAATGTCGTCGCCCTCATTTCCGACGACCGTATCATTATCTTGTCCGCCATAGATAGAGTCTTGATCCCTTCCCCCTTCCAGGAAATCATTCCCGAGATTTCCAAAAATGTTATCTCTTCCTAATCCGCCGAAAATGCGATCGCCATCTTGCCCCCCAAATAATCGATCGCCACTATTCCCCCCAGAAATAGTATCGAACCCTTGGTTGCCATTGATGAGTACCGGTTCGTTGATCGTTTCCGGAGATTGTAGACTGTCATTTCCGGCTAAAAGCAACACGCCATCCGGGTGGGGCAACACTTGTCCGGGAGTGAGAAAAATAATATCATCTTGTGGCGAACCGAGCAGGGCATTGATCCCCAAAATCCCCAAGTTTATACTCGGAGTTAAAAACGTTGCCATAATTCAACATCCTCAACACAATATTTTGCAAATGGTTCCAGTTTAACACAGATAATGAATGAATTTATCGGTTTTTTCAAGGGTCGCAAAGTTCGCCATTGCCAAGTATCTGACGGATTGCTGCCAAATTTATCAAATCGGTTTCCTTCAAGTTGGATAAACCGAGCCATTTTTCCGCCAGCGATCGCCTCACCCGACGCAGCCGCCTCGACGCCTCCAATTTGGACGGTTCACCTCCCCGCAACTCGTGGTTTAAAATCGTCGTATAAATAAGCAGCGATCTGATCCGATGTGCCGGTGATAAAAATTGATACTCATCCGCAAAACAAACCTTTTCAAAAAAAGCGAGATCTGTATCTGTCCCCTCCCGCATATTTTGACAGGTTTTCTGGCGATCGTGCAGCCGAAAATAAGATAGGGTTTCGTCGATAAAACCTACCTTGGCGACGGCGAAAATCCGCCACCACAAATCCAGATCGACCAACTGATTTAAGTGAGGATCGAATCCTCCCACGCGATCGCATACTTCCTGACGCAGCAGAACCGTCGTAGGTTCCCCAATTTTATTGATCGGATGCTCAAATAACTGCGAATCTGCCAGCAATTCTCGCCCCCACTGCAGCGGCTTCAAATTCGACCATCCCCGCTGCAAATCCCGGAAATTCTCGTAAACCATCCTCAAATTTGGGTCATTTTCCGCCCCGTCATCAAACACCATCTCTCGCCGGGAAAAAACCAGACCAATTTGCGGATCTTGTTCGGCGACATCCACCATTTTTTCGATGCAGTCAGATGTCAATAAATCATCTTGAAATACAAACTTTATATACTTTCCATTAGCCTGGGAAATGCCGGCATTGCAATTGTCGGCAATCCCTTGATTTTCCTGAACAATTAACCGAATATTGACAGGGGCGTTTTCTCGAAATAAACAGGCGATCGCGATCGTCCCATCCGTCGAACCATCGTCAGCAATAATTAGCTCAATTGCCGGATACGTTTGCAGCAACACACTCGAAATCGCTTCCGCCAAAAACCGCTCCCCGTTGTAAGTCGGAATACAAACACTCACCAGTGGCAATGGCTCAGACGGCGGATGACCACTGGAAGTGACAGGATCGGAATCGTCAGGTAAAATGGATTTGTACATCTGAGTTATTAGATCAGATTTTGCAATTATGGTTTGGCATACTTCTTGCGGCGATCGGGTCTTGGATAAAATCGAAGCAGAATTTTATTTAAAAATCTTGCAAGACTCTTTTCAAGTCACATTAGAAGCGATCGCTGCTTTGCGAGAAATTCTAGAATGGGAATTATCATAAAAGGTAATATCAAACTAAAAATGGGGGCGATCCATTGCCCCCAACCCCAGAGCGATCGCCACTTTACAGCCGAGCCGGACTCGCATAGGGCCCCCGTTTCAACGCATTCGCCAGCGCATCATTATTCTGCCTGAGTCCTTCGTAAAAGAAACAAACCTCCCCCCTAACGCCCCGATATCGGTTGTAATCGATCGCCTTCAACAGATCGTCCGGACTGATGTGGTAAGACCCCACCCGAACCAAAAGACCCGGAGAAAGTTTGGGCAACTGCCAATCCCTA
Organism: Lyngbya sp. CCY1209; assembly: GCF_035615495.1. GTDB lineage: Bacteria > Cyanobacteriota > Cyanobacteriia > Cyanobacteriales > Microcoleaceae > Limnospira. The sequence goes on along the minus strand of NZ_JAJENU010000164.1, from coordinate 8,147 downwards.
AACTGGACATCCACCAACTTATCCACCAAACCTTTGTAACTCCAAAAATTGCGGCGGTACAACTGCGGGTGAATCATGTCCACCAAATCGCGATCGATCCAGGCGATATAGTCCTGGAGATATTCATTCAACCCCCAACTGTAGACGCTCGGCGCCATCGAAATCAGCAAGTTAGGTTTGATCGCCTTCACCTCCCGCCGCAAACGGGCCAGAAACTCCGTCAAAATATTCGCCCGCCACTGCAACCACTGCGAATCCTTGTGGTACAGAGGCGGCTGGCGGCCGAACTCGTCAATGTAACGTTGAACCGTTTTTTGATCGTATCCCCCCTCCGAGGGCAGTGCCGGCATCCGGTCGTCCCCCTGAATCCCGTCGATATCGTACTTGCGGACGACCTCCAAAATCAAACTCAAAATAAAATTCTGAACCTCCGGGTCCAGGGCATTCATCCACTCGAACCCATTTTTGACCACCATATTGCCCCGGGCATCGATCGCCGCCCAGTGAGGTTTCCGGGTAAGGATGCGTCCCCCATTCTGCTGGTAAGAACTCGCGAACCCGTACTCGAACCACGGAATCACCTTCAGTCCGACCCGGTGAGCCTCTTCGATCACCTCCGCCAGGGGGTCGCGTCCTCTGGCATAGAAATCAATCTCCACCCCGAAATTTTGGCTCATCACTTGAGAGCGGTACATGGTGACTCCCTTGTTCCACACCACCGGGAACACCACGTTAAAACCCGTATCGGCCAAAAACTCCATCGCCTGGGCGATCGCGGGTCGAGAGTAGAGAACCCTGCTATCCGTACTGGTGAGCCAGACGCCACGAACTTCCATGCTACCTCCTGTTTCCGTTAACTCGATCTCCATGTTGAGAATTTTCGGGTGGCGAACCCCCCCATCCGCACAGTTGACCCTTGTCGCCCGACTCAATTCGAGCGGCGCACCTTGCCCAGTTTATCTCCCAGACATTATCCTTAACTCAGGGGCAATTTTAACAATGTATCGAAGTCAACCAATCAATTGACAGATTCCCCGGCTCCTGCTCCCTCCTGGGATGAGTCCCCGAGCAGTGAACGCACGTCCGAGGCATCAGGTTCGAGCAATGGGGAAAGGAACATACTTTTTATGGGAGTTGCAAATCGCGATCGGTCCGATTGGGTGGGGCGGGGAAGTAGAATTCTCCCCCGACATCTGCCATGCTCCGAGATACTCACCTCAGCCGCCGAATTTGACCGTCCCCCATCTCTTCAATCCCTCGTGACGGGCGACCGACAGACCCCCCGTCCTCCCGGTCAGCCCGAGAGCCGATCGCTTCACGCCGAAAATCATCGCTTCCCCACCCCGAGCCGCCCCCACCGAACCCCACCATCGATCCGGTGTCGGGCATCCCTGGAATATTACAGACTCGTTGCCGGCGATACGAGCTGAATGGGATTGTCCCGACCTCACCGGGCTTCGGAGACGGTCGATATCTCTGGCAACGTCCGATACAGTCGCCGACAGGCGGTTGTTTTAGAGTATTTTCGACGGCCGATCCGAGTTGGCGCGAAATCCCATTTCCGATCCGATCGCCCGGAGATCGGCGACTTGACATTTTGTGAACCGAACGGTTCGCACGCTCGCCCTACGAACCGGTTTGGGTTGAGTCGATCGAAGATTTTCCGTTTCAACAGATTCAAGTCAATTTCTGATTTTGTATGAAGGCTAGTGAAACAGTTAGCGCCCACAAACTTTTAACTCGATACGCCCGGGGAGAACGAAACTTTGGCGGCATCTCCCTGACCGCGGCAGCATTGAAAAAAGCCACCCTGAACCGCATCGACCTGGCGGGCGCCGACCTGACGGACGCCTGTCTGGTTCGAGCCCGCCTGGTCGCCGCCAATTTGAATCGCGCCGATCTCAACGGCGCCGACCTGTCGATGGCCGTTTTGATCGACGCCACCCTCAGCGGCGCGAGCCTCGCCGGAACCTGCTTGCAACAGGCCGACTTGAGCGGGGCCATTTTGACCGGCGCCATTTTGTCCCGCGCCAACTTGACCGGCGCCAACTTGACCGGCGCCAGTTTGATCGGAACCTGCCTGCTCAACGGTTCCCAACTCGCGGAGGCCGTCCTCGTCGGGGCGACCCTGAGTCGGGCCATTCTCAATGCCGCCGACCTCCGAAAGGCCAATTTGACCCGGGCGATTTTGAGCGAAGTCGATCTCAGCGGCGCCAATTTGAACTCGGCCCGCCTCATCCGCGCCCACATCTGCCGGGGAAACCTGAGCGGAGCGGACCTGACGGCCGCCGACCTGAGCGAGTCCCACCTGCACCGCGCCAACTTCTGCCTCGCCAACCTGACCGGCGCCAATTTGGAAGGGGCCGATTTACGAGCGGCTAATTTGAACGGCGCCAAACTCGGCGGCGCCAATTTGCGGGGGACGAACCTGCAACAGGCGAATCTCAACGGGCTGACATTGCACGAAGCCGACCTCCAACTCGCTGACCTCAGCAAAGCCGACCTGCGGGGAGCCAATCTGACCGGAGCCAATCTGACCGGGGCTAACCTCCTGGAGGCCGACCTGCGAGGGGCTAACCTCAGCCACGCCAACCTCAGCGGGGCGGGACTGCTGCTCACCTCCCTCCGGGGCGCCAATTTGAGCGGAGCCAACCTGAGTCAGGCCAATTTGATCGGGGCGAGTTTGAGTGTCGCTAATTTGGACGATACCATTCTGGAGGGGACGATCCTCCCCAACGGGGCGACCCACCACTGAACGGAGTTCGGGCGATCGCCGTATCTCCCCCCGGCCGGGGATTTCCGAACACTTTCCCGGGGGTGCGATCGCATCGAAATCCATGTGATAGACTAATAAAGTTTGAGACCTAATCGGGTGGAGGTGAAACCGCGCAGAATGAAACAATTGGGAACCCATCTGGTCATTGACGCCTGGCAGTGTCCGGCAGATCTTTTAAATGACCCCGAACGTATTCGCCGCGCCATTCTCGATGCAGTTGCGGCCGGAGAAGCAACGCTCATAGATTTTTGCGTGCATCAGTTCAGTCCCCACGGCGTGACCGCGACGGCGACCTTGGCCGAATCCCACATCGCCATCCATACTTGGCCCGAATACGGCTACTTTGCGGCCGACCTATTTTTCTGTGGCCGGGGCAATCCTCACAAAGCCGCTCGGTATTTGGAAGTTGCCCTCCAAGCCCAGCAAGTCAACTGGCGCGAATTTAAGCGCGGTTTCGAGCCAGAACTGGGCGGCCCCGACGCCTCCGCTAGTACCGCCGCCCCGGTGGCTCCCCTGGTCGAAACCGGTATCGTTCGCCGATAAAAATCGGCCCGGGACAAATGGTTTCCAGCCCTCAGCTTTGCGACGGGAAAACAGATCATTCCACGATGGCAAATCGTGGAATTTCTGTCTGGGGGAAAAGTCCGCGTCCGGCACCACCTAACGCTGTTGCAGCAGGGGGCGCACCACCCAGTAACCTGCACCGAAGGCGGCGACCACGATCAGGGCGATCGAGACCACCAACCACACCCCGCTCAATTCGGACCGCTCCGGCCCGGAAGCCGGCCGCAGGCGTCCTTCCGGTTCCTCCGAAAACTGGAGGTCGGGTTGGCCTCCACCCTGCGGTTGTCCCGGCGGCGGGGGAAACACCAAATCGCGATCGCCACTCTGGGATTCCGCACCCGCCGAAAAGCCCGGCACTCCTTGGGGAGGCACCGCCGGAGCGTCCGCCTCCCCCGAATTGACGGCGAAACTGGGATGAGCTGCCGGAGCAACCGACGGGGGCATTTGGGAAAGTCCCACCTGGCTCGTCCCTCGAGCCACTTCGATCGCCTGCTGAAGTTGACTCGCCGCCCGAATCACGTGCTCGAGTTCGTGCCGCAAACTTTGATTCTGCTCGAGGAGCTGTTGATTCTGGGTTTGGAGAGAATCCACCAGCGTCTGGGACGCCTGTAACTCCGCCGTCACCTCCCGATAGAGGGAAATCGGCACGGACGGAGAATAAGGACTCGAACCGCCCGGGGGAGTCCCATTGGAGACGGTAGGATTTTGTATAGGATTTGACATGGCACTCAATAATTAATCGTCATGTTGAGCTATGATGAAGCCAAATTCAATTGTCAACCGGGATGGATAATACTTGCCATTAGAGCAATCCGAAGCCATTTCGTCAAGGAATTGCCGGCACTCAGCCCGACTGAATACCAACCGAATTGAGGAGATTTGTCGTCCACCGCCATCGAAACCATGAACGATCCCCAAGCCGCATCCCATCTTTCCGCATCGAATCCCTCCCCAGAAATGAAATACGGTGAACGGGAGATTCTCGAAGGGGAGCTGGTGACATTTCCCAATCCCCGGGTCGGGCGTCGCTATGAAGTCCAGATCGTCCTGCCGGAATTTACCTGCAAATGTCCCTTTTCCGGTTATCCCGATTTTGCCACAATATATCTGACCTACGTGCCGGACGAGCGGGTGGTGGAGTTGAAGTCCATCAAACTCTACATCAACAGTTACCGCGATCGCTACATCTCCCACGAAGAGTCCGTCAACCAGATCCTCGACGACTTCATCGCCGCCTGCGACCCCCTCGAAGTCTACATCAAAGGCGACTTCAACCCCCGGGGTAACGTTCATACCGTCGTCGAAATTCGCCATACCAAACCGTAACGACTCCCGCCCGACTCTCCTCCCCCACTACAAACCGAATCCCAGAAACCCCCGACAAGGTTTCCGGAGAATCGGTTCGCCCGTGATATAATAAGAGCTTGTGTCGAATTCCAGCCATTTCATGCCCAAACTTAAAACTCGCAAGTCAGCAGCCAGACGCTTCAAAGTGACTGGAAGTGGCAAGCTCGCCCGTCGCAAAGCCTTTAAGAGCCACCTCCTGCAACACAAAAGCTCCACCCGCAAGCGCCGTTTGTCCAAAATGCAACTGGTCAACGAGCGAGATGCCGAAAACGTGCGTCTGATGATGCCATATTTGTAACGTTATAGTTCGATTGAATCAACTTTAAGGACAAAAGCAACCATGACACGAGTTAAACGCGGTAACGTCGCCCGGAAACGTCGCAAAAAAGTTCTCAAACTCGCCAAAGGATTTCGCGGCTCCCAATCCAAAAACTTCCGCATCGCCAATCAGCGCGTCATGCAAGCCCTTCGCAACGCCTACCGCGATAGACGGCGACGCAAGCGCGATTTTCGCCGGCTTTGGATCACCCGCATCAACGCCGCAGCCCGGATGCACGGCATCAGCTACAGCCAGCTCATGGGGAATCTGAAAAAAGCTGAAATTCAAATTAACCGCAAAATGCTGGCCCAATTAGCCGTCCTCGACCCGGAGACCTTCGGGAAAGTGGTCGCCCAAGCCACTCAAGCTCAATCCTAACGGATGGGGAAGCAACCTGTTAAACTGGGTAGAGCCCGACACTGAATGATGGGTGGAAGTGATTCTGCCCGTCTTCAGAATGCTCTTGTACTCATCACGATTGAAACAGGGTATGGATAGTAATCTAGCAGTTTTCTATCTAGTATTATTACTGGTTTTTTTGTCTGGTGCCGGATTCTTTATCCTGCGCCAGATTTTTAGAACGCGCCGGGTCGAAAATAACCTGTCCCAGTTACAAAATAAGTTGGCTAATGAAAGGGGAACGGCTCAGGAGTATTACCAACTCGGCTGCATCTACAACGACAAGAAGTTATTTTCTCAGGCGGTTTCCGTGTTGCAGAAGGCCCTGAAAGCGGTGGACGAACAAGAACCGCCTCAGAATGTCGCCATGATCTGCAATGCCTTGGGTTACGCCCACTTCGCCAAGGAAGAATACGATATCGCCATTCGTCAGTATAAGGAAGCCTTGAAGCTCGACCCGGATTATGTCACCGCTTCCAATAATCTCGGCTACGCCTACGAGCGCAAAAAGCTCACATCCCAAGCCCTGGAAGCTTACGAAAAGTCCCTCAGCCTCGATCCCGACAATGCGATCGCCTCCCGGAGGGCCGAGTCCCTCCGCAAACGCTTGGGGATTCCCACCTCCGAACCCGCCCCCCGCTAATCTCCGATGCACCCCACAGAGATCATCTCCCCCGCAAAATCGCGGGGGAGATTTTTTGATGGGGAAAGCATGGGACTTGGAAAACCCCGCGCCTTCACACCGGGAATGAAAAGCGACCCGCCCGACTCGAGTCGCCGTCACCTCAGTTTTTTGTATTTGAACTGAATCAGATTTTCCGGACACACCCAACTCCCAAGCCCCAACCCGATCAACTAGCATATACCAGAATCCGATTCGGAGGTTGAAAAATGACGGTCTCAATTCGTGAGCTGAAAACCTTAACTGAAAATTTTAATAGCGATCCCAAATGTTCGTACTCCTTGCCAGCTCGGGCCTATATCAAGCCGGATTTTCTGCAAATTGAGCGGGAGGCGATCTTTTACAACAGTTGGCAGTATGTCTGCCATGTTGAACGGCTCCGTCATCCCGGAGACTATATCGCCATCGACATTCAGGGGCGACCGGTCGTAGCTGTCCGCGATCGCGCGGGCCTGTTGCGGGCCTTTTACAACGAAGGATCTCATTACATTGCTGGATATGCGTAATTACCAGGTCACAACATACGATATTTATTCCAGCCAAATTGGACCCGCCAGCCCGACCAGTAACTCGGCCTACAACGTTGAAGGGGCAAGCGTCCAAGAACATTTCCTCTGGTGGCTGTGGCCCAATACCGGCTGGCTACGTTACCCAGGCGATCCGAATTGGATGGTCTGGCACTTCATTCCGATTGATGCTGAAACGACCATCGAAACCTTCGATTTCTTCTTCCAAGAATCGACCCCAACGGCTCAACAAATGGAAGCCATCGAATATATTGACAAAGTGTTACAACAGGAAGATATCGACATTATTGAAAGCGTGCAGCGGGGCATGAAGACACCCGCCTACGAAAAAGGAGGGCGTTTCGTCGTCTGTAGCGGAAACGACAAAGGTGAAACCGAACAAGGAGTGCATCACTTTCATGGCCTCTATTTGAAAGCCATCAATCGATACCTTCAGGCTGAGTCCCCCGATCGCGTCGAGCCGGCTCCCCCGAGTCAGCCACAATGGAGTATATGAGCGTCCCCGCGATCCGAGAAAACGTATACAAGCGGATTGCACCGGGAAAAAAGATGGTCAGATCGGATGATTTGAAAGCCATTAATCGATACCTTCAGGCCCGGTCCGCCGATCGCATCGAGCCGGATGCCTCTAGTGGCCCACAACCGAGTACATGAGTGTCCCCATGATCGAAGAAAACGTACACAAGCTGAGCTCAAGCCCAGAGGCAAATTCCTGGCCACGGACTATGGTATCTCCGATCGGCCATTGACCCAAGAGCAACAGGCCGTACTCGAGAGCAAGGGCTATCACCTGCTCATGCGCTCAGAGTATTACGATCTCTTCGAGCACAATACATTCATCCGGATTCAAGTTTCCGACGACACGGAAGGCTACGCTCGTCACACCCGGGCCGAACTCGACCGTCTGCTGGCGCAGGAGGATCAAATCACTGCACAGTATTCCGTCGCCGCGATCGCAAAGACGGTTGAAACATTTAAGAAAAAACTCCAAGACATCGAAGACGGCATCAAAACCTACTGGTTGATCCGGGCCGAAAAATATTCGATTCAATCCCAAAGGTTAAAAGGTCGCGTGGCCATTTGCACGGGTGCGTCTTCTGGCATTGACCGAGCGAGTGCGATCGCCTTGGCCGCTCACGGTGCCACCGTCGTCATGGCCGCCAGGAATGCCGACAAGCTCAACACAGTGAAAGCACTCATTGAGGAGCAAGGGGGCGCTTGCTTCGTCGCACCGACGGATGTCACGCAGCGCGAACAAGTCCTGGACTTGGTTCGCATTGCCACGGAGCGTTACGGCCGTGTTGACGTGCTGATCAATGCCGCCGGCGTGATGTTCTACACCTTCATGCCTTGAAATCCAGGTTTTAGAGGTTTCGAGGCTCCCACGAGCGTGTTAAGACACGATCGCTCATTGCTATAGGTCCCTACTGTCGGGTCGGGCCGAATATTTGCTGCAGGGAGTTCCCCGAGACTACGTTCGGCCGGAGCCACCGACGGAACCGGAGCCGAGCCAAGGGCGGGCCTACTTTTTGG
>NZ_JAJENU010000163.1:0-6216 GCF_035615495.1 Lyngbya sp. CCY1209 | reverse complement strand
TTCATCTTAAATGAGGCGATCGGATCTGAATCCACAGGCAAGATGCCCGATGCTCCGTTTTGAATTTTGCCTCATTTTAGCCGAAACGGTCTACTACTGGAATGACACACCTTAAACGGTGGGTTACGGCGGATTTATAGATCGCTTTCACAGCATAGGTTTAAGCCACATAACCCACCCTACGAATCCAGCACATTTTTAGCTTTGTCGGTCTACTACAATTAACTTTACTAATTCGGATAATTTGAAATTTCAATGGCGATCGCATATAATGACCCAATAAAGGTGCGGAGCCAGGAAAAATGACGGCAGTTTCCCCCCTTCTTCAAAAAACCGAAATTATTTATCCCAGTGCGGACGGTTACCGTCTGGTGGAAGACGGTTATCAGGCGATCGCGGATAATTGCAGCGAAGTTTTGGGCTTAAAGTTGCAGGTATAGCAACGAGCGCTGGCGTGGTTACACGCCGGGAATGATCAATCTCCCTACGACCGACTCCCTTTTATAGCTTTTGTAACTATACGAGCGCGCACTGCTATAGAAGGCAAATTAATTGGGTTTTACCGCCAAGATGACGGCCAGAAATTATTAATTCCCGACGAATTAGCCGAGGCACTGCAACAGGAAACTCTAGCTCGACAGCAAGCGGAGGAACGGGCGGAAACCGAACATCAACGGGCAGAAACCGAACGGCAGCGGGCGGAAACCGAACGGCAACGGGCGGAAGAATTGGAAGCCTTACTCGCCCGATACCGAGCACAATTCGGCGACTTAAACCCGTAACGGAAGGAACAATTATTAATTATTAATTGTTAATTATCAATGATCAATTGATTTCCCCGCCGCTTCGTCCAGCAGCCACCACAGTTCCCCCTCGGGCCGGATATATCGGCTGGGGTAGGCGTCGGCATCTGCCTCGGGGGCGAACACCTGGGCGAGGGCCGATCGCTTACTCTCCCCCGCCACCAGGAACAGGACGCAGCGGGCTTTGTTGAGGAGGGGAATGGTGAACGTGAGGCGGGGTTGGCCGTCTTTGTCGCCCACCGTCACCAGGCGATCGCACACCTGTAACGCTTCAGTGCGGGGAAATAGGGAAGCCGTGTGGGCATCGTCCCCCATCCCCAGCAAAATCACGTCCAAACTGGGGACTTCCCCGGGCGCCACCCCGAAAAACGATCGCAATTCAGCATCGTGACGCTCGGCATCCGCCGCCGGATCTCCCGCCCCGGTGGGCATCGGGTGCAGGTTGCCTTCCGGGAAATCCACCCGATCCAACCAGGCTTGCCGAGCCATATTTTGGTTGCTGTCCGGGTGATCTGGGGGGACGTAGCGCTCATCTCCCCAGAAAATGTGAATTTTGTCCGTGGGGAGGTCATCCCCGGCCAGGGCTTCATAGAGGGGCTTTGGTGTCCCGCCGCCGGCCAGGGCCAGGGTGAATTGACCCCGGGTTTGAACGGCTTCGGCGAGTTTGGCGAGGAGAATTTCGTGCGATCGCGCCACGAGTTGCTCCCGGTCGGCCAGAATTTCGACAATTTTTTTCATGGTGGGGGGGATTAGAATGCGCTGTGCACAAATATAGCGCCGCGGGTGGGGAATAGGGAATAGGCAATGGGGAATAGGCAATGGGGAATAGAAACAGCCGTCAATACCGAAGCGCGACACTTGCGATCGCAAAGCATCGGCCTCGAAAACCGTCCCTCGTCCGGCGGCGACACGGAGCTCCCCTCCGAGAAACCACGGATGTCAGATCACATCTTTACTGTGTTTTCTATCACCCATTACAGCCGATCAATTTCACCCCGGCGGCGGCATCACATCACGGTATCCAAAACAGATTTCGGCCAATAATCAAGACAATAGGGTATTGTTTTTGGGGTGATACCAGTCGCACCCCGATCCGAACCCACCCCGTTCCTCCCGCCACTCCATCCTCGCCGGTCGAGTGCGGTTTTCCCCCGAGATAAGCAGATGGATATTCAACCTCGTGAGAACAAACTCAAACCCAATCCCTTCACCGCTTACCGAGACCCGGATACCGGCAAGTGGGTCGTCATCAAATCCGAAGAAAAAAAAACTGAAACCCGAGTCGCTTGAAGGAGGGAACGTCGGAAATGACCCGCCGGATTGATTGGCATCGGCCCGAGCGCCCGTCGGGTGAGGCTTCCGCGAGGGTTTGGGCGATCGCTCCGGAATGGAATTTCGAGAAGGGGAAAGGAACGAAACGCCGGCCGATGTCCCGTCAGGTGTCCGACAAGCGCCCAGTCTTTTGCCGTTCAAACCCTTAGTAATGTGCCACTTTCTCAAGTGTCCGACGGCGACCCGCGATCGCACTTCCCGATCCCGACCCGGGACTTCGCACCCCTGTCACAGTTGAAAGAGTGTCACAATTTTGGGGGGGGCAGTCGTCGGACTCCAACTAAATTAAAATTATTGAATGGAAATCAAAACCGATGACAGCTATCACCTATTCCGAAAAAAGTTCCGCCACCCAATCCAATTCTTGGCTGTATTCGATCGCCGAAGAAGTTGATCGCTTCACCGGAGACGATTGGTTAGCCCTGTGCCCCGACATCAGCGAAGGCGAATTGTACCGGGACTGGTTTCTTTGGTATGACAGCGAAGTGACCGGCGCCTGGGAAGCCTACGACCACCTCACCGACCAGCAGCTCATTTCCCCGAATTTGGAGCAAATCAAAGCGCAAATTGACGCGATCGAAGGCCACCGCCAACTTTCAGCCAGCAACATCGCCTGAAACCCGACCGTTTCCCCGACAATCAACAAATGTTAAAACCCTTGGGGGCCCTTCAACCCGATCGCCACAGTTCATCGGGTCGGATCGGCCCTTTTGACATCCTCTATTTGCATTTCTGTTTGCCTGCGGCACGCTACGCGAACGGTGAACAGAACCCGAAACCCTGCGGGAGGAGTTAGCAGTTAGAAGTGCGGAGGTGCGGAGGTATCGAAATTTCTCTCTCCTCCCTACACCCTACACCCTACACCCTACACCCCACACCCGTATTTTGGTATGCTTGACCCATTCGGACTGGGGGATGGAGCCATGACGGGTTTGACGGAAAAGCCGCGCGCAGCCAACACGCCGCCCTATTTGGAACTCAACAATCAGGGGCAAATCCTCAATTTTGCGCTCACCCAGAACCGGCACGTTTTTGGCCGCGATCGCACCCGCGCCGATCTGGTCGTCCCGGAGACTTGGCTGGTGATTTCGGCCCGCCAAGCGGTGCTGCGGCGCGTCGGCGACACCTATGAGATCTACGACGGCGACGGACAGCAACCGAGTACCAACGGTTTATTTTTGAACCATACCCGCATCACCGCCGCCGACGGCCACCGCCTCCGCAACGGGGTGGAAATCAAAATCGGCCAGAACCCCAAAAACCAGGTCCGCCTCCGCTACTTCGACCCCGAAGACGCGATCGCCCCCGTTTCCCCCCAACCCCCGACATTTTCCCTGGCCAACCGTTCCGTGCTCCTGGGCCGGGACGCCGAAGCCTCGGTGCAACTCGACTCCCCCCTGGTGTCCCGCCGCCACGCCGTCATCGAACCGGACGGCCGCGGCCACTACATCATCCGGGACTACAGCGCCAACGGCCTGTTCGTAAACGGAAAGCGGGTCGAACGGCCCACCCGCCTGCTCGACAACGACACGATCCGCGTCGGTCCGTTCACCCTCAGACGCCGGGGAGACGCCCTGGAACTGATGGATTTCGGCGATCGCATCCGCCTCGACGCCCAGCGCCTGCTGCGGTTGGTGCGCGACCGCCGGGGAAAAGCCAAAGTCCTGTTGAGCGATCTGACCTTCGCCATCGAACCCGGACAGTTCGTGGCCCTGGTGGGGGGCTCCGGCGCGGGAAAATCCACCCTGATGCGGACACTGTTGGGCATCAGCCCCACCACCAAGGGGACGGTTTACGTCAACGGCGAAGACCTGCACCGCCACTTCAACCTCTACCGCACCCAGATCGGCTACGTCCCCCAGGATGATATCGTCCACGGGGATTTGACGGTGGGGGAGGTGCTGGCCTACGCGACGCGACTGCGACTCCCCCCGGACGCGGACGAATCGGCGACCGTCAATAAAACCCTCTACGAAATCGAAATGCTGGACCACCGGGACGCCACGGTGCGGCAACTCAGCGGGGGGCAGCGGAAGCGGGTCAGCATCGGGGTGGAATTGTTGGCTGACCCGAAGTTATTTTTTCTGGACGAACCGACCTCGGGGCTAGACCCGGGGTTGGATAAAAAAATGATGGAATTGTTGCGCCGTCTGGCCAATCAGGGGCGGACGGTGATTTTGGTGACCCACGCCACGGCGAACATGATGATGTGCGATCGCGTGGTGTTTTTGGGCCGGGGGGGACGGCTGTGCTATTTCGGACCCCCGGCGGAGGCGTTCGAGTTTTTTGACTTGGAAACGGGGGATTTTGCCGATATTTACAACCTGTTGGAAGAGGGGGAGGCGATCGCCCAGGATTGGTCCTTGCAATTTCGCAAATCTTCCCAATTTCAACATTACGTCGCCAACCATCTCAGTGTCGAAAATATCCCCCGCGACCCCAACGCCGCGCCGCCGAGTCGGAAGTTGCCCTCGGTGGGGGAACAGCTTTCGATCCTGAGCGATCGCTATTTTAAATTGATCCGCCGCGACCCCCCGAATTTGGCGCTGAATGTGTTGACGGCGCCGGCGGGGATTTTGTTGATCCGCCTGGCGATCGGCGATCGCGATCCCTTCGTCGGCGAACCGGATATTGGACTGGCTTCCCTGGCGCGACAGGTGCTGTTCGTGCTCACCTGCGCGGCGATTTGGGTCGGCCTTTCGAGTTCTTTGCAGGAGTTGGTGAAGGAGGCGGCGATTTACGCCCGCGAGCGGTTGGTGAATTTGAGATTGATCCCCTATTTGGGCTCGAAATTCTTGATTTTGTCGGGGTTGGCGGTCTTGCAAACTCTGCTGATGGTCGCCGTCATCGCGATCGCATTCCCTTGGCCGGAAGCCTCTTTCATGCCCTGGCTGGTGGGGGCTCTGGCGACGACTTTTTTGACTTTAATTGCCGCGATGGGTCTGGGAATTTTGGTGTCGGCCTGCGTGAAAAATGGCGCCCAGGCGAATAGTGCCCTGCCCCTGCTATTGTTGCCACAAATTATATTTTCTGGGGTGTTGTTTAAAATGGAGGGAATCGGCCGGATTTTGTCGTGGCTGACGGTCGGACGCTGGTCCATGGGGGCCTACGGCGCTTTGGTGGATGTCAATGCGCTGATTCCACCCCCCGTCACCCTTCCGGACGGGGCGATCGTATCGCAACCGTTTGAAGCCTCGTTGGTTTACGATCCGAGTTGGGAAAATTTGTTGCTGAATTGGGGGATGTTGGGGTTGCACCTACTGGTTTATTGGGGGTTGACTTTGGGGATTCAGAAGCGGAAAGATCTGTTGTGAAAGGGGGCGATCGCTTTGCCATTCCCCCCCGCCTCCAAACCCCCCTCCCACACTGTTTAAGAAAAGCGGATCTTTGGCGACCCTCCCGGGCGGTAGAGTTACAATCAGATCGCCCGATTGAACGCTCTTGATGTGGGGTTTTTTTGATCATGAACTATTGGCTGATGAAGTCCGAACCGACGACGTACAGTATTGAAGAAATGAGGCGCGATCGCACTTGCATTTGGGATGGGGTTCGCAACTACATGGCTAGAAATTTTTTGCAGCAAATGAAAGTCGGCGACTTCTGCTTTTTTTACCATTCTAACACGAAAATTCCCGGAATTGTGGGATTGGTGCGAGTCAGCGAAGCCCATCTGGTCGATCCGACCCAGTTCGACGAAAAAAGTCCGTATTACGACCCCAAAGCGACGCCGGAATCCCCCCGTTGGCAGACGGTGCGGGTGGAATTTGTCGAGCGGTTTCCTCAAATTATTTCCCTCGCCGAACTCAAGAATTATTTCGACCCGGACGAACTTTTATTGGTGCGCCGGGGCAACCGCCTGTCGGTGATGCCGATCGCCCCGGACATCTATGATCGCATTCTGAAATTGAAATTGAATTCGCCCGCCAATCCTTGGTAAGTGTCGCGGTCTTCCGTCAGGGAATTGCGCCGGCGATCGGCGTTCATAAAAAATCTTTGATGTCGTCGGTTATAGCGCTGCGCGCGGTCCTCGGCAGTCGGTATTAGGGAGTCGGAAACTGAAACGGCTTTTCTATAAGGGTTT
>NZ_JAJENU010000162.1:0-8421 GCF_035615495.1 Lyngbya sp. CCY1209 | reverse complement strand
ATGAGGCAAAATTCCCAACGGAGCATCGGGCATCTTGCCTGTGGATTCAGATCCGATCGCCTCATTTAAGATGAAACTCTCCAGTAGGTTTTGCGCCCCATCAAAACGGTGTCAACTGTGGCATAAAACTCTCCATAGCCGTAGTCCAGATCGGTGTCCGTGAGGAGCCAGTCGATCGCGCCAGATTTTCGGGCGATGTATCCGTCCAGACTCGACGCAATAAATAATCGGATTTTTCTCATTGTTCGGAATTTCGGCAACATCGGGGTCAAATCTGGGACTGTAAATAGGATTGAAACTGGCTGCCGGGGAGGGGTTTGCTGAACAGGTAGCCCTGGCCGTAATCGCAACCTTCCTGGCGGAGAAAATGCAATTGTTCCTCCGTTTCGATACCTTCTGCCACCACCGACAACCCCAATCCGTGCCCCATCGAAATCATGGTTTTCACCAGAGCGATCGCCTCCTCGTCGTGGGGGAGATCGGCAATGAACGACTTGTCAATTTTCAACACGCTGAATGGGAACCGTTTGAGATAGTTGAGGGAAGAATAACCCGTGCCGAAATCGTCGATCGCCAGCCGAATATTCATCTCCCCCAGACTGCGGATCAACTCCCGCACGCCGGGCACTTCTTCCACCAGCGATCGCTCCGTAATTTCCAACTCCAAACAGTCCGTATCGATGCCGCTTTTGGCGATCGCGTCAGCGATCGTATCGAGCAGAGCCGGCGTCCGAAATTGTCGGGGGGACAAATTCACCGCCACCCACAACTTTTCCGAGCCGGACCGATGCCAAGCCGCCACCTCCTGGCAGGCCGTCAATAAAATCCACTCTCCCAACTCTACGATCAAACGGGTGTCTTCGGCGATCGGGATAAACCGGTCGGGTTGCACCTGTCCGAGTTCCGGACTGTACCACCGCATCAAGGCTTCGGCCCCCACAATGCGCGAAGACGCCAGATGGACGAAAGGTTGATAAACCACAGACAACTCCCCTCGACTCAACGCATGGCGGAGGTGATTTTCCAAAGATACCCGGTTTTTGGTGATGTCGTTCATCGTTTGCGTAAAGAAAGCAAAAGCATTGCGTCCCTCCTGCTTCGCCGCATACATGGCGGTGTCCGCATTTCGCATCAAAGTATTGGTATCTTTGCCGTCGTCGGGATAGCTGGCGATGCCGATACTCGCCGAAATAAACGCCTCCTCACCGCACAGGTCGAAAGATTTTCCCAACACCTCCAACACCTTGTTGGCGACATATTCCGCCTGCAAGGGACGGTCTAAATTGGGGAGGATGATCAAAAATTCGTCCCCGCCGAGGCGCCCGACGGTGTCGCTTTTGCGGAGACATTTCATCAGGCGGTCCGCCGTTTCTTGCAGGAGGTAATCTCCCAGGTCGTGGCCGAGGGTGTCGTTGATTTTTTTGAAATGGTCGAGGTCCACGAACATGAGGGCGACGTGCTTGCGATCGCGGTCCGCCTGTATCATCGCCTGTCTAAGCCGATCTAAAACCAAAACTCGGTTGGGCAAGTCGGTGAGGGCGTCGTAGTTGGCCTGGTGGGCGAGAATTTCCTCATTTTGCTTTTGTTTGGTGATATCTTCTTTGACCGCGACGTAGTGGGTGATCGCCCCTTCGTCGTTCCGCAGGGGGGAAATCGAAGCGTGTTCCCAGAACAATTCCCCATTTTTTTTCTGGTTGTGAAACTCTCCGGACCACTGTTGCCCGGAACTGATCGTCCTCCACAGCATTTGGTATTCTTTGTCCGTGGTGTAGCCGGATTTGAGGAGGCGGGGATTTTGGCCGAGCACTTCCGCGGCCGAATACCCGGTGACTTCTTCAAATTTGGGGTTGACGTATTCGATGTTGCCCTCCGAGTCGGTGATCACGATCGACACCGGACTCTGATCGCAGGCCCGGGAAAAGACGGTCAATTGGTCTTGAGTTTGTTTGAGGTCAGTGATGTCCGTCAGGGATGCCAGGTAAGCCGTCTCGCCGTCCCAAGGAACTTCGACCACCCGCATCCTGGCAACTTTATGTTTGCCGTCGGGCCTGAAAATTTCCAACTCCGTCGATTCGCGGGTCGTCAGGGGAATCCCGACCAATTCCCCCTGCAAATCCGCGGCCCGACGGCCGAACAGGTCTTCGGCCGCCCGGTTGAGGAACAGGGCCCGCCCGTCGCGATCGACCACCACCAAACCGCTGGGACTGGTGGCGATCAGGGTGCGGAGGCGGGATTCGCTCTCCCGCAGGGCGATTTCCGCCTGTTTGCGGGCGGTGACATCGATCAGGGATGCCATCGCGTACATGGGCGTCCCGTCCTCGTCGGCGACGATGTTGGCCGTCAGTTGAGCGTGGAATTGGGTGCCGTCCCGGCGTCGGGCCGCCATTTCCCCCATCCACTGTTGGCGGCGGTGGAGGACGCGGCAGATTGCGATCGCCTGGTTTCGATCTCCCCAAAAGGTCGAGATCGGCCGGCCTAAGACATCCTCGATGGTTTCGTACCCCCACATCCGCAGGAAGGATTCGTTGGCGTAGAGCAGACGGCCGCCGAGGTCCGACAGGACGATGGCACTGACGGCGGAGGCGATCGCAAATTCTTCGAGTTTGACGGAGGGGGCAGCCGATTTCGGGTCGGCCAGGGGGCGGACGACGGCGGTGATGTGGTCGATGTTGCCGTTGCCATCACGGACGGGGTGAGATTCCTGGTTGACCCAACGGACTGAGCCGTCCGGTTTGACGATGCGATAGTTGAGACGGTAATTCTGCTGGGAATTGAGGGATTGGACGTGGGTTTCTACCACGAATTTTAGATCCCCGGGGTGGATCTGATTGAGGAACCGTTCAAAACCGGGCTGGTATTCCCCGGAGTTTTGACCCAACAGACGGCAAAATTCCTCGGACCAAATCATGGTTCCGGTCCCCAGATCCAAAGACCAACTGCCCGTCCGGGTCAGGGATTGCACTTCCTGCCAATGTTGCCGATCACGGTCGAGATGTCGAGCTTCTCGTTTCTGGGTACTGATGTCTTCGCAGACGGCGATCGCGCCCGGGCTGGGGGTTTGCATCCCCTCGATCCGGTACAATTTCAGCGAAAACCACCGCTCGACCCCTTCGATTTCGACGCCGACCTCATCCACCATTTCCCCCCAGTCCTGTCGCGTCAATTGCCGCGATCGCTCCTGCAACCAGGGGATCTCCCAAATTCCGATATTTTCTTTCCGGGGGGCGCGGCGGTAGAAACTGACGAAGACCTGCCGGGCACTCCCATTCAAAAAGACGACGTTGTGATCTCGGTCGAAGATGACGATGGGAAGTTTGATGCCGTTTAAAAAATACGCTCCGAAGTCCGTTGTTTCGACGTTCATTTTTGGATCGATAGGCCCGTGAATGTAGTCGCGGACGATCGATTGATATTGCAATTTCTTTTCTCGGTCGAACACCTGGCGATCGAGGGCATCGAAAAAATTGGCGACCACCTCGCGAAATAGCCCTTGCTGTTCGAGGCCAAATTCCCCCAACTCGATCAAGTTAAAATAGCATTGACGATATTCCCGGAGACGATCCAGGATCTCGACGGCGGTGACGCCGGCTTCCGCGTCCTCCGAGGCGACGATCGCGCCGAGCCCCCCGTGGGCTTTCAGCCGCGCCCCCACATCCGACTCCAACCCATCTGTCGCCAGATTGACGCTGGTTTCAATCAACAAAAGGGACAGTCGGGCGATCGACCCCTTGACGGACAGCAGGTGGTTCAAAATTGACTGCCCTCCCGTCCGCCCGGGTGACGGTCGAATTTGCATCACCATCCAATCTTGGTGGGTGACGATCAGTCGATGTAGGGGGTCCAAAGAACCGACCGCCAGATGGGGTTGAGTTTTGGGAGTCGTCATAACTTCATCATTCCCGCGACTTTTAAGGGGTTGAAATACCAGTCAAACTTAACAATTCTTCATGACTTTGCGATCCGTCAGATTGACTCTTTAATGGGAATCGAAACGACCGATTTTTATGACTCTCGAACCGATAACTGGCGATCCCCGCCGACTCCGAGACAGTACGGATGGGGTCTGCCCGCCAAATATTTGCCCAAAAATCCCGTCATTCGACTTCTCATCTCGTCTCTATCTTATCCTAGTCCATCAACTCTGTTAGTTTTCGGCGGCGACCCTTTCAAGGGGGGGTTTGATTGCCACCTTCAACCTCGGAAAATGGAAATTAATGGTTTCACAATTCTTAATATTTGAGGATGCAAAAATTCTTAACAAAAACTCGCGATCGCCGATCGCGAATCGTCAGTTCCGCCACCCCCGCCGACGCCGGCGATCGCCTCGTCGCCACCGGTCTGGGCTTTGACGGCGTGGTGGGTCACGGCAAAAATGGGGCGATCGACTGCACCGGCAGCCTCCTCGGCACCGGACGCCACATCCTCACCGTCGCCCACTGTTTCGACCCCGGGGACGACCCCGGCGATTATCAAGTCCAATTCGACGTTCCCACGAGCCGGGAAGCGATCGCGGTCCAAAATATCTTCCTCCACCCGGGCTGGACGGCCGACTTCGACAACAACCGCGACATCGCCATTCTAGAATTGGCCCGCACCGCCCCCGAAGCCGCCGACCGCTACGACCTCTATCGGGACTTCGACGAGGTGGGCCGAACCTTTGAAAAAGTCGGCTACGGCGTGGGCGGCAACGGATTCGACGGGGAAGACTTCGGCGGTCCGACGGGCATCCGCCGGGGCGGCAAAAATCGCTACGATGCCCCCGGCGAAATTTTCAACGACGACCCCGGCAGCAACATCATCCCCGGCAGCCAACTCGCCTACGACTTCGACAGCGGTTCCCCCGCCAACGACGCCTTCGGGGTGGAATACAGCCTCCCCGATTTGGGATTGGGCCCGGAAGAAATCGCCCCGGGCGGCGGCGACTCCGGTTCCCCAGCCTTCATCGATGGCAAGGTGGCGGGGTTGACCTCCTTCGGCCAGAGTCCCCTCACCGCCGGGGTGGACGTCACCGATCGCAACGACACCAGCTTCGGCGAGTTTTTCAGCGACACCCGGGTTTCCGTCTACGTCCCCTGGATCGAAGAGACGATCGCATTGTCCAACGGCGGCGACGACCGCATCTTCGGAAATTGGCAAAATAATCTCCTCAACGGCAACGGCGGAAATGACGCGATCGCCGGGTTGGCGGGAGATGACACCCTGTTCGGCGGGCGGGGCGACGACACGATTTCGGGCAATGCCGGGGCCGATTCCCTCTCCGGGGACGGCGGCGGCGACACCTTATTTGGGGGCGCGGGAAATGATACCCTGACGGGGGGCGAAGGGGCGGATCTCCTCAGCGGCGACTTGGGTCGAGATCTCCTGTTCGGCGGCGACGGGGACGATCGCTTCATCCTCTCGACCGCCGACCATATCGCCGATCCCCGACAGGCCGATATCGTCGCCGATTTCGCCCCCGGCGACCGCGTCGAAATCCACGGGACGCCCCGCGATCGCCTCCTCCTCGAACCCTTCACCCTCGACGGAACCGCCGGAACCCTGCTCCGAGATCCCGCCCAAAACGCCATTTTGGGATTTGTCGCCGGACCGGCGGAACCCGAACTTGTTTACATTTCTTAATATTTTCTAAACTGGAGGGAGCAATCCATAAATACATCGAGTCATTATCCATGCTCTTACAAAGCAACCAACGATCAAAACTCGACGAAACCGAAGATACCCTGTTTTACGCCTATCCCCGGTTCGTCACCCACGTCGATGAGGGATTCATCGACCAACTCACCCAACTCTACCGCGATCGCATCCCCCCCGGAAGCCGGGTTCTGGATCTGATGAGTAGCTGGGTGTCCCACCTCCCCGACGACGTGGAATTCGCCCACGTCGAGGGACACGGGATGAACGGGGATGAACTCGCCCGCAACCGCCAACTCAACCATTATTTTATCCAGGATCTCAATAAAGACCCGAAACTGCCCCTGGGCGATCGCGAATTCGACACCGTGTCGATCTGCGTTTCGGTCCAGTATTTGCAGTATCCCGAGGCGGTTTTCCACGAAATGCACCGCGTCCTCAAGCCCGGGGGGGTCGCGATCGTCAGTTTTTCCAACCGGATGTTCTTCCAAAAAGCGATCGCCGCCTGGCGGGAAGCGACCGAAGCCAAACGGGTGAAACTGGTGGAAGGCTACTTCAACTCCGTCCGCAGCGGCGAACTACCGGGCTTCAGCGTCCCCGAGGCGATCGTCCGCCCCTCGATCACTCCCCCCGTCCTGCAAATGCTCGGACTCGGCGGGGGCGACCCCTTCTATGCCGTCATCGCTCACCGGCAGCTCTGAGGCCGTTTCCTCGACCGGGATTTCCTCCACCGTCAGGGTCAGAAACACCATTTTTTCCGTGGTATTCTGGCCCCAAAATTTTTCGATGGGGTCGCCGTCTTTCGGTACGATATCCAACGCTTTTCCCGCCGTACAGGTGTAGGTTTGGCTCCTGTACCCGCAGGGAATCGCCACGTCCCCCGGCTTGACCATCTTGACTCTTAGGTGAGTTGCCGGGGGGTCCAGGGTGACGGTCTGTTTGGCGACGTTCGGCGAGATGTTGAGGGGATAGGTTTTGACGGTTTCGGGGAGTTCTGCAGCCCGGACGGGAGTCGCCGCGATCGCCCAAATCAGTAGCAGGGCGGTTAGAATTATCCTCAATGTCATTGGCATCAATTTAAAGGTTCCGCGATCGCCCTACTGTAGCAAAACGATCCGACCGGGACAACTTCCCAAATACAAAGCAGCCCTCGGGGGGCTGCTTTGTTCCATCTGTCTCATCATCGTTATCGGTGATTCGGTATGACATTACGAGAGTCGGTTCAGATATCGCTGAACTTCCAAAGCCGTGATAGGTTAGAATTCAAGTCGGAATCAAGGAGAATCTATCCCGAGTTCTTCATCATTCTAGTTTTTGCGATCCATCACTTTCTTGCCGACCAACATTCCGCCCACTGCGAGCAATCCGAACACGGTCGCCGGTTCCGGGACGTTTTGAGAGGGGTCGGGAGTCCCTTGGTCGAACACGTACAGCGTCGCGTGAGACAGATCCTTGCCGTTGGCGGTACTCCAGTTCAATGCCGTACCGACATCAACCCCCTCGAACAGATAAGCGTCAAAGCCATTGCCAGCTTTCAGGACAAATGCAAAGGTAGAATTGGCGAGGCTGCTATCCTTGAATGTGAGCGTACCGACCCCTTCATTGAGCTGCTCGATCTCGAAGTAACTATTTGAGCCACTTCTACTGTCAACTTTGTAATCATCCAGACTGTAACCCTCGATTACCTCTTGCCCGAACAGGCTTTCGATCGCATCAACGTCGTCATTTCCAGATACGCTCGTTTGGGACCAGACCGCCAAATCCGAAAATACGTTGTCGGCTAGTGCGGCGGTCGCGGACATCGCTGCCAAACCGGCAGCCAAAACTGTGGATGCAACGATACTCGAAAATTTAATGTTCATCTCTGCTCTCCAAAATTGTTGAGTTGATCGCGTCAGATGCGCCGTTCCCATTCCTCCACCTGTTAACTATCGTACCGGATTTAAATTGAGATGGATACAGTATTTTCACGGATTTACAATATCTTTTAAGGATTGTAATGAGTTTGTAAAAATCATGTAAAATTGGCGAAAATTTAGGGAAAACAGCCGAGAATTTATTTTGAATTGTTTACAACGGATTTGCCTTCAAAAAACTTTGCAAATATTACCCCCAAATTTGAAGTTTTGTAATGTCGAAGGTTCGCCACCCATTCGCGAATCAATTGCTCCGTCAATCTACTGAAAATTTAAATGATTTTGAGGCTGCGAGTATCAATTTTGGATCGCGATCGCGATTTTCCTAGATGAATTTACGGATGATAATTAAACGTATCGTGTCCGTCTGCGAGAATTTGCCGGGAGCGGGGGGCGATCGCGATCGCCCCCGAGAGTTCCTCGCCGCAGACAGTCAAACAAAAGCCGATGGCTAGAGAACCACTTCGACCGTTTGTCCGTCGAACGTGACGCGATCGCCGGCCACCAACTTCCGCCCCCGGCGAGTCTCGATCTCCCCATTCACGGCCACATAGCCGGACTGAATGAAGATCTTCGCCTGTCCCCCGGTCGCCGCCAAACCGGAATGTTTTAAAAATTGGTCGAGCTTGATTTTTTGCCCCTCTTTCATGGAAATTACTCCTTATAGCCCTGGGTGTAGTGGATCGTTTCGGCTCAAACTGTGCTTGATTCGTAGGGTGGGTTAGGCGGCTTAAACCTATGCTGTGAAAGCCATCTAGAAATCCGCCGTAACCCACCGTTTAAGGTGTGTAAATCCAGCATTAAAAAGGAAATGGTGGGTTACGGCGCGAATGAAAAGTTGTCGGTTTTTCAGAAAAATTACTGTCGCGCCTAA
>NZ_JAJENU010000161.1:0-8771 GCF_035615495.1 Lyngbya sp. CCY1209 | reverse complement strand
GGGCAAGCACAGAGGCTTGCCCCTACCTCTATTATTATCCATTCATTTCAGGGGCAAGCACAGAGGCTTGCCCCTACGTTGCTTTAATTCAACAATTGTGCCGCTTGGGCGTGCATCAGGGCGATATTCGGATCGCGTTGAATGGCTTGATAGTAGCGCTTTTCGCGATCGCTTCCCGTTTCGTCCACCCGCAGCAGAAAACTCGCCTCTTCCAACAGTCGGTTCACTTCGTCGAGGGTGACGGGTTCTTTTGAATCTAGGGTTTCATCAATTTTCACGATAAATTTGGAGTAGGGACGCAGCCAACTGAACCACTCGTCGCCCACCACCAGGCGGAAAAACTCGCCTTTGGACTGAATGCGTCCGTGCTGCTTCTCGTAGGTGACTCGTTCGGACTCCAGCAGGGCTTTGTGCAGGTGCAGCAAAGCCGTCCGAAACTGGCGGAGGCGTTGAAATGGAAGATCTAGGGGAGATGGGACTGAAGACATGGACAAAAATTGCGATCGCGATACATTATTTAATTTATCAACTCATTCGCCACTTTAAGCCGAGTCGCCACACCGCAGGATTTCTATACCGTCCCCGGTTAGAGGCGGGAAAATCTCCGTCCCGGGGCGGACGACTTCGCACCGAAGCCCCTTCCCCCCCTTGCATCTTCGCTCATATTAAGTTAAGTTAATTTTCATAATCCTTTCATCGTCGAACCCGTGACACTGATTTCTGATTCCGTGGATTCTTATCAAACTCAGCCCGATCGCCGTCCTCCGAATCCCGCACTGGAGGGGCAACCGTCCGACTCACCCCTCACCGAACCGCAGCCCCAACTCGGCATCGACTATTCAGAATCCGCGATCGCCGCCGCCTCGGCCCCCAAACCCCTCAAAATTTGGGCGATCTTCGCCTCCACATTCGTGACCATTTTTCTGGCGGAAATGGGCGACAAAACCCAAGTTACCACATTATTGATGACGGCGGAATCTCACAACCCCTGGGTCGTCTTTGTGGGTGCGGGAAGTGCTTTAATTACCACCAGTTTGCTCGGCGTTTTAGTCGGCCGCTGGCTGGCGAGTCACATCCAACCCAAAACCCTGGAACGGGCGGCAGGAATCACACTCTTATTTATTTCTGTCCTGCTGTTTTGGGAGATATTACATTAATTTAAACTATCGCTCCGACGGCATTTGTAGGGGCGAATGGCATTCGCCCTCCCGCAGTTTTAATTGAGAGTATCATTATCCAATGGATTTCCAACTATTAGGTCTGAGTTTTATCACGGTGTTTCTATCCGAGTTGGGCGACAAAAGCCAAGTCGCCGCGATCGCCCTCAGCGGCAGCACCAAATCCCCCCGAGCCATCTTTTTCGGCACGGCTTCGGCCCTGGTACTCGCCAGCTTTATCGGCGTCATCGTCGGCCAGGGTGTGGCGGAAGTGTTGCCGACTCACTGGGTGAAAACCGCCGCCGCGATCGGATTTGCTGTCATGGGAATTCGCCTGGTTTGGCAGAGTTTCCGAGATGAGGAAGAAGAAGGAGAATTGAGCGAATCTTGATTGTTTTTAGAGGCAATAGGCAATGGGCAATAGGCCATAGGCCATAGGATCGGGAATTTTGGGAACTTGTGGGCTTTAGGGAACCAATTCGCCGATGCCGCTGAGGACGTAGTGGGGTCGATAGGCGAACCGGTTCAAATCAGCCTCGGAAGTGACGCCGGAGAGAACCAAAACGGTGTCGATTTCCGACTCGATTCCGGCGATAATATCCGTATCCATGCGATCGCCCACGATCGCCGTCTCTTCCCGCTGACAGCCCAACTTTTTCAGGGCGTGCCGCATCATCAGGGGATTCGGTTTTCCCAAAAAATAAGCCTTCGATTCCGTCGCCAATTCGATGGGTGCCGTCAGCGCCCCCGTCGCCGGAATAATACCCTTTTCGGAGGGCGCTGTCAAATCCGGGTTCGTGCCGATCAGCTTCGCCCCACTCCGCACTAACTGCACCGCCTTGGCGATTTTTTCGTAACTGTAACTGCGGGTTTCTCCGATGACAACATAATCGGGATTGATGTCATTGATGGAAAATCCGGCATCGTAAAGGGCCGTAATTAACCCCGCTTCACCGATCGCAAATACGCTCCCCCCCGGACACTGCTGCGCCAAAAATGCAGCCGTCGCCAAAGCACTCGAATAAAAGTGACTTTCCTCCACCTCCACCCCCAGCCGCCGCAGCTTCTCCTTCAATTCTCGGGGCGATCGCTCGCTGCTGTTGGTCAAAAATAAAAATCGCTTGTCCTCCCGGTGCAGCCAATCCAAAAATTCCGTCACCCCCGGCAACAAATGATTGCCGTGATAGATCACGCCGTCCATATCGCAAATAAACGCCCGACGCTGTCGCAATTCATCCAAAGAAATCGTCATTTTAAACTTCACTCCAAATCAGGTGGGAGTCGGGAGTCGGAGGGCTCAGGAGGCGACCGGGGCGACCGGGGCTCAGGAGGCAATTTCTTCCTCCACTTACCGAAGCTTACCGAAGCTTACCGAAGCTTACCGAAGCTTCCCCCACACCCCACGCCCGCACACCCCACACCCCAATTCCCTAAACACTATCGGTGATGCTGCTGAAGTTGAACGCCTTGACCCGGACGCCCGGAACCACGCCCACATCGTAACGCGCCGCCGAACTCAGGGCATCCACATCCCGCAACAGGTGGGGCAGACTCTGGTTGAAGCGCATATTTTTGATCGGGTAGGCGATTTTGCCGTTTTCGATCCAAAACGTGCCGTCCCGCGTCATCCCCGTCACTTCCAAGGTTTTGGGGTTGATGTAGCGGACGTACCAGGCGCGGTTGACCAAAATTCCCCGTTCGGTTTGGGCCACCAGATCCGCCACGCTTTGGTCCGTCCCGGCCATGACGACCGGCCAGGGGCTTCCGGTGGGGGTTTGATTGTGTTGAGATGCCCAGTAGTGGCTGTAAATCAAGTTTTGGGGAACCCCATTTTCCACGAAGGTCAGATCGTCCTTGGACAACCCATCCATCGAGAATCGATAACCCCGAATCAGGGGGTGAGCCGGATTGCGGCGGACATTCACCAGGGGACTCAACAGGGGTTCGCCCAGCAAGTTTCCGGCGGGTTGGCCCTGGGAGTCGGTGCGGGACATGAACGATCGCCCCTCGTCGGCGGCCCGGGCGTCCAGGTTCCACACCACCCACATCAGCAGGCTGCTGAAGGCTGCGCCGTCGAAAATGACCGGATAGACCCCCGGCTCGATTTCGCGGGGATTTCGGGAATCTAGCGCCCGCCGGATGACCGTTTCGGTGAGGGGTTCGAGGGGGAGTCCGTCCATATTCCAGGCTCTGCGCCCGGTCCAACCCGAACCGGTGTCGATGCGGGCCGTGACGCTGAACTCTGCGGCGGTGTGGCGATCGCAGACTCGGACGCCCCGGGAATTGCCGACCGCGACCAGTTCCACTTCGGTGCTCAGGGTGCCGGACATTTCCACCCCGGCCCGGGCCCCCTGCTCGCAGACAGCCCGCACCTTTTCCCCCCGGGCGAGGGGCGAGAAGGTCGCCGTGGCTTCGTCAAAGGCGGCGGGGCGATCGGGGTAGGTCTGCGGTTCTACCAAGGGCACCCACTCGGGATCTTCCGGGGCGATGCGGGCCAGATCTTCGGAGCGGCGCAGGGTGTCGGCGATCGCTTCCGGGTCGAATTCCGTGGTGGTGACGGTGGCGCTGCGCCTCCCGAAATAGCTGGTGATTGCGAGTTTGAACTGATTCCCACTAACATTTTGGGTGATTTGATTTTCCGAGTAGCGGGTGAGGGTATCTTCGCTGTTGCTCAGGCAGACGGCCACTTCCTCGGCGTGGGATTGTTTGATGGTTTCCTCGATGAGCGATAGCGCTTCATCCGTGGTGATGGACGGGGATGCTGTTGCTACGGTCATAGTTCAGATCGTGGGTAGGGGCTGAATCTTGTTTAGCTTAACTCACAATTGATGGACGGAGGCAAACCCGCAAAAAAAACGCGATCGCCCATTTATTTAATTGAAAAGACTGGGGACGTACCGACCCAGTCTTGCGGAATTTTAGAGGCCGACAATCGCGGCAGTATTGAAGGGAAGTGAATTGATATTGAAAGGATTGTGAAAAAGTCGCGATCGCCCCGTGCAGAGGAGGCCATGAGTCCCGCTTCAACGTTTGAAGTACGGGTCGATCAAGCCGGTTTCCGTCCCTTCCATCTCCGCCAATTTCTGTCGAATTGCATTCATCGCCAATTGCGAAGGTTTGGCGCGGCCGCGCTCCCAGCGGTTGACGGTTTGGAAAGAAACCCCCAGCTTGGCGGCGAATTTTTCCTGAGATAACCCCAGACGCTGACGGAGGGTTCGGATCAGAGTTGGCAGATCGGCGGTGGTCGTGACTGACGTCATGGTAGATCGTCTCCCGAGTGATTCAATAATTTCACGTTACGATATAACACCCGATATAATCAATGGTAAAATTACGGAACTTGGGGCGATCGCTGTTGTAACAATTCTTCCGGCTGCTTCCGGGAAATTACGGATCAGTTAGCCTCCCACACCGAATCGGTCAGTTTTTTTTCGATTCCCATTCCGACCCGCCACCGCCACAGTCAGAAAAATCGGCATTTTTTTACAAAGTAAAATCGTCTAATTTTTCAGGCGCAAATGTCGGAGAGACGGACGCTTGTCGTTTTAAAATTTTGGGCTATAATGAAAATATAGAGAGAAAATCATTGCCATTAAGAGAGGTTAAGAAAATGTTACAAACCCTTCATAAATTTGAAGTTAAAACCGCCAGCCCCGCTTGGACGAAAAGCCAAGATAGACCCGAACGCAGCCGCCAGAAAACCTTGACAGAAAAAGGTAAATTGGTCGCCCATTGGCTCACCGACGACCAATCCCGACTGTATTGCCAGTGGGTTTGGGAATGAACGGAAGTGATATCAAATCCTGATAATTGACCACAAAACATCTGTGGTGGAGGGAGTCGGTCGTCGATCCTAGGGAGTCGAGTTTTCCTGTTTCCCTTGAGTCCTCCCGATGTCCGAGTATTTAACCGGATCTGATATTAGGCGACGCCCGGGACTCCCGACCCGGGATCAGACACCGGGGACATGGGAAGCCGGGGGGACGGGGAAAATGGTTTTCCCTTCCCCCAACCCCTTCAATCCCCTCGTCCGGGCCGTCTCGAAAGTTTTTTGTCGGGGGGGGTTGCATCTGCGGCGAAACCCGTGTTAAGATAATAAACCGGAATGGCGAGCGTAGCCAAGTGGTTAAGGCAGAGGATTGTGGTTCCTCCATGCGTGGGTTCGAATCCCATCGTTCGCCCTTAAGCGAATATTACCGATGACAAATAATTGGTGAATGTACAACAGGCTTTGGGCGATGGGCAAAGGCTAATCGCCCGCCACCCGCGATCGCATCCGGTGAAACAGGGGGTCGCCCCAAGTCATCAGCCGCAGCGACGGATCGGCTTCAAATGCTTCCGGGTCAAACGTGACCCGATCGCGATCGCCCCCCTCCGCCGAAAGTAGCGTCCAAACGCGATCGCCCCCATCCTCAAACTCGAACCCCCCCGCCTTCAAGAGCTTTGAAGTCGAGAACAGATCCTCCAAAAACTCCGGAGTCAGCCGAGACGGCGACAGGGGGCGGCGCAACTCCGCCAGATCCGCGTCCACGTCCATTTTCACCATCTCGTCCAGGGACGGGCGCAGGGGGTCGGCATCGAAGCTGTCCTCAAATTCCCCCATCAGCACATCCTCCTCTTCCGGGTCGGCGCTCATCGCCGCCCGCTCGATAAACGTGGGAACCCGGGCTAAAATGGGCTGGAGGTTGCCCACGACGTTGGCGAACAGCCCGATCCGCTCCCGCAGGCGGCGGTAAACCTTCGCTTCCACCGTGCCATCGTAGTAGAGGTTGTGGATCTTGACCGTGGGGTAGCGCTGCCCGATGCGGTCCAGGCGCCCGATCCGCTGCTCGACGCGCATGGGGTTCCAGGGCAAATCGTAGTTGACCAAAACCCCGCAGGTCTGCAAATTCAGCCCCTCGCTGGCCGACTCCGTGCACAGCAGCAGCTTGATTTCGCCCTGCCGGAACAGATTTTTGATTTTCCCCTTGGGGACGACCCGCCAGCGGGGGTCCGGGTCGTGGACGGGCAGTTCCCCGCCGCGCCCGGAATAGCAGGCCAGGCGATCGCCGTAGACCGATCGCAACTCGTCCCGCAGGTAGTCCATCGTATCAGTGTACTGGGTAAAAACGATCGCACTTTCCCGCTCCAAAAACTCCCGCCGCAGGGTATCCAGGAGAAACGACAACTTGCTGTCCTCCCCCGTATTCTCGAACTGCCGCAGCAACTCTTCCAAATACTCGATTTCCTTCGGATCGACCGGTTCGACGTAGGACTCCAGGCCCTCGATGATCGCGTCATCGGCGTCGTCGAGGTCCGCCAGGTCGTCCGGGGTGATGCTGATACCGTCCAGGCGCCGCTGGAGGGACTCGCGGATGGCATAAAAAGAACTCGTCAACCGCTTTCGGTACAAAGTCATCAGGAACCCCAAAGCCTTACGATCCTGTTTCTGGGCGAGGCGGTAGAAATTGCGGACGTAATCGCTGACGGCCCGGTACAGGGGAATTTCGCGATCGCGCTCCAGGGAAATCGCATTATCCGCCACCACCCGGCGGGGGATGTCCTGTTCCAGGAGTCCCCGGCGGTAATATTCCCGCAGGGTGTCGCGGGTGTGTCGGAACATCAAGTCTTTTAGGGGTGTGTTCGTACTCAGGTATTGCCGGGAACTAGCCACGAAAGACTCGTCCCCACAGAGTTGTTTGGGGTTGACCATCCTTTTACCCCGTTGCCAGATATCCTGGAGTTTGTAGCCTAGTAAGCGATCGCGATCGCCCAAAAGCTGCTGCATTCGGGGGCAAGGTTCCCCGCCACCCCGGAAATAATCCACGGACATCTCCTGCCAGAACTCCAGTATCGACGAGTTCGGGTCCTCCGAGAGGGAAGCAAAGTAGTTGCAGAAATTGTCCCCATAACGCCAGTGGCCGTGAAGTCCCAGCAAATCAAGCAAGTCAAACACCTCAATCGGATCGATCTGCATCGGCGTCGCCGAAAGCAAAATCAGCGAGTCAGTCCTTTCTCGCAACTGTCGCATCAACTCCAACAGGCTATTCGGCGTATCTTTCCCCGCTTTGGGAGCCCGGCGACGAGCGTGGTGAGCCTCATCGAGGACAACCAGATCCCAGGGCTCCGCCTCCAACAGTTCTTGAGCCCGTTCCCGGCGGCGGACGAGGTGGGAAGAAGCCAGAATCAGTGCGTGGCGGTTCCAGGGGTTGCCCTCACTCAGAGCTGATACCGTCCCGTAGGGGTCCTTAAATTCCCCCTGGCTGTAGCTCCAGAAGTGCAGGTTGAATTTTTCCCGCAGTTCCTCCTGCCACTGGGATTGAACACTGGCCGGAGCCAGTACCAAAACCCGCTCCACCCTGCCACTGACGAGCAGATAGCGCAGGATTAACCCCGTTTCAATCGTCTTTCCCAGGCCCACCTCGTCGGCGATCAAAAAGCTGCGGGGGAAGGTGTCGGCGACCCGGCGCAGGATTTTGAACTGGTGGGGCCAGGGCCGGACGGGGATGGATTTCAGGCAGAAGTCCAGGCAACTCGGATCGCGGGGCAGGTCGAACAGGGGGGCGAAGGCCTCCAGTTCCCGGCGCCGTTCGGCTTCGGTCAGTTTTTCGGGCTCCGGCGGGGGCGGTTCCGCCGGGTCGATCGCCCGAGTGTCGAATTCCTGCTCATGCTCCCAGGTGGGTTTGGAATTGGGGGTGTAGCGCAGCAATTTGGCGCGGACGGCTTCGGGGATGTCGAACAGCTTCACATTGGGGGCGAAATCATTCCAAAGCTGCTCGAACCGGAACACCTCCTCATCCACCCGCTCGGCGTCCCGGCCCCCCTCCCAGCCGCAATAGACATGGAAAGATTCGACGTTGAGCTCCCAGCCGCTCGGGGTTTCGTTGTTGGAGCCGAAAAACACCAACTGATTGCCATTATCGTCAATAAAAATACCAACTTTTTCGTGAAAAATGTGGTTCGGGTCGAGTTGTTGTTCCGGGTTTTCCGGCATCCCGTCCGACTTCAGGGGGACGGCGATTTTAATGTCCAGGCGCCCGTGTTGGATCAGCCAGGAGAGGATCTCGAAGTGCCGGAGTTGCGCGAAGGTTTGGGGCGGGGTGAAAGTCGCATCCAGACGATCGCTCAAAGCCTCCCGGAGGGCGTACCCCCGTCGAATTGCCTCCAAGTCCGCCCGGTCGAACTGGCATCCCATAATGAGCCGCATTTTGCCATCATTTTCCAGCAGGGCACCCAACCCGGCGGCGACCCGGCTCAGGATGGCGCCGGAGAAAAACCCCGACTTGCGATCGTATTGACGGCAATTTTCCAAAGCCGGGATGTAAAAGTCAAGAATCGGGTTATTTTCATTAGTAGAGTAGCTGCTGCGCCAGGAGCGATCGGGTAACATAATTAGACAATAGGTAATATCGAATCACTTTTCATTGTTAATTATTAATTGTTAATTGTCAAACAAATTCAATTCCCCTCCCCCACTTGGGGGTAATTCCAACTGTTTGACAACAACTTTCGCCTTGCTCTCGTCCATTCCCAGCCACACGGGTAAACCGGATCTGATATATAGACGGTGCGTTACATTTCATTAACGCACCCTACACCGGCTGAAACAGTCCGGTAGGGTGGGTTAGGCGCGGC
>NZ_JAJENU010000160.1:0-1639 GCF_035615495.1 Lyngbya sp. CCY1209 | reverse complement strand
GCTAATAGCTCAAATCATCTGAAGATGATTGGGGAGGTTTAGGAGGGGATAACCGGATCTGATGTTAGGCTTGATCTGTAAAATGGAGGCGATCGTCACCTTCGGCAGGATGACTGGGTGCTATCTCTATCCAGCAAATCTCATCACCTGGATTGAGTGACTCGGGTTGTTCCTCTTCCTGCCATTCAATCTGTGCGATCGGATTTAACGAAGACGTTTACCTTCTTTCCAATTGAAGATACGAAGACGTTTACCTGACCTCTTGAAGAGATGAAAATATTAGTGACACCTTCTTTAATTCCTCCCTTGGCTACATCTTTTGAGGTGGCTTTCACTACCTCAGTAGTCTGTTTTTCATCATCTTCCAGGGTAGCTTCCACCACATCAGCAGTCTGGTTTTTATCATCTTTCGGGGTGTCTTTCCCCTCTTCATTATCCAGATCTTTATTTCCTTTATTTGAACGAATTATTTGAAAAATTAAACCAGCAATCGCAGCGAATGTCAGTAATAAGCCCAGCCACCCGGCAACGATAAAGGCGACAATAAGTAAAACGACAATAATTACTAAAAGACTAACAACACAACCCCAGCCATCCTGACCTTTCTGAATAGAATTATTTGTATCTTCAGTCATATTTAACAATCCTCAGCCTTGACTCAATCATGTACAGTCGTTGCGAAGTGATTATGCACTAGAACTTGAATGGGCTTTTTCTGTCCTCAATCAGATCACCCTGAACAACTGATAAAGTGTGACTATTAACGTTATATCAGTTTTGCAAGTCAGAAAAAGTAATAAAAAGTAACAAAAAAGTCAGCAAAAAGTAACGTTTCTGTTGTACCATATTCTAAACCGATCATTCTGGTCGATCGCAGAATTGGTACGCCCCAGCTCGGGAGTGAAGCGCGGGTACTGACTCTGTTTCCAACCGATGGTATGGTTATGAGAGCTTTTGAGGGTCTGGGAGCCATGACAGTGGACGAAGCGCTGGCGATCGCGGAAGTCGTACTCGATTATGAACGCCTCAACGATGTTCAAGAGATCGTGTTTCGTCAGGCTTGGGAGGGTTTATCTTACCGTGACATGGCCCACAACACTGGCTATGCTGAGGACTACCTCAAGGATGCGGGGGCAAAACTCTGGAAGCTGCTCACAGAGGCATTTGGGGAAAAGGTCAAAAAGGGTAATTTAAGGTCAGTTCTGAAGCGATATTTATGGCGGAATCAAATCACTGTACATCGTAATCAGGTGACTGGAGTTAATTTGAGTGGAGCAAATCTGGGGAGTACAAGAGTTGTCGGAAATCTATATGAATCCAACTTTTGTCAAGCGGATGTATATAAAAACAAAAAATCCGACAACTCAGAAGAAGGTAAAAATACCGAATCTGAGCAGCAGACTACCTCGGAATCATTATCCTATGATTGGAATGGTTGGCAGTTTCGCTCCCAAGCAGAAGTGAATATTGCAGAAGCCCTCGATCGCGCCGATGTTTTGTTCTTCCCCAACGCCAAGGCACGGTTGAACACCCCGAACGGAAAGCAAAACCCATCCCCTCATTTTCTGATCTGTTGCAAAGCAAAGCTGGGAATTTTAGCGGTAGATGTAGATCATCGCGATCGCGAATCCAGCACTGA
>NZ_JAJENU010000159.1:0-5534 GCF_035615495.1 Lyngbya sp. CCY1209 | reverse complement strand
CAGTTAAGGCGATAGCTGGTCAGCTACCTGAAGGGGAGGGCACGAAGCCCCCGTGCTTCAGCCGGGGGTGCTGACTCGTTCTAAGTCTATCTATTCATCTATTATAGATCCTTTTAATTGAGAGTCAACTTTAAATCAGAATCATTCCAGAAAATAAGTACAAATACTCATTTACAACACTCTAAATCAGAATTATTCTGAGTTCAGAAACATTCAATCAAGCTGAAACAGGAACTATGGTTATCGACAAAGTACCCGACGTTGTATTCAAAACCCGCGTCCGCGACGAGTCCGTCGGCGGCCCCAACCCCTTCCGCTGGCAAGATCGCACCACCCAAGAGCTCTTCGGCGGCAAGCGCGTTGTCGTCTTCTCCCTCCCCGGTGCTTTCACCCCCACCTGTTCCTCCACCCACCTCCCCCGCTACGAGGAACTCTACGAAGAAATCAAAGCCCAAGGCATCGACGAGATCATCTGCATCTCCGTCAACGACGCCTTCGTCATGTACCAGTGGGGCAAACAGCAGGGCGCCGACAAAGTGTTTTTGCTGCCCGACGGAAACGGCGAATTCACCCGCAAAATGGGGATGCTGGTTGACAAGTCCAACCTGGGCTTCGGGATGCGTTCCTGGCGCTATTCGATGGTCGTCAACGACGGCAAAATCGAGAAAATGTTCATCGAGCCCGACTTCGGCGACAACTGCCCCACCGACCCCTTTGAAGTCTCCGACGCCGACACCATGTTGGCTTACCTGAAGGGATAAAAGAGCTAATATTAGGATAGGCAAGAGGCAAGAGGCAAGAGGCAATAGGGAGTTAATTGTCGGGTGCGTTCCCACTCATTTATGATCGGTTGAATCGGTCGGTGATAGTGGGGAACGCACCCAAAACGACTCCCGACTCCCGACTCCCGACTCCCGACTCCCGCTATTTCGTCGTCATCGTGTGAATCCCGTCCCAATCTTCCGGGGGGGGATTTTCCAAGTAGTTTTGCGATCGCGCGATGTGAATTTCCACCGCGCGATCGTCCGGCCGCATGGTTCGGGCAATTTCCAAGTGTCGGATCGCCCCGGAAAAATTGCGTTCCAAGTAAGCTTCTCGCCCCAAACTGTAATATTCCAAAAACTCGTGGGTTTCTTCGCCCAATTGCAGGGATTTTGAGCCGATCAACTCGTAAATATTGACCGCCTTATTTTTCCCCTTCACCCGCACCTTGTCCAACTCCCGCACCCAGATGCGATCGCCGCACAATTCGTAAGTCATCTCACTTAAAATAATATCGCAGCCATATAACTTAGTCAATTGTTCCAAACGGGAACTCAAATTCACCCCATCTCCAATCACCGTATAATCCATCCGTTTTTGGGAGCCGATATTGCCCGAAACCACCTCCCCCGAACTCATGCCGATCCCGATGCGAATCTGCGGTTCAGTGGGGCGGGATTCGTTGAACTCCTTCAATCTCCGCCGCAT
This sequence comes from Lyngbya sp. CCY1209, assembly GCF_035615495.1. GTDB lineage: Bacteria > Cyanobacteriota > Cyanobacteriia > Cyanobacteriales > Microcoleaceae > Limnospira. The sequence continues at coordinate 4,064 of NZ_JAJENU010000159.1, read as the reverse complement.
ATCCAACGCCGACTTCACCGCCATCCAAGCGTGATTGTCCCGCAGCGGAAGCGGCGCCCCGAACACCGCCATCAGCGCGTCACCGATAAACTTATCCAACGTTCCTTCGTGGGAAAAAACCGCCTCCACCATCGTTTCAAAATACTGATTTAACAGCGCCACCACGTCGGAGGCTTCCAAATTTTCGGTCAATGTAGTGTAACCCCGGATGTCGGAAAAAAGGATTGTTACTTCCTTCCGTTCCCCGACCATCAGCGCATCTTCCCCCAGGGCCATCACCCGCTCCGCGACACCGGGAGTCATGTAGCGGTACATGGTGGTTTTCATCCGCTTTTCGCGGCTGATATCTTCCAGAACCACCAACCCCCCGCGCACGCCGCCTTCCGGGTTGGTGAGGGGGTTAACGGTGAGGTTGATGCTGCGTTCGAGTTGGCGGATCTCCGGGGTGGAATAGGTGGGCGATCGCTCGCCCTTTCCCCGACTCCAGGGGTAATAAATATCGGGATTGTCGCGATCGGGAACCACCAAAATCGGGATCGATATTTCCTCCCCAAACTCAGGAATCGTCACTTCCACCAACCCCAACGTCAAACTTTGTTCGGGGACGAAATGGCGGGCGGCATATTTGAGGCTATCTTCCAGACGAAGTTGCAAATTTTCGATGGGGAGAACGTCCCAGATGTACTGCCCCCTCAGATGGTCTTCCCAATATTGGCGGATCTGGCGGTGGCGGGCGCGGCGGCGGGGACATCCGAGCAGTTCCAAAGCGGCATCGTTGATGGTGACGATGCGGCCCTGTAAATCCGTAGAAATGACCACATCGGAGAGGCTTTGGAGGATGTCTTTTTGGTACTGTTTCTCCACCATCACATTTTCAAACAACTGGGCATTTTGTAGGGCGATGCCCGCCTGGGCGTTGAACGCCCGGAGAAATTCTTCGTCAGAGTTGGTGAAACTGCCCTTGTGCTTGTTGATCAGTTGGGTGACGCCGATCAATTCCCCCTTGGCGTTGTAGACGGGCATACAGAGGATGTTGCGGGTTCGGTAGCCGGTTTTGCGATCGGTGGTGGGGTCGAAACGGGGGTCGGTGTAGGCGTTGGTGATGTTCAAAACCTGGCCGGTGGAGGCGACGTAACCGGCGATGCCCTTGTTGGCGGGGATGCGAATTTCCACCATTGTTTTGCCGTCGGCTTTCGCCACTTTTGTCCACAGTTCCTGGGTTTCTTTTTTGAGTAAGAAAATCGTGCTGCGATCGGCCTGCATCAGATCCCGGGCCTGTTCCATCACGGACAGCAAAGTGGTTTCGAGATCCAGACTTTGGCCGAGGGTGGTGGTAGCTTTTAAAAGGGCCGCGACACCCCGCTGGTTGCGGGCGGCGACGAAAAAGGATTGGCAGCTTTCCAGGATGATGCCGATGGAGTCGGCGAAGGAGCGAAATTGCTGCTCGTCTTCCTCCGTAAAACCGCGATCGCCCGCCTTGTTGAGCAGCCGCACCACCGCCACCGGTTCAGAGGGGTTCTGGGTGCTGAAAATGGGCATACAGAGAATGCTGCGGGCGCGGTATCCGTGGGGTTCGTCCACGGCGGGGTCAAACAGGTGACAGGTGTGGGCGTCGCCGATATTGATCGCCTGTCCCGTGCGGGCAACGTGGCCCAAAATTCCCGTGTCCATCGGCAGGCGGACTTCTTCGGTGTGTTCTCGGGGGGTCGATCCCGGCTCGCCGTCGGTGTCGGGGAGGGTTTTGTACCAGAGCTGCCCTTTGTTGCGGTTGATCAGAAAAATCGTGGTGCGATCGGCTTCCAGAATTTGGCCGATTTTGAGGGTGAAGGCGTCGAGGAGTTGTTCGAGGAGGGTTTCGATCGCCTCGTTATTAATTAATTCGATCGCCCGCAAAAATTGCTGAAATTCGGCGGTGATGAAATCCAGAATGCAGATAAATTCCCCCATCGGCAGATGCTTGACGCGATCGGCCAATAAGCCCATGCGATTGACTTGAGTCAACGTAGCGAGAATGCTACCGGCGTTGGAGAGGGTCATGGGTCGGGGTCGGATTCAAAAAGGATTCAAAATTGAAGGATGAAACCCCCGATTCAGGAGTAAAAAAGATCGAGATCCGGCTCGATCTCGACCGGTGGCGGGATCTCCGAGAAACGGAGAACAAAATTGTTGTCCCGCCGGGATGCGATCGCCACTCCGGGACCCGAAGTCCTGGGAACCTGTCCGGGTGGCGGACAGGGAACGGCGGAATTCTCCGCCCCCTGTCTCAAGTCTACGGGTTTCCTCGAAACTAGGCAACTGACGGCAGGGACTCCCGGGCGAGAATGGCTTGGTAGTAGCGTCTCAACTGTTGGGTCGCCGCCGCCCACCCCCAGCGTTCCGCCTCCAGGCGGGCATTTTGTCGCAGCAGTTCCCGCTCGGCGCCGCGGGACAGCAGCCGTTTGGTGGCCTCGATCGCCCCATTTTCGTCCGCCGGGTCGAACAGGTGGCCGTTCACCCCGTCGGTGACGATATCGGGGATGCCCCCGGAGCGGGCCGCCACCACCGGGGTCCCGGCGGCCATCGCCTCCAGCAGCACCAACCCCAAGGTTTCCGTCCGGGAGGGGAAGATAAACGCATCGGCACAGGCGTAGGCGGAAGCCAGGGCTTCGCCCCGCAGGTAGCCGACGAAGTGGGTGGGGGTGCCGGCGAAATGCTCCTCCAGAGCCTCCCGGTTGGGGCCGTCTCCCACCAAAGCCAACCGGGCGCCGGGGATGGCCTCCAGGATGGGTTTGATGCGATCGACCTCTTTTTCCGCCCCCAGGCGCCCGACGTAAATCAGCAGGGTGCTCTCCGGGTGGCCCTCGGTGAGGCGATCGCGCATTTCGGCATTGGCCCGGTGGGGTTGGAACAGCTCCGTATCGACCCCCCGCTGCCACAGGTCCACCCGCTCGATGCCGTGGTTCCGCAACTCTTGAACCATCGCCGTGGAGGTGCACAGGTTCAGGGCCGCCTGGTTGTGGGCCGTCCGCAGCAGCCCCCACAGGAACTCTTCGAGCATCCCCAGGCCGTAGTGGTGCAGGTATTGGGGCAGGTGGGTATGGTAGGAGGCGACGAGGGGGATGCCGAGTTTTTTGCCGTAGTACAGGCCGCTGAGGCCCAAAACGGCGGGGTTGGCGACGTGGATGATGTCCGGGCGGAATTCCGCCAATTTGGTACCGATGCCGGGGTGGGGGAGTCCGATTTTCAGTTCCGGGTACATCGGCAGGGGAAATCCTTCAACGCCGTAGATTCGACATCCCTTGTATTCCGTCAGTCCCCCTTCCGGAGAGACGATCAACACTTCGTCCCCCGCGCGGCTGAGGTGTTCAGCGGTGTGGCACAGTCGCGTAACGATGCCGTCGATTTTCGGTAAAAATGTTTCCGTGAAAAGCGCGATTCGCATAGAAGTTTGTCTGGTTCGGAATCGATAGTCTCCAATTTCTATCCATCATCTCAGACTTTGCGATCGCGCGATCGCTCGAATCGAAACTCGGGACTCGGGAAATCGGACTTTCGCCATTGCCGACGAGCGATCGCGGTTTGCACCCCCGGCCCCGAATCCTTTGGTAGCACAGGCATCTTGCCTGTGAGGAAAAGCGATCGCGGTTTGCACCCGACCGACTCACTAGACCGATGATAGATGCGATCGCCCCCCATGATTCACACTGGAAAGGCGATCGTAGATTCGTTCAATCAGTTCCCGATCTTCAATAAAATTAACAATCCTGGCTCTTCGGTGAGGAGAGAAAACAAAAGAATAATATTATACCACAATTTTGTTTTTCCTGACATTCAATCTGACAAAATCCCCCTCAGATCTGACAACTTAACATTGGTTCACAAAAAACCTGACAAAATTCGACAAAAGATCTGACAAAACCTGGCTCCAACGGGGAGGTTTATCATCTATATTGAATTTATACAATGAATGGTTGTATCAAGTCCACCGGCAGGTTTTTTCAACCATTTTTACGAGAGAAGGACGAGAGTTTGAAAGCCACGTCTTTTTAAAGCGTGGATGAAAAACGAACGGCGACTTCAGTCGC
>NZ_JAJENU010000158.1:0-3950 GCF_035615495.1 Lyngbya sp. CCY1209 | reverse complement strand
CGACTGAAGTCGCCGTTCGCTTTTCATCCGTGCTTTAAAAAGACACGGCTTTCAAGCTCTCGTCCTTTTCTCGTAAAGCCTACGACGACCCCCTCGACGTTCCCTTGGAAGAAATGACCGAAAGCTACAAACTCAACACCCTGTCGGCCATGCGGATGACCTCCGCCTGCCGTCCCTATCTCCTCCAAGCCGAAAATGCCACCATCACCAACTCCGGTTCCCTGGTGGGGGTCTTGCCCGCTTTTGACTTCATCGCCTACTCCGCCGCCAAAGCCGCCCTCAACCACATGATGCTGGGTTTGGCCCACTATTTTGCCAAACAGGTCCGCATCAACACGGTGCTCATCGGTACGGTCATTACCCCGGGCTACGCGGAGGCGGGTTTGGATGAAAAGGCCCAGTATGCCCTGGCCCACCCCGACAACCTGACCGGACGGGCCGGCAAACCCCAGGACATTGCCAACGCCTTCCTGTGGCTGGCGTCACCGGCGGGGTCCTGGGTGAGCGGCCAGACCTTGCAAGTCTCCGGCGGGGGCAAGCGGGTGCGGCTGAAGCCCGAATAAATCCGATCGCCCGTTTCTGCTGCAATTTTCCGATGAAATTGGATTTGATGGTTCCCTCTTTCTTCTGGTATCGCGGAATTTGGGTGGGAGTCCCCCTTTCAATGCTGGCTTTGACGCCCACTCCGAGTCAAGCCCAGATCGACCGGGAGATTTCGACAACTGCCCTCAACGCAGAAAAGTCCCTGCTCCCCTCGACCCGGGCGATCGACCTGTCCCCCGCCACGGCGGGGGCGATTCCGGATGAAAATTTGGACTTCTTTTTCAGCTTGGGCAAACAACCTCCAGCCGTTCCGACGGTTGCAGAAGTCGGGGGAGATGCCGTCCCGTCGGACCCGGAAGACCCCAACGCGGGGTTGCGAATCCCCCCCAATTTTGGGGAGGGTTTTCCCATCGAGCAGGTGTTCGTCTACCTTCGCAACCCCACCGACGACCCGGAGCAAAATGAAGCGTTGCGGCGGCAACTTGCAAATACCTTCGGCATTCGGCCGGGGGGGAGTTTTAGCCCCCTGTTTGCCGACGGGGCCCTGAACCGGGTGCTACAGTTGCCGTTCGTAGAGGGGGCGGAATATCGCCTCTACGAGTCCCACCGACCGGGGGCGGTGATTGTGGCGTTACTGGTGACGGTGCAGCCCCCGGAAACCGGGGAGAGGCCCGCTCCCGAACCGACGGGCCTGTTGGTCAGCGGCGATGTCCGCGATTTTCCGACCCTGTACCAGAGCGATCGCACTTTGGCAAAAATCATCTTCAACGGGGGCGTGGGGGGCTTCAGCGACACCAATCCCAGGTTCGGGAGTGCCCGCGAGTTGGTTTCGGGTCCCTACCAGCCCACGGGAACTCTGACCTGGGGGGAATATTATTTGGAACCCGGTTTGGCCGGGATCACCCGTCTGGGCGATGCTCCGATTTATGCCTATGCTGCCGGTTCCTATACCATATCCGGGACGCTGCAACCCGACATTTTCCGCGCGGGCGATCGCTTCTACGGCGATATTGAACAACTCTACGGCGGGTTGCTCGTCGCCGAAACCGGAAGTCCCCTCAGCTTCAACCTGTCGGCGGGACGGCAAATTTTTCAACTCAACCAAGGATTTTTATTTTCGCAGTTCAGCGGTTCGGCCAACGCCCTCGATCGCGGGGCCAGCTACTCGAGTCCCCGCACCGCCTACGATATGACGGTGCTGGCTAATCTGCAGATGGGGGACTTCCGCTGGCTGGGCTTTTTCCTGGAACCCGACGAACTGCCGGCGGCCGAGAGCCACACTCAATATCTGGGGACGAGCCTGAGCTACAACAATAATAAGGGCGTCGAGGCGGCTTTGACCTATGTAACCGTACCGCGATCGTCCCGGCTGTATGTGTTGCCGGATAGCCGTAACTTCACCCGCGAGGGGTTGCAGGCGATCAATCCCCGCCTGCGACTGTCGTCATTATTCGGGGTGTCGGGACTCTGGATAGAGGGCGAATATGCGTATCAATTCAGCACTCAGCAGAGTATGTCCGCCCAGGGGGGTTATGTGTGGCTGGGTTATACTGCCGAGGAGGTTTCTTGGAAGCCCAGCATTAGCTATCGCTTTGCGGGGTTCAGCGGCGACAATCCCCACACCTCCACCTACGAACGCTTCGATCCGCTGCAAGCGAGCGGACTGACGGATTGGTTGCAGGGGATCAATTTGGGCAAGGTTTTTAACAATAGCAATACCTTTTCCCATCGAGTCACGTTCAAGGTGAATCCCAGCGATCGCCTTTTGATTTCGTTGGATTATTATTATCGCTTTGCGGACCAATTGAACAATCTCGGTGGCAATCCCGCCCTCTCAACGCTGGACTCCCACGACCTGGGTCACGAGTTCTTGTTGCTGACCCGATATACTGTATCGGAGAATTTCTTGCTTCAGGGAGTGGGGGCGATCGCTTTCCCGGGTTCTGCCATTCGCCAAGCTGTCGGCCATACCCCCGATCCTTGGATCACCCTACAACTCTCATTGTTCATGTTCTTCTAGTTCAGTAGTGGACCGTTTCAGCTCAAACGAGGCAATATTCAGTCCAGTAGTCCGGTACAACTTGACTCCCAACGTAGCACAGGCATCCTGCCTGTGAGAAAAGAGCGATCGCAGTCCAGTCGGTTGGGTGATTGCCTCATTTAAGATGAAATTGCCTCATTGAAGTGGAACATATCATCGAGGAACTGGGGGAATGGCAGGGCACCGATCCCGAGACGGGATTTCAACTGGTCAAAACTGCCGATCGCAAAATTATCAAAATCGCCGAGTGCAATGATTCGTAAAAATCTTTCGGCTAAGATCCCCCAGAATTGGGGGTTTGAGAGCCGGTGTACAATGATCTGGAGGAGCGGGTTAAAACCTGCCCTCGCCTGACCCATCCTCTCTAGGCGACAATCCATGACGCTCTCCCTAGAAAAACCCACCCCCCCAAACTCCATCCTCCAACGCCACGATGCCACCTGGCAAGACTATGTGGCTATCCGGGATAACCAAGCTATAGACTGGCGGAAAATCTCATTTCATAAAGGATGGTTGTGGATCGATATGGGTAAAGAAGGGCCCAATCATGCTTCGTTCAGTGATTTGATGACCATGATTTTTGGATTCTGGGTATTCCTGCACCCCGAGTGTGTCTTGCAATCCTATCGTCGCTGCATTATTGAACGCCCCGACACCCACGCCTGTGCGCCAGATTTGGTACTCTACAAGGGCGACAACATTCCCAGATGGCAACCGGGCGAACCGCGCCGGATTGACTTGCGACGCCACCGTTTGCCCGACCTGGTGGGGGAAATTGCCGACACCACCCTCAGCCTTGACTTGGACGAACAAAAGCAACTCTACGCCAGCTTAAATATCCCGGAATATTGGGTCGTTGATGTGAAAGGACTGCGGATTTTTGCCTTTGCTTTGGCGGAATCGGGGCGTTATGAATCGATTGAGGAATCCCAGGTTTTAACTGGGTTGCCTATTACCCTCCTAGAACAAACCCTAGAACGACTGACCACCGAAACCAACACCGCCGCTGCCAGTTGGTTAATCCAACAGTTACAAAACCTGCCAGAACGAAAGGACGGCACGGCTGAATCCGAACCCGAGGAGGAAAAAAATGTCCAATAAAACTACCGATGAAGATTTGGAATTGCTGGCCGAATTGGGGGTGGATATCGACCCGGAACCGCCCCGCCAATACTCCCCCAGAGAGGAGCGGATTATCGCCGGTTTTGAGGAAATCGATCGCTTTGTCGCGGAAAACGGCAGACTGCCCCAACATGGGGGCGATTACAATCCCGAAACAGCCAGCCTTTGTAGTAGACCGTTTCGGCTCAAATGAGGCAAAATTCAAAACGGAGCATCGGGCATCTTGCCTGTGGATTCAGATCCG
>NZ_JAJENU010000157.1:0-879 GCF_035615495.1 Lyngbya sp. CCY1209 | reverse complement strand
AAGTCAGTCAGGCTCAGCCTGCATTTACTGTTTGACCCCAGAATCCCCGTCGCTGTCTTCGCGGGGAGTTTGTCAAAAATATATTTCCCCCGGTTGCGAACGGTTGTACGGGTACACCGCCGAGGAAATTGTCGCCGACCCCAAATTGTGGTCCTCTCGGGTTCATCCGGACGACTTCCACACCGTCGTCCGCCCCGCCCTGCACACCCTGTTGGACCGGGGCGAAGACGTCCGCTCCGAATACCGCTTTTACCGCAAAGACGGCTCCCTGCGCTGGTTTGCGGAAACCCTGACCGGCCGCTACGACCCGAGTCACAATCTCTGGTCCGTGACTATCGTCGCCGTCGATATCACGGAACGCAAACAGGCCGAACTCGCCCTGCAACAGTCGGAATATCTGTTTCGTTCCGTCCTGAAAACGATGCCACTCATCGCGGTTATCGTCGATCGCCGGGGAGACATCACCCTCGTCAACGATTGCCTGTTGGAACAGACCGGTTGGAAGCGGGAAGAAATCCTGCATCGAAACTGGTTTTCCACTTTCATTCCCCCGGAGATTCGGGAATCCCTCTACGACACCTTTTTTCGACTGGCCCCGGAAACCGGACAATTTCCCGCCCGCTACGAAAATGAAATCTTGGCCCGCACGGGGGAACGTCGCCTGATCGCCTGGAACAATACGGCCCTGCGCGATCGCGCCGATCAGATCGTCGGTTTCGCCAGCATCGGCGAAGATATCACCGACCGCCGCCGCGCCGAAGAGGCCCTCAGACGACAGGCCGAACAGGAGCGGCTGATTTTAGAAATTACGAGAAAAGGACGAGAGCTTGAAAGCCGTGTCTTTTTAAAGCACGGATGAAAAGCGAACGGCGACTTCAG
>NZ_JAJENU010000156.1:0-14849 GCF_035615495.1 Lyngbya sp. CCY1209 | reverse complement strand
AATCGCCAAGACACATGGAAGTTTCGGGTTCTGTTCCACGAACCGAACTGTAAACACACGAGCGCTCATTGCTATAACTAAATCGGATCTGATATCAATTAAAAAAACCCTTTCCTCCCCTCTCCCAAAATTGGGAGAGGGGCCGGGGGTGAGGGCGAAAACCGATCGCCCTATTTCATCTCCAACGTCCGCACCCGGTTGATCGCCGCGGCCAACTCAAACCGCCGGAACAACGCCAGATCCCCCTGGGGAAACTGGGTAATCGCATCCAAACCCTTTTCGGCGATATCCGCCATGACGCGATCGAGGATTTGGGTCAACGTCTGCCGTCCGTCCATATAATGTTGTCGGGCATAAACCATCGCCTCCGCGATCGCCCGCAATTGATCTTTGGAAACCAACTGTTCCACGGCCGACAGGTCCACATCTTCGGTCCCGAACGTCACCTCGTCGATATCCCGCACCTTCACCCGCACGTCCCGCCGTCCCCGGCTGGGGTCGAGGCTTTCGGGGAGGGGAATACGCGGGGTGAGGCTTCCGAACTGCTGGCCCCCCTCCGCCGTCCGTCCGGTGGTGTACTCCGCTGCGATCGCCTTGGCCTTTTCCGTCAGTTCCAGGGGTTGGAAATTGTCCATCGCGATGACGGTATCCGCCACGTCGAAATAGTCCCCGCTGCCCCCCATCACCAAAATCGTGGAAACGCTATAGTCCGTGTAGAGTTGGCGGATCTTGTCGATAAACGGGGTGATGGGTTCCCGTTCCTTGGCGATGAGGGCCTGCATCCGCCGATCGCGGATCATGAAATTCGTCGCCGCCGTGTCCTCGTCCACCAGCAAAACCGGGGCCGTGGGCGTATCCCCCAGCAGCAGGGTTTCCAGGGCCTCCATGATGTTGGCGGCTTGGCTGGTGCTGCCGCTGGCGTTTTCGGTGGAAAATTGGCGGGTGGATTTCTCCTGGGGCAGTTGGTTGATGAACGGCGAAATATCGACGCCCGAGACGCTGCGGCCATCTTCGGCGCGAATTTTGACGGCGGCGGGGTTGGTGACGACGAATTCCCGACCGTCCCCGGGGATGTGGTTGTAAACGCCCCGTTCGATCGCCTTCAATAAGGTGGACTTGCCGTGGTAGCCGCCCCCGACGATCAACGTAATGCCCTCGGGGATGCCCATTCCGGCGATCGCGCCACCGTTGGGACGGGTCAATTCCACTTCCAGGCTGGGGGGAGACTGGAACGGGACGGCGGTTTCAGACTTCAGGGGGCGGTCGTTGACCCCACTCTGGCGGGGGAGGATGGCGCCGTTGGGCACGAAGGCCACCAAAGAGCGATCGCCGAGTTGTCCCCGCAGGGCGTCCGCGTCTTCGACGGTTTCGACGTGGCGGCGGCAGGCATCCGGGTCCAAACTGTCATATTTGAGGGCGCGATCGACGATCGCGGGGATATCCTCGCACAGCATGGCGGCGGCTTGGCGGCCCAAAATGTTGCGTCCCCGGGCTGGAAGTCCCACGAAAAAGCGGATCTCGACGCCCTTTTCATCGGAAGCGGGGGCGGGTTTGGCCCGTTCCAGGGCGGGGTTGCCCCCCTTGGGTTTGGGGGCCGCCGCGTGGGCGACTTGGACGAGGTAGGCGGAGGTGCGATCGAGGACTTCCTGTCCCACCCGCGTGATGGCGATCATTCCGCTTTTTCCGGTGCCCCGGCGGCTGCTGAGTTCGTGGGCGGCGCGATCGAATTGCCGGGTCAGGTAGTCCCGCAGGGCGATTTCCCGGCTCGGGGTCTGGTAGAGTTGGGGGGGGAACGATGCGATCGCGGCGGGGACTCGCACCCGAAATTTGCTGGGGGCCGCGAAGGGGTCGCCCTGGACGTAATCGATAATTAAGGTAAAGTCCGGAAACTGATATTCGCCCAATAAATCTTTGTAGGCTTTGTAACCTCGGTTATCGAGGTCGAGTAAGGTTTGGCGCAGATCTTCTTTAGTATTCATCGATTAAATAGCCGTGTCTGGGGGTCGTAATTTTTTCTTTGAATCCAACTGTAAGAACCGATACTATTTTATCAGAAATTTTGGCGGATGACCGATCAATTTTAAGTCTCTTCCGAGTCCCAGTCGATCGCCTTGTCCCGCACTTCCAGATGGTTATCTTTCCAAAAGACGCGGGGGATGGTGGTCGCCGAAATTTGAGCCAATTCCGGATGTTGGGGCAGCCACTTCTCGGTTGGGGGATAAAAATCCTCCGCGATCGCGGACAGGGTTTTGATTTCCCCCTCCATTTGAGTCGCCAATTGGTTGATCGCCTCCGCTTTTTCGATCATTTTTTTCCACACAGACTGCGCTTGCAACTGGTAGATTTGAGTCTGTTTCACCGCCAAGGTCGCCCGGATTTGCTTGAGTCGGATGCGGACGGCTTTGATATCTTGGTCGAGGTCTCGCAGGTCGATCGACAGTTGGGAGACCACTTCTTTTTCGCGATCGCGGAACGCTCGCATCGCCTCCGGAGAACTATCCCGGGGAAAGATCAATTTGACCTGAAACGCCGACCGCTTCTGCCGCAACAGCCGATATTCCACCATCGTCGCATCCAACTTTTTTTTGATCGCCTTCCACTCGGCTTCCAATTCGGCAAATGTTTTACTCATCGTTATTCAACTCATCAATCTATGGGGCCAAAAACTATAAAAATAGAAATGGATTGAAAATTATAATGATCAATTCTCCATTTTACCCACACCCCACACCCTGATTTATAGCCGTCGCCAGGGTTGTCGGGAAATCGAGCGATTCTAAAACCCAGACTGTGAAAGGTTTTTCTCCCTATTGCCTGTTGCCTATTGCCTGTTGCCTACCCTAACAAGATTGCAGCCGAGTCAAGAGTAACACGATCGCATCGATCGCGTCTCGCAATTCCCCGGTCTGCAAATTCGACTGATTGACGATAATCGCAAACGCCAGGGGCGAATAATCCGCCGGTTCCACATACCCAGCCAGGGCAGAAACCCCCGTCAGCGTCCCCGTTTTCGCCCACACCCGCCCCACCGCCGCCGAGTCCCGAAACCGCCCTTTCAAGGTCCCGCTGACCCCCGCCACCGGCAGGGATTCGCGATAGATTGCCGCCTGGGGAGAAGCAGCCATCCCCCCCAGGGTATCGATCAGGGTTTGGGGGCTAACTAAATTGTGGCGGGAGAGTCCCGAACCGTCCGCCAGAGCGTACCCCCCGGGATCGACACCCAAAGCCGTGAGGTTCGAGATCACCCGTTCCAATCCCGCTTCCACCGCGTCGGCAGTCGGTGCCTGCACCCCCAAGGTTTTCAACACCGCCTCGGTAAACACATTATTACTTTCCAAATTCACCGTTTTAATTAATTCCGAAATCGGGGGAGATTCGATCGCGGCAATTTCCGGTTCCGAGTGGGGAGAATAGTTATCGACTCTGGCGGTATTGACAACGATTCCCTCCCGTTCTAAAATGGTTTTAAACCCGCGCAAAAAATTCGCCGCCGGTTCGACCACGGCAGCGTAAACCGGTTCCGGTTCCGACCCCACCCGCAACTGTCCGGCGACGCGGATGACGGGGCGGGTGAACTCCCGGCCGATCTCCACAAATTCGCGATCGCCCGTTCCGACGGTGCGGGTTCGGTTGTCAATTTCCCATCCAATTCCCTGTTCCGGACGCACCCACGTCACCCGCAGCGGTCGCCCAACGGCCGCTTCCGGCCACAGCATCAAATCGAGGGAATTTTGGTGGAGAATTAAACTGTTGACGGGCGCACCGTACCCCGCCTGTACGTCCTCCCACTCCCAATTTTGATTGACGGTAAAACCGGGGAAATACCCATCTTCGGCGACCAAAGTTTCGATCTGAGAAATGCCGCGATCGCGCAACTGTTTCGCCAACTCTTGCAATTGAATGTCGGTCAAACTGGGGTCGCCCCGCCCGACGATATAAACCGTTTCGTTATCGTCGCTGTAAATCGAGGTTCGGATGCGGTAATTCGGCCCCAATTCTTCCAGGGCGGCGGCGGTGGTCATCAATTTGACCGTCGATGCGGGGATGAAAAAAACCTCGCGATCGCGCCCATATAAAACCTCGTCCGATTCCAGAGTTTCAATACTAATTCCCCACCGCGATCGGGCGAACTCCGGCCGGTCAATAATCCCCTCAATTGCCGATTCTAATTCAGCCGGACAGAGCGGGTCTGATGCCCAGGCGATCGGCGGAGTAGCCAAACCGATGAAAGTAGAAATGAGAGCGATTATGAATTGATTTCTATTTTCGATTCCCATCCGCAGATGACGCAGATTACACAGATTTCCCATTCCCTATTCCCCATTCCCTATTCCCCATTCCCTATTCCCCATTCCCTAAACCCTACACCCGACATCATATGCCAGAATAAAACAAAATTGTCCCAAATTGACAAGCGAGGGGGATTTATGAGACGGAAAACGACCCGACGGGGATTCATCGCCACCGGAGTAGCCGTCGCCGGGGGGATCATCGGTACGGCCGTATGGAAACGCAACGGCACCGAAATCGTCGCTCAACCCGCCATTTCGACGCCCCAACAGCCCACCCTCCCCGAACGGGTGTTGGGCAAAACCGGGCAAAGCCTGCCCATTTTCGGCCTGGGGACGGCGGGGCAGACGCCCATCGACGATGCGGGGCGGGAACCGGAAGCGATCGCCCAAATTGAGGCGGCGTTAAAATTGGGGATGCGGTATTTCGACACCGCCGCCAGCTACGGTGCGAGCGAGGAACATCTGGGGAAAGTCCTGCCCCCCTACCGATCGCAGATCTTCCTGGCCAGCAAATCGGCGATGCGCGATCGGGATGGAGCCTGGCGGGAACTGGAGCGATCGCTCAAACGCCTGAATACAGATTACCTCGATTTGTGGCAGTTCCACCACGTCTCTTTCCCCGAAACCCTCGACGAGATTTTCGGCAAAAACGGCGCCATCGAGGCGATGGAAGAGGCCAAAGACCAGGGAATTATCAAATTTACCGGCATCACCGGACACCACGAACCGGACGTCATCGCCGAGGGGTTGCGACGCTACCCCTTCGACACCACCTTGGTTTCCATCAACGCCGCCGACAAACACCACCCCCGCCCCTTCGCCCCCACGGTGCTGCCGGTAGCCCGGGAAAAGAATGTCGGCGTCATCGCCATGAAAATCCCCGCCTACGGGCGTTTATTCAGAAATGGCGTGTTGGACGGCATGGAACAGGCGATGGGTTACGTCCTGTCTTTGGAGGGCGTGCACTGCTGCATCATCGCGGCGGAGTCGGTGGAACAGTTGGAGTCCAATTTCCGGGTGGCCCAGGCTTTCAAACCCCTGAGTCCGGAGGAAATGGCCGCGATCGAAAATCGCACCGCCACGGCTTGGCGGGAAAATACCTTTTTCCGGGCTTGGACTTAGTTGGGGCGTAGGGGATGGGGTGTGGGGCGTGGGAAGAATTGATAATTGATAATTGACAATTGATAATGATCGATTAATTGCCTTTATCGACGACCGACTGCCGATTTTTCCCCTCCAACCCCTACAATAGAGAGTCAGTAATTCTACTTATACCATCCCCATTGTGAAGCTTTTTATTTACCATACTCCCGAATTGACCCCCACGGACAGCACCCCGGACTGTGCGATCGTCGTTGACGTACTCCGGGCCACGACCACCATCGCCACGGCCCTCGACGCGGGGGCCGAAGGTGTGCAGGCCTTCAGCGATATCGACGAATTGATGCAGGTGAGCGAGAAATGGCCAGCCGACCGGCGCATCCGCGTCGGCGAACGGGGCGGCGCGATGGTGGAAGGCTGCGACATGGGGAATTCCCCCCTCAACTGCACGCCGGAGGCCGTCGGAGGCAAGCGCCTGTTCATGACCACGACCAACGGCACCCGCGCCCTGAAACGGGTCCAAGCGGCGCCGGTGGTGCTGACGGCGGCCCTGGTGAACCGCCAGACCGTCGTCCGATATTTGATGACGAAGATGCCCGAGACGGTGTGGATTGTGGGATCGGGTTGGGAAGGCAGTTTTTCCCTGGAAGATACAGTCTGTGCGGGGGCGATCGCGGACAGTTTTGCCTCGGAAATGGGCTATCCCCTCGACGATTTAGCCGGAAATGACGAAGTTTTCGGCGCGATCGCCCTTTATGTGCAGTGGCGGGAAAAATTGTACGAACTGATGAACCACGCCAGCCACGGAAAGCGCCTGATCGGTTTAAAATGCTACGATGACCTGAAATATTGCAGCGAAAGGGATATCCTGGAGGTGCTGCCCATGCAGACCGAACCGGGGGTCTTGACCCAATCTGACGTGGAAGTGCAGAGCCTCCAATATTGGATGGAGGAACCCGTAACGAATTGATAATTGAGCATTGACAATTGATAATTTTGAGAATTATCAATTGTCAATTTCCCCCCGCCCCAATTCAACTAAAAAATCGTGTTGACCAAGTTACAACCCAAAATTTCGCAATTTGAGGAACTCGCGATCGCAATTAATCGCGAACATCAACGCTGTCTGGAGTCGCCTCAGACGGCTTTGATCCCGGCTTGCAAGGCGGGGGCGATGTTGCTGAAGGTGCGATCGCACCTGTCCGAAAAAGACTGGGATCATTGGCGGCAAACCCACACCCAGATCTCGGAACAGACGGCCCGGATGTACGTCCAGATCGCCCGGACTTGGCCGGGAATGGACGGAGGATTGGCGGCGTTATCGACTTCTCCGGCGGTTCAAGATCGGCAAGAACCGCCGAAAATTGTACCGGAAAGTCTGCCACCGGAAGTGGAAGTTCCGCCAGCCGAAGAGGCGGCGATCGATGTCGAGTTTACCCCCATCGACGAGCCCCCGGAGGCGGAAAAGACCCCCAATTCTAATGTGATTCGATTCGTGATTCCCGGTCCGGTGGTGCCGAAAGCTCGCCCCCGTGTGACGAACAACGGAACTTATTTGCCGCCACGATATCGAGAATGGCGGAACCGGGCGGAAATTGAGCTTTATCGCCAGATTGAAGACCGAAATTTGCGCGATCGCTTTCCCCTCAGACGAGCGGCTATTTCGATTCGCTTATTCGGCAACCACCGCACTAATTCCGACATCGACAATTTGGCTGGCGCCTGTTTGGATGCCCTGACGCATAAAGGTGCAGGAATTATCCTCGACGACCGCCTCAGTTGCCTGCCCCAACTGACGGTGGAATACGTGCCAGAGGCACCGAAAACTGGGGTTTGGATTGAGATCGAACCGATGAATTAGTGTGATGGGAATTGGCGCGGGATTGGCTCAGGTGAACCCTGCAAACCTGATATTTCTTCAAATTATAAAAAACGGCTATGAAGGTACTGATCAGAAACTTGGGCCCGATTCGAGGTAATACTCAAACCATCGATCTATCCCAACGATTTTATATTTTCGTCGGCTTGAATAATAGTGGAAAAACCTATGTTGCTCAACTGTTATGGACGATTTTTAATCAAGATGTGATTCGGAAATTTGCGCGATCGCACACCTGGGAAGAAATCCCTTGGGAAAGGGAAGGAGTTGTGGCGTTAACCCCAGAACTAATCGACAATATCTTAATCCGATATGCTAATTTTTTAGAACAACAAATAATTTCTACTCTCAACGCAGATTTATTTCCCATACAAGATATTTCACTCGAACTTCATTCCGACAGCTTGACCGCATTAAAGCAGGATTATTTTCAAGCGAACTTTAATATCGGCACTGAAGAAGAAGGAGAAAATAAAGAAATTCAATATTTGACTATAATAAAGGAATATCGCCCATTCCTAGAGTCTTTGGATAAGTCTCGAAGAATATTGAACGATTCGATTGATTTGCAAGACGCTGGCGATGAGTAAAAGAAGAAAAACATATTTAGTCTTTAATCAATCGGATGGAAAATCCCCATTTTTACTCAGGCCGGAATTTCACAAAGCGTTGGAGAAAGAGGGAATCGTTGAAGAGATATCGTTTGCTTGACACTACTCAACGATCGCGATAAAATTAAAATTAAATTCTTTGACCGACAAACTGTAGCCCTGCAAGAGTTGCTCTGATTAAAGAATGGGCTAAATCCCCACAACAAAATTCAGTGAAATTTAGGTTTCAATTAACTGGCGAAT
This sequence comes from Lyngbya sp. CCY1209, assembly GCF_035615495.1. Lineage (GTDB taxonomy): Bacteria > Cyanobacteriota > Cyanobacteriia > Cyanobacteriales > Microcoleaceae > Limnospira. The sequence continues at coordinate 6,723 of NZ_JAJENU010000156.1, read as the reverse complement.
TTGGGGCATACTGGCGACGATGCCCTCGCCGCGATCATTGAAAATGGGGCGATCGTTCACCCCCCAAGTTCCCGTCGGATCGAGGGAATACAGGGTTCCCAACAGGCGGGCACCGTCGCCGTCAAGTCCGGTATTTTCCGCCGGGGGAAACGCATCCCGCCACAGATTGATAATATGGCGACAGTAGGCGGCGACGAGGCGACAGGATATTTTTTCATCCAATAGCGATCGCACGATTTGATTGGGTTTGGGGCAATTTCCCAACAGTTCCCGATAGACGATTTCGGCGGTTTTCGGCTTGATTTGGGCGATGCCGATCGACCAGTCGGCCCAGTAGACCAAACCGGGTAAAATTACCGCCAAAATCTCCTCGATATCGTCCTCAAAACTACGGCGTTCCAACTCGTCCAAAACGATCGCCCCGACAATTTCCGGGGACAGGCGGAACTCGGCGGCGGATTGGCGGATCTCGTCCCGCAGGTGATAAATTTTCAATTCATTCCCAGACCGGCCCGAAAGCGATACCATTTTTGACCCTTCCTCAAATCTTCTCAATTATAATCCGTCTCGGGTGCGATCGCGTCTGAATGTAGAAACCGGGTTTCTTCCTCAAACTTCGATTCTAATGCAGCAATTCTCATAGAAACCCGGTTTCTTGCATGACCGAGTTCGTGCTACCCTTAAAAAAGATTTGGGAAACAAACCATGAGCATCACAATCCCCGATGACATTTTCCAAAGTACCGGAATGTCGGAAGCGGAGTTAAAGCTGGAAGCGGATATTGTCCCACGGACTTGGTTTCCAGAACGACCCGAAAGCGATAATATATTCTAGATCGAAACAGGTCGTTCGGATGGATAAGAAACGGGTTCTGGATTTATTGGAGACTCACCGCGATCGCCTCGATGAGTTTGCAGTGAAAGCACTGTTTTTATTCGGATCGGTGGCTCGGGATGAGGCGACCCCGGAAAGTGATGTCGATTTCTTGGTGGAGTTCGAGCGTCCGGTGGGGTTGTTTACGCTGTTGGAATTGCGATCGGTTTTGGAGGAGTTGTTAGATTGTTCGGTCGATTTGGGAACGCCGAATTCATTGCGTCCCCATTTGCGGGAAAAGGTGCTGCGGGAGGCGATTCGTGCCATCTAGGGAATTTGAGTTGCGGGTGCGGGATATGTTGTCGGAAATTGCGGTGGTGGAGGAAACGATCGCGCCAAAAATAGGAACCCATTCGGCGACACTATTGTTAAAATATCTAAGTTGTCAAAAACTCCGATCATGTCTCGCGTGCGATCGCCCGAACTTCCCGCCGATTTTCCCTGGTTAAATTGCGATCGCCCCCTGTCTCTGGCCGAACTGCGGGGACGGGTGGTGGTTCTGGATTTCTGGACTTATTGTTGTATCAATTGCCTCCACATCTTACCGGATTTAAAATATCTGGAAACCAAATACGCCGACAGCCTCACCGTCATCGGCGTCCACTCCGCCAAATTCGACAACGAACGGGACGTTGACAACATCCGCCAAGCAATTCTCCGCCACGATATCGAACATCCGGTGATCGTCGATCGCGATTTTTACATTTGGCAACAATACGCCGTCCGGGCCTGGCCCACCCTCGTCATTATCGACCCCCTCGGCTACTGCATCCGAACCGCGGCGGGGGAAGGCAATCGGGAGGCGTTGGACGAGATGTTGGGAAATCTGATCCGGGACTATCGGGAACGGGGCAAAATCACCCCCCAAACCCTCAATTTCAACCGAGAAAAAAGGGGTTGCCCCCTGACGACCCCCCTGGCGTTTCCGGGCAAAGTTTTGGCAGATTCAACCCAAAACCGCCTTTTCGTGGCGGATTCGGGACACCACCGCCTGATCGTCGGCGATTTGGACGGGGATGCACCCCGAGTCATCGGCACCGGGACGCCGGGATGGCGGGACGGTTCCTTCGCCGACACCCAATTTTTCGCCCCCCAGGGGATGGCAATTTCCCCCGACGGCAATTTTCTCTACGTCGCCGATACCGAAAATCACGCCATCCGCAAAATCGATTTCACCACCCAGACGGTGGAAACCGTGGCGGGGACGGGACGGCAAAGCCGCTACATCTACCCCCACGGCGGACGGGGGACGGAAGTTGCCCTCAATTCTCCCTGGGATGTGGAGTGGGTGGAGAATCGGTTGTTCGTCGCGATGGCGGGTTCCCATCAGATTTGGGTGTGGGACCCCGACGGCGGACGGGTGCAAACCTACGCCGGACGGGGGGCCGAATCCTGCGTGGACGGGGAATTGTTGGCGGCGGCATTTTCCCAGCCGAGTGGCTTGGCGGCGGACGGTTCGGAGTTGTTCGTCGCCGACAGCGAAAGCAGTTCGATTCGGGGGGTGGGTTTGGGGGATAATCCCCGGGTGCGGACGATTGGCGGCAGCGGGGAATTGTTCGGATTCGGCGAGATTGCATCCGCAACGCTTCGCGATCGCGACAGCCGGGGATTTAATGTCCGACTTCAGCACTGTTTGGGTGTAGAATATGCGAATAAATCCCTGTGGGTGGCGGACACCTACAATCACAAGATCAAGCGGGTCGATCCGCAGACGGGAGACTCTCAAACCATCTTGGGAACCGAGGCGCAATTGGCCGAACCATCAGGGCTCAGTGCGATCGGCGATCGCCTATATATCGCCGATACCAACAACCACGCGATCCTTGTTCTAAAGCTCGATACTCTCGCCATTTCAACTGTAGAATTTAAGGGATTGTGCGCCCCCAATTTTTGCATTCCAGACCGCTCCGCGCCCGCGTAACACAAGCTTCTAGCTTGTCACAGGCCGGATGCCTGTGCTACTGAAATTTTAACTCAATACCACCATGACTCAACCTTCAGATCGAGAACGCTATCTCGCCCTAATTGATGATATCATCGCCAATATTTTAAAAGGAAAAATTGCGTCGAAAGCTTTGATATACAAACGCTTGGTCGATGAAATTAAAGTCGGAACTGGAGAAATTTTCGAGCGGGGCTTGGTCGAAAAAATTGGCGCCCTGGAATCTTTGGTCGAAACCGAGTCCGACGAACTCAAACAGGCGAAAGCTACCCGACAACTGCGGGGGATTCAAATGATCCGGCAAGCTTGGGAAGATTGGCAGAAAAATTATCAAGTTCAGAGCCATTCTAGCAGTGCCGTCAAACAAATTATAGAAGCCGATCCCAAGGAACGATTGACCGTTTTAATTGAAGTTCTCGACCCCAACCAATCTTACGTTTTCAAACATCCCCAAATCCGGCAACTTGCCCAAACCTTAGAACAGGAAGCAGGCCGTTTGCCGGAGGAATCGGAAGCGGCGGAATTGCGACAGTATGCGGCGGGATTACTTCAGGGTATCACCACTGTCAAAGAACTGGAACCCTATTTGATTAGCTGGGTGTACGATCGCCCCCAGAGAGACATCGGATTCGGCGGCGGTGCGACGGCAGCAGGACCCTGGGAAACCTGGGCAAAAAACGTCAACAGCCCCCTCGCAAAAGAGCTATTTACCCGACAAGCACAAAACCAATCCGCCGCAATTTTTGCCCAGTCCCAACAGCAAATCGACTGGAAAGAATGGGTGGGGTTGATTATCTTAATGCGGGACTTGCAGGCGGGACTTGTCACCTGGTTCGACAAACAACCCTACAGTGCCCAGGTGGGACAAAATTTGGCTGGCGTGACGTTCATGGTGTTCGCGATGATTTGGTCCGAACTCAGCAACGGGTTTCAATCATTGTCCTCCGATTCCGATCGCGATCGCCTCTCCCGAGGTTGCTTTCAAATGACATTGCAAATTCTGCGGACATTTGCCCAGCGGAGTAATTTTCCCCTTTACGGTGGCGTATTCGCATCGTTTTCGGGTGACAATTTCCGCGAAACCATCACCTACCTCGATCGCCCCCTCAGTTACGTCGAAAATATTCTGGAGAAAGCCAGAATTCTTACCGTTCTTGGCTATTCTCAGCAGTGGATCGGCAATCACTACCGGGCTGAGGAACTGCACCAGGAGGCGTTGGAACGGGCGATTCAGACGGGCGATCGCGCCTGCGAGGTGGCGAATTATAACCACCTGAGTCGGTTGCGGTTGCGCCAAAAAGACTATTCCCAAGCGGCTACCTACGCCCAACGCGCCCTGATTTTAGCCCGACAGATCGGCGCCCGCCAGGGGGAATCGTACTCTCTGATCAGTTTGGGATTTTCCGAGATCGCGATCGCCAGACAGGAGCGATCGGTGACGTTTGAACAGCTCGAAAGTTCCATAAACTACCTGGAACAGGGATTGAAATTATCGGAAAAATTCAACGATTTGGTCAATCAAGCCCTCGCCTATTTGGGTTTGGGAATGGCTTATGTTTCCCTGGAACAGCCCGCTCAAGCCGTCCCCGTTTTGGAGCGAGGTTTGTCCGTCCTCCAACAGATGGGAGAGCAAGATTTACAAGCCCTCACCCACGCCTATTTGGGGGAGGCTTACTATCAGCTCGAACGGGAAGATTCCGCCGTCTACCACGCCTGTCTGGGGATGTATTTGCTCGAACAGCGGGGGGATGCCCGGTGGCGGCAGGCGGGGGGTTTGGTGATGATTTTGCAGGGGCAATTGGGAGAGGAAAAATTTCGGCAAATTTTGGGGCGACATCGCTCTCAGTTCATCGCTATAATTGGCGTTGACGGGTTCGATTATTTGCCCGAATTGAGCGATCGCTATCGCCATTCGGAATAGGATGGTTTTCCGGGATGGGGCCGGTCCCGGGCCACAAAAAAACACCCCGGGCGGAGGGGTGCATTTTCTGTTAAAATTGCTCGGGAGCGGTCGCAGCAACGTCAGTGACTTTTTTGCCGTCCCACTCCCCCGCTCTTTAGAAGCGGTTGCGTCGCTGACCGCCGCCGTTAGATCCCCGCTCTTCCCGGGGTCGTGCTTTGTTGACCGTCAGGGAACGTCCCAGCCACTCGGCACCGTTCAGGGCAGAAATCGCGGACTCTTCTTGATCCAGTGATTCCATTTCTACGAACGCAAAACCGCGCACGCGACCCGTATCGCGATCGGTGGGTAGGTGAACTCGCCGAACTTCGCCGTACTCGGAAAAGGCTTCGTTGATGTCCTGTTCGCCAACCTCATAGGACAAATTGCCAACATAGATAGACATAGGTTATCTCCGTCAAAAAATAGGTGTAGAGATTTGGATTTCGGAGAGAACCGTTGTCTTTACAAAACAAGAAAAACCTGTCAATACTGAAAACAAACTCTGCTACCGATACTTACTTCTCGAATTTCACTGTAACACCTCAATCGGCGAATGTCAAGACCCTTATGGACACGGAAGCCAGAAACGCCTGAAATCCCCAGCCCCACTGGCGATCGCCCCCATCGGTGAATTTTGGAGGCGATCGCACTTTCAGGTCAAATCACGTCAGACGACCCAAGTCGTGAAGTCGCCGGCGTCGAGGTCGGCCACATCCACACCCGTCAGTTGGGCCAGGATGTCCGAGCCCGACGAGATCTGAGTTTGACCGCCGACGGTTGTCAGGGTCAGGTCTGCGAAGGTCAAACCGCCGTCGAGGACGATGAGATCTTCGCCGTCGGCAAAATCGGTGATGGTATTGAGCCCGTAACCGGAGGCCAGAAGGAAGCGATCGCTCCCATTTCCGCCCGTGAGGGTGTCGGCCCCCGCGGCCGCGACCAGGATATCGTCGCCGTCGCCCCCGGTGAGGCTGTCGGCTCCTTCCCCACCGTCAAGGGTATCATCCCCGCGATCGCCCAAGAGGGTATCGTTGCCCCCGCCGCCGTCGATCAGGTCGTCGTCCTGGCCGCCGTAGAGGAAATCCGCATCGTCGCCCCCCAAGAGGGTATCGTTGCCCCGGTTGCCGAAGGCGGTATCGTTTCCCTCGTCCCCCTCGATGAGGTCGTCGCCGATATCGCCGAACATCAGATCGGTTCCGGCATTTCCGACCAGGGCATCATTCCCCTTACCGCCGTACATTTCATCGTCGCCGTCGCCGCCGTCGATCCAATCTTCGCCCGAGTTGCCGTTGAGCCAGTCATTACCGGCATTTCCGGCGATGGTGTCGTTGTCGAGGTCGCCGAAGATGCTGTCTTCCCCTTCGCCGCCCAAAACTTGATCGTCGCCCTTTCCGGCGTAGACCGTATCATTGCCATCGCCCCCGTCGATATTGTCGCCCTCCGAGTTGCCGTGAATTTCGTCGTCGCCGTCGAGGGCCGCGATCGCATCTTCCCCGCCGAAACCGAAGAGAACGTCGGCATCTGCCGTTCCCGCGATCGCATCATTCTCATCACCCGCTTCGGTGTCTCCACTTCCGACATGGGGGGAGAAAATCAACGGAAATGCGATCGGGATGATGAACTTCGAGGGGTCATAAAGGTCAGATTCCACAGAGTTTTCAGCTTCAGTTTACGACGGGTTGTCTTCGGGAAAATTTTCGCCCGCTTCGGAAGCATTAGATGGGGAATTAAAAAGGGTAACTGGGGATGGGGTAAATCCCGAATTCGTTGGGGTGCTGACTTCCTCCTGAGTCGTTTTTACCTCTGCATTTTTAGCTTCAGTTGTATCCTCTTCCGTGGTATTTTCTTGGATATTATCCTCCTCGGTAGTGTCTTCCTGAGTGGTATCTTCTTGAGTGTTATCTTCCTCGATATTATCCTCCTCAGTCGTATCTTCCTCGGGATTATCCTCCTCAGTCGTATCTTCCTG
>NZ_JAJENU010000155.1:0-2883 GCF_035615495.1 Lyngbya sp. CCY1209 | reverse complement strand
GCGACTTCAGTCGCCGTTCGCTTTTCATCCGTGCTTTAAAAAGACACGGCTTTCAAGCTCTCGTCCTTTTCTCGTAATAAAGTCACCCCTCACCCAACCCCGGGCGCCGGAGCCGTAGAATTCTATATAATACCACATATATCCATCATTGGCGATGGTTTCATTGATGACGTTAACCCCGTCTCCGGCATAGCCGTAGTGAGGAGAAGAATAACCGGTTCCGGGGCCGGAGCGAATGTTAATTTGGGAGCCGTAATCGGAAGTTGTCAAGCGGGCGGGATAAGCGAAGCTGGGAAGGGCGACGGCGGCCATCATGGCGATCGCAGAACAGGTAGCCAGGACTAATGTTTTGGGACTCATGGAACGACTCCAGAAGTAATAAAGTGTGTGTCGAGCAAGGATGTGTGTCTGATTTTTTCGGTCAAACTGTCGGGAATTGAACGGTGGGATTAGTAGGTGATGAAGTCCCCGCGAACCCAACCCCGGGCGCCGGAGCCGTAGAATTCGATGTAGTACCAGGTGTATCCGTCGTCGCCGATGGTGTCGTTGATGATTTCAACCCGATCGTCATCGTAGCCGTAGTGAGGAGAAGAATAGCCGGTTCCGGGGCCGGAGCGAATGTTAATTTGGGAGCCGTAATCATCAGAAGTTAAATAGCCCGGATAAGCCAAACCGGGGAGGGCGGTGGCAGCCATCATGGCGATCGCGGAACAGGTAGTCAGGACTAATGTTTTGGGACTCATGGAACGACTCCAGTATTAATAAAGTGAAGTTTGAGCCAGAATTGGTGTCGGGTGCTTTGCTGTTTTCTAGCTTGTTCTTATTATTTCCGGAACAACCGGGGTTTGGAAATCGTGGAACTACCGAACTTTTGAATGTAAACTTGTGTAAAACTGTGGAAATTACCGAGATATTTGTGAATTTGAGGTGACTTCCATTACATCTATCAAGTTGATAGCTCAAGTTGATAGATTGAATTCGCTCGGTATTGATGCGGTGTGTGCGAGGCAGATGGTATCAATGTTAACAAAAATGCGTCAACAAAAGTGATGGGATTGTCGGGTGGAAAAGGCTTTCACTCGGGTTGATGTAAGGGAAGAGTAACTGTGACGATCGTCCCCCGGTTCACTTCACTTTCGATCTGGATCTGACCCCGGTGATTTTGCACGATCGCGGCGACAATTGACAACCCCAAGCCCGACCCCGACAAACTGCGGTGGCTGCGGGCTGGATCGACCCGGTAAAAGCGATCGAAAATGTGGGGGAGGGCTTCGGGGGGGATGCCGATGCCGGTATCTTTGACGGAGACTTGCAGGGCTTCAAATTGCCCTCGCCAATCTCGGGATTCTGGGGTTCGGGGCGATCGCATTTCCTCCCGGGAAGAAAATCGCCCGTTTCTGGGGATATATTGGAGCGTGACGATAATTTCTCCGCCCCCGGGGGTGTAGTTCAAGCTGTTGCCGATCAAATTAATAAATAATCGCCCCAACTGATCGCGATCGCCCTCCAAAGTAAATAAATCCGTTTCGACTTCGGGGGGGAGCGTCTCCCCCTCCGACACCGGGGAAGGGGGGTCGATCAAATTCAGGGACAGGTGGATGTCAGCCGCCGAGACGATCGCTTCGAGTTCCTCCATCACTTCCATCAGCAAAGCATCCAGGGGGACGGGGGCGAATTTTGACTGTACCATTCCCCCATCCTGTCGGGCCAAAAATAGCAGGTCGTCCACCAGGCGGCCCAGGCGCCGGGTCAGGCGCTCGATCGCCTGCAATTGTTGTTGGCTATCCGGATTGATATTTGGATCGGCCAAGGCGACTTGAACATTGGTTTGGATCGTCGCGATCGGGCTGCGGAGTTCGTGGGAGGCGTCGGCGGTAAACTGTTTGAGATGCTGATAAGATTCCCGCACGGGTTCGATCGCCAACTCCGACAAAAACCAGCCGATGGCTGCCACAGAAATCAACGTCAAAACCGCCCCCGTCGCCAGATCCGTCACCAACTGGCGGATCGGCTTCGTCACCTCAAACCAGGGGTGGCTGACTCGCAGATACCCCAAAACTTGACGACCGATTTCGACGCGATCGGTCACTTGTCGCAGTACCATTTCCTGGGAGTTCCCGGCGGGTTCGTCGAGTAACGACCAGTGATGATCCCTCAAGCGAACCGTTTCCCCGTTTCGGTGGGGGTGGAGGGGGATGTCGAGGGGTTCGGAGAGGGTGGACCACAATAATTCCCCCGTGGGGCCGAACCATTCTATATCGATGTGGTCGTCGTCGGCCGCATCGACATTATTGCGAAAGCTGGCTTCGATATTGACGGCGTACTGACCCCCCCGGACGGGTTCGATGACGAGCGATCGCTCCACCACTTCCACAACATGATTGAGGGTATCGTCGATGCGATCGATGAGGGTATTGCGGACGTAGAGATAAAAGCCGCTGGCGAACAGCAGCAACAGCACTGCGGTGACGGCGGTGTACCAGAGGGCCAAACGGCGGCGGGTGGCTTGGAACATGGTTGGGGAATGGGGAAAAAACCGGGTTTCTAGGGGAGATGTGGGTGGGGAGGATCAGAGTCCCCAGGTTTAGCGATCGCCGGTGATCGCAAAAATGAAGAGTGCAAATGCCGCGATCGCCACCGCCCCGAGGAGCAAAAATTTGCGTCTAGAATTGACCATTTTTCCCGATTTTTTGCCGACAGTTTTCCAAGCTTCCGCTGGGGAAAATTAACCCTTAATAATTAATCATTAATCATTAATCATTTTAAATCGGGAACTTGTGAATTTTTGACGGTTGACTTTTGACTTTTATAGCAATGAGCGCTCGTGTGTTTACAGTTCGGTTCGTGGAACAGAACCCGAAACTTCCATGTGTCTTGGCGATT
>NZ_JAJENU010000154.1:0-9179 GCF_035615495.1 Lyngbya sp. CCY1209 | reverse complement strand
AATCGCCAAGACACATGGAAGTTTCGGGTTCTGTTCCACGAACCGAACTGTAAACACACGAGCGCTCATTGCTATATAGCAACCTCCAAGACACTTAGGATATCACAAAATTCGGAAACCGATACAGTGATGGCTGTTTCTCCCTATTGCCTGTTGCCTGTTGCCTGTTGCCTTTTGCCTACTATACTAGAAATACTGCACCGGAGGCTACCATGACCATTTCCCAAGATTTAGAAACACTGAAAACTGAATCCGAATGGGAAGAGATTGAATTTCCTCCCGGAGATTTGGAAAGTGAGGAACCACCTTTGGAAAGCTATTTGCACCTACAACAAATTATTCTGTTGCTCAACTGTCTGGATTGGCTGTGGCGGGATAAAACCGACTATTTCGCCGCCGGGAACCTGAGCATTTACTACAGTCCCGAACAGGTGAAAACGAAGGATTTTCGGGGGCCGGATTTCTTCGTGGTGTTGAATACGGAACAGAAACCCCGCAAGAGTTGGGTGGTGTGGGAAGAGGGGGGAAAATATCCCCATGTGATTATCGAATTGTTGTCGAATTCGACAGCCAATGTTGACCGAAACACGAAAAAACAAATTTATCAAGAGATTTTCCGAACTCCCGAATATTTCTGGTTTTCTCCAGATACATCGGAGTTCCGAGGGTTTCACTTGGTGAACGGGGAATACCAAGACATACAACCGAGCGATCGCGGATATCTTTGGAGTCACCAGTTACAATTATTTCTGGGGATTTACGAAAATAAACTGCGGTTTTTCACAGCGGACGGCGACTTGGTTCCGACTCCGGAAGAATCGGCGACAAACGAAAAACAACAGCGGGAACTGGCGGAACAGCAACTCGAAACCGAACGACAACAAAAGGAGAAACTGATCGCCAAGTTGCGGGAGTTGGGAATCGATCCGGATACCGTTTAAATTCCGCTTCAAACTGCGATCGCCTCCCGCCGCGTCAACACCATCGCGATCGCCTTTTCGTAATAGGCGACTTCGTTGATAAAAATCGGCCAGACGGGGGTTTCTCCGTCATAATAAATTGTGGTTCCGTCAAACTTTAAAAACATCGGATCGCCGGGGTTCAACTGCTGGTAATCCCGTCCCTGCAATTGTGGGTGAATCATCCCGGCGAGTTCCCCGGTTTCCGTGCGGGGATAGTCTACGACTCGCAGAAATTGATAGATCGTGAGGGTGCGATCGCCCCCGATGAGTTCCCCCCGGTTGTACCGTTCGATATAATCCAAAACGGCGTGGATGACCTGTTCAGCCTTTTCAAATAGTGCGGCATCCAACATTCCCGGTGCCACCGGCCCCACCTCAATTGAAAAGCCGCGATCGCACAGGGATTTCATGGACGGATTTTCCCGCTCCGGATCGATCCAACTGTAAATATTTAAGTCCGGAAAAATACCTTTCAAGTGGGCGGCTATTTGGCGATTAAATGAATTATTTTTAACCCAAATTAATGTCACCCCCATGTGGGCAGTGCTGCTGTGAAAATCAAAAATAGCGTCGATCTTGCCCTGTCCCTGTTTGCCCCATCGTTCGACGATCCACTGCGCCCTCTGAATTTCGTAGATTTCCGAATTGGATTGTTCCAAATGTTCCCGTCGAAAACACCGGTTTAAATCGCGATCGACGTAGCGTTTATTAATTTCAAATGCCCGGGGATTGGCCAATAATGTCAGGGTTTCAAATGTCGATCGCGTCACTAATTTCGGCGATCGCTCGAATTTTTTAATTAAATATATGCCGGTCCATTCGTTGCCGTGGGTTCCCCCGACAATGGCGACGCGGCGGATGGCGTCGGCGGTTTGCGGTGTGAAATTCATCAGATTCGATAGCAAATATAATGATAACTATAACGATTTTAAGCGATCGGCGATCGCTCCCACTGCCATCCGGCTGTTGACCAGGCGGAAACGCCACAGGGCAGATCTCCTCTATTATAAGCGACCGAAGCGATCGGTTCAGAGCCCGCCACGCCTCAAGAGGAAGAGGGCGCGATCCGATCCCAATACGCTTTGACTCCCAAACTGAGGAGATAGCCGCCGCAGGAAACGAGGATAATCGTCGCGCCGGAGGTGAGGTTAAAAAAGTAAGAAAACCACAACCCAGTCATGGTAAAAATAATCCCAAACAGACTCGACAACACCATCATCTGTTTGATATCTTTGACGAATTGGGTGCTGATGGCAGCGGGCACGGTCAGCAACGCGATCACCAAAATCAGTCCAACCACCTGCATGACCATCACCACCGTCAGACCGATCGCGGCGACCAAAACCAAATATAAATAATCCACCGGAATATTGCGGGTCGTGGCAAACACGGGGTCGAAGGAAATCGCCACCAGTTCTTTATATAGAGAAACAACCAGAATAAAAATTAGGACATCCAGTCCCAACATCACCATCAAATCCGTGCGGGGGACCGTGAGGATGCTGCCGAATAAATAACTCATCAAATCGGCTTTGTATCCCGGTGTCAGGTCAATGAAAATAATCCCGATCGCCATTCCCAACGCCCACATCACCCCGATAATCGTATCCGATCGCTGTTTGGTTTTTCGTTCCACCAACCCCATACCGACGGCCGAAATCAGAGAAAATGCGATCGCCCCGAACAGCGGATTAAATTGGAAAAAATACCCCAAACCGATGCCCCCATAGGCGGCGTGGGCGATGCCACCGCTGATAAAAACGATCCGGTTGACCACCACAAATGAGCCGATAATGCCGCAGGCGATACTCACCAAAATTCCCGCCATCAGGGCATTTTGCATGAACTCAAACCGTAGTGCCGTATGAATCGCTTCGAGCATAATTTTAATATGATTTACTGGTGGTCTCGAAAAACGCGGTGGGGAATCGAACCGTGGGAAATCAAATCGATCGGACATTGATAGGTCTGTTCGATCATTTCGGGGGTGATCTGGCGATCGCCATGATAAAATAGTTTTCGGTTCAAACACCCCACCGTTTTAACATGAGTTGAAACCGCCCCCAAATCGTGGGAAATAATCACAATAGTCATGTATTCATTCAGTTCGTGCAGGAGTTCATAAATCCCATATTGCATCCTCGGATCGACGCTGGCTGTCGGTTCGTCCAACAGCAAGATCCGGGGTTCGCAAGCCAACGCCCGGGCGATATAGATCCGCTGTCGCTGTCCGCCAGATAACTCGCCGATGGCGCGATCGCGAAATTCCAGCATCCCTACTTTTTCTAAGGTTCGGTTGACGATTTCGCGGTCTTGTTTGGTGTAACCTCTAAACAGCCGTCGCCGTCCCAATCTCCCCATCAACACCACTTCGGAAACGCGCACTGGAAAGCTGCGATCGAACTCAAAAGTTTGGGGGACGTAACCCACATATCTGCGCCCCTGCACGGGCGAAAATCCCATAATTTCCACCGTCCCCCGCCGAGGTTTCAACAGCCCCAACATCACTTTCAGCAGGGTGGTTTTCCCCCCGCCGTTGGGGCCGATAATGCCGATAAAATCCAGCTCTCGAACCGTCAGGCTGACATCTTCCAAAACCGGTTCTTGCCGGTTATAACTCGCCCAGATGCGATCGAGGGTCATGACCGCTTCGGTGGGCGGATCGGATCTTTCTGAAGGGTAGCAAGATGGCACGTCAATCCCTAATTTTAACATAATTAACCGACTGTTTGGGTGATTTATTTCTAATTGAGAGCACCGGCGAATTTTTCCGAGACTTCCAGCAAATTCTCCGACCAATTGGGGGCGAGGGGGGTGACTAAAATCACTTCTCCGCCGATCTCTTGAGCGATAGTTTGAGCCGACTCCGTGTTGAATTCCGGCTGGGCAAAAATGACTTGGATATTTTCCGCTTTCGCCTCCGCAATTAACGTCGCCAATTCCGAGGCGCTCGGTTCTTGTCCCCCCACTTCGATCGCCTCCTGTTCGAGGTTATAATCGGCGGCGAAATACCCCCAAGAGGGATGAAAAACCATAAACTGGCGATTGCTGACCCCTTCCAAATTAGCGCGAATTTGTGCGTCAATTTGGTCGATTTCCGCCCAAAACTGTTCGAGATTTTGTCGGTAGGTTTCCTGGTTCTCCGGGTCAACTTTCACGAGTCCTTCGTAAATATTTTGAGCCTGTTGTTTCGCCAGTCGAGGTGAGAGCCAAATGTGTGGGTCGAGGGTATCTCCCCCGTGGTCGTGGCCGTGGTCGTGGCCGCCTTCTGCTTCGTGATGGTGGTGGTCTTCCAGGGGCAATTTTTCGATCCCCTCAGCCGAATCAATCACTAACATTTGCGGGTTGGCACTTTCGATCCGGGGCATCCAGGGTTTTTCAAAGTGGATGCCGATGCTGACGTAGGCTTCCGCGTCGCTGAGATCCTTCAACTGCTGGGGTTTGGGTTCGTAGGTCGCCGGAGACGCGCCGGGGGGAACCATGACGTTGACATTGACATTCTCGCCGCCAATTTTCTCCACGAAATACTTTTGCGGCAGGATGCTGACGGTCACATCGATCGCCCCGTCGTTGACTTCCGCGACTTCTACGGTGTCCGTCCCCTCCGACGCGGAAGGTGTCGTCGAACCACCGCACCCCGCGATCGCTCCCACTGCAAGCATTAGGGCGATCGCCGTCCCATTCACTCGTTCCCGCATCTGTCTCCCTCCCTATGATACTCCCAGATGGCACAGACAAAAATGATAATCATTATCATAACATGGCGATCAGGATTTGAGATTCGGGAATCTGGATAGATAATTGTCAATTATCAATGATCAATTCTCAATTTTTCTCCAAGAACGCCTCCACCAAAACTTGTATCTCGTCGGGAATTTCCGTCACCAGTCGTACCGGGAAGGCATCGGTGGAAATGGAGCGGAAATATTCGGGCGTCAGAAAGATTTCGTACTCTCGGGCGTCCGGAGTCAGTTGTGCCGCCATCGCCAAAGTGAAGGCCTTAGCATAGTTCCGGATGTCGGCCGTGGCGACGCCGAACACCTCATTTCCCGATAGCGGCGTGTTCGGCCGTTGGGATTGATCCTTGACAAAGGCGGGATCTTTGACGCTCAGATGAGTTCCCCCGACGACGCCGACGAGCCATTTGGGGGCTCTAAGTTGGGGAAAAATGCCGATCTGATCCGAGAGGGCGGGGGTGAGTTTGTCGGCGGAAACGGAAAAAATCAGGGTAGGGACTTCCACCCGGGCGAGTCCCGTTTCGCCGAAGAGTAAAGATGCGGTGGGGTTGAGGGCGATCGCGGCTTTGACCCGGGGATCGTAGAGTCGATAGCGGTCTTCGGGGAGTTGGCTGGCAATACATTGGGTAATTTGTCCGACACTGAACCTGACCGCTTCGGTTCGGCACCGTTCCCGCAGGGATTCGAGTTGAAATTCTCCCCCGGCGATGGCCAAAGCGGTACTCCCCCCCAAAGAATAGCCGATCGCCAGCACCCGTTCCGGATTGAGCGATCGCCGGATCTGCGGGTCCATTTCAACCCCCGCCGCCAACTCGTCGAGGACGAAACTGATATCCCGGGGGCGTTCGAGCAACTCCTCCGGTTGCAGAGCCAGGGCGCGATCGATGTAAACCTGGTTGCTTCCCGGATGTTCCAGGGCCAGGAACCCGAAGCCGTGGGAGGCCAGGTGGCGGGCCAGGTAGTCCAACTCGTTGCGGACCGACCCCCGGCCGTGGGTGAACACCACCAGGGGGCGATCGCTCCCCACCGTCTGCGACCAGTACAGATCCGCCAAAATGGTACGGTTGCGCCCTTCGTCCTCAAACTGCAACGGGATGACTTCAACTGTAGCCGCTCCCGGTTGAGTCGGGTCAAAAGGGACAGCCACATCAGGCGTTGTCGCCTCCAACTCGTCGGCCATTTCCACCATAAATTGTTGAGTTTGCCAAAAAGAGCGATTCAGGCGGGCGAAGATGGCGAAAGCCGCGTCGAGGTCGATGCGAAGTTCCGGGTTCGGATAGGCCTCCAAAAACCCCAGCACCGAGAGTCCCTGGGGGTCTTCTGCCGAGGCGATCAGCGCCCCTTTCAGGGCCTCCCCCCCCGGTTCAGCCGTCACAGTCGAAATGCCGTCGAGGATCGTTTCGCCAATTTGGGTGTTGAGGAGATTTTGCACCGAAGCCCGGTCGAGGGATAAATTGATATTTAACGCTTCGAGGACTTGGCGTCTCTGTTCGGGGGAGAGGAGGGTGCCGTAACCCGCCAGAGAAACGGGTATCTTTCCCGTGCGGGCGAATTCCCGCAAATCGTCCACCGCCACCGAAACGGAGGCGATCCCCTTGCGGACGACGACGGTTTCCGCCGCCCGTACCGGAGTTGCGATCGCGCCCCAACTCCCGAGGACAAGGGCGATCGTCAGACCCAACACCAACCGATATCGTTGCCAATTCAACTGCATGAAACCCGAAAAAGTAGTGAAAAAGTAATATAGCGCGGGCCCAGGCGCACCCCATAATTCCCCCGACTCCCTAATACCGACTCCCGACTCCCCAATTACGATCCGCCCCGCGTCGTAGAAGTATCTTTCTGCAAAACCTCCGAGAAGGCGAAATCGGGGGCCGCCAAGACAAAAATCGTAGCCGGCAATCCTTCCGCCATAGCCTGTAGGCTGTCGTAATATTCGCTGTAATGGAAATTTTCCCGGGGCGGAGCCATTCCCAAAAACACCAGGTCAGCTTGTCGGGAAGATTGACGCAGGATCTCCGGGAACGGTTGACCTTCGGAGACGATCACCTGGGGTTTCGCCCCGATTCGCAACTGTTCCACGACGCGATCGAGGTTAGGGCGAGCCGCCTGAGCCGCTGTCGCGTCCGGGACCACCAAATTCAAATTGATCTGAGCTCCCCGCCAGTCCAGACTCGTCCGTAGCAGGTAAGCCAAAATCAGCATCAACCCCCCGTTCGCGTTCAATCCCCCCCACCAAACATCAATGCGCTGGCGACGGCCAAATCCCCGTTCCGACTCGTCCCGCAGGACGATCACACTCCGCCCCGCATGATGGAAGTGAGCGATCGCGTCGCAGTAGGACTCCCGCCGTTCCGGGGATTTAGTATCTCCCA
Source organism: Lyngbya sp. CCY1209 (assembly GCF_035615495.1). GTDB lineage: Bacteria > Cyanobacteriota > Cyanobacteriia > Cyanobacteriales > Microcoleaceae > Limnospira. The sequence goes on along the minus strand of NZ_JAJENU010000154.1, from coordinate 2,105 downwards.
ACAAAATCGTATTCGGCACCAGCGGACCAATTCCGTAGGATTCCACGAGCTGCCGCGCCCCCGCGAAGGGGTCGGGAGCCGTAATCACCCGCACGAGCCCTTCAATACCCCGCTTGTCCAAATACTCCCGAATCGTTCCCTCCATTTCGCCGCGCTGGGCCGGATTGCGCGATCCGCTGGGCAAAACGGTGCAGACGGTGAACAGGCTGCGGTTGTGGGTGAGGTTGGCGGCCAACTCGACCAGATGCCAGCGTTTAGTCGGGGCTCCGGAAAAGGTGAGGATGTGGGGACGCCAGTTTTTGGTGTCGGGGGTGTAGCTGAGTTGGAACAGGCCCATCCGCACCAGGGCCATCCAGATCCCCTGGCGGACGTCCCCCCAGGCGCTTTCGAGTTCCCGGCGTTCAAGCCAAATGTAAATACCGAAGACAATAACAGCAGCGATAATAGTAGCCAGGGAGTCGATCAGGAACATCACCCCCAGACAGCCGATCACTCCCAGCAGGGAGAAGAACCAGTGAACTTTGAAGGATGGACGGAAGGAGGGACTGCGTAGAAACGTCTCAATTCCCGCCGCCAAGTTCAGCACCAGGTAGGTGGTGAGGAAGAACATACTCAGCACCGGGGCGATCAAGTTCAGGTCGCCAACGGCTACTGCAACCAGTACAAAGGCAAGGGTAAAGACAGTAGCGATGCGGGGTTCGTCATCTTCCCCGCTTCCGGTACCCAAAAACCGCAACCCACTGGGTAGAATCCCATCTCGTGCCAGGGCTTGCAGCACCCGGGGGGCCCCAAGGATGCTGCCGAGGGCGCTCGACAGGGTGGCCCCCCACACGCCCAGCAAGATCGCCGGCCCCCAGACGGCGATGCGCTGCATAATCAGGGTATCGGCAATGAGGCTGGCCGTATCGGCTCGCATCGATAAAAAGATAGGAAGGATCATATAGATCACATAACCCGTCCCGACGGCAGCCAGGGTCCCACTGGGAATCGCCTTGATGGGATCGCGTAGATCTCCAGACATATTCACCCCGGCCATGATACCAGTGACAGCGGGGAAGAAGACGGCGAACACGGGCCAGAAGCCCTCTTTGGCGACATCGGCGGCGATTTCGAGATCGGCGGGGGTGGCCGGGATTTTTTGTCCGAAGGCGAAGGAGATCAGGGAAAGGGCGATCGCAGCCATGATGAAGTATTGGGCTTTGATCGCCAGTTGGGCGGATTTGATGGCGAGGACGGCGACGGCGATCGTGGTGGCCAGCGCCACCCAGCGCACCGTCAACTGGGGAAAGGTGAGGACGAGACTTTCGGCGAAACCGATGGTGTAGAGGGCGACGGAGAGAGCTTGAGCGAAGTAGAGGGGAATGCCGATCGCCCCCCCGGATTCGATGCCTAGGGAGCGACTGATCATATAGTATGCGCCCCCGGCCCGCACGACGCGATCGGTGGCGATCGCACAGATGGAGAGGGAAGTGAGAAAGGTGATCGACGTGGAGAGGGTGACGATCGCCAACGTTCCCCACAGCCCCACCTGGCCGACGACCCAGCCGAAGCGCAGGTACATGATCACCCCCAGGATCGTCAAAATCGAGGGGGTGTAGACGCCGCCGAAGGTGCCGAGACCCGTTCCGGTTTGGGGGGAGGGTGGCGGGGATGGCTGTGTGGAACGAGAAAAGGGGAGTTTCACAATATTGACCGACCTCTCTAAAATTCGGAGTACCAGGGGGGTGAAGGTGGACGGAGATACCGCTCACACCGCCAAAGGGGGGCGATGGTCAAACCCAAGTCGGGCGGCTTCGAGTTGGGCGGCGAGGGAAATTAAGGTCAATTCGTCCGCCGGTTTGCCGACGAGCTGGACTCCGACGGGCAACCCGTGGGGGTCGAATCCTGCGGGAAGGGCGATCGCGGGTTGACCCGTCGCGTTGAACGGCGGACAGGGGGCGATCCAGTTGATAATTTTCTGCAACGTTTGTTCAGGAGTTAGATTAGCATATTCCCCGACACGGATGGTGGGGTGCATATAGGTGGGCATTGATACTCTGCGGGTTAAAACCACGCAGATTCTTAAGTAATCCAAAGCTGGATTCTCAAAGGCATTATCAAAGTGC
>NZ_JAJENU010000153.1:0-9808 GCF_035615495.1 Lyngbya sp. CCY1209 | reverse complement strand
GTCTTGCTCTCTGCGAGACAGAGTAACAGGTTAGGGCTAGAAAGCCCCGTCGCTGTCTTCGCGGGGATTGGTTACCCAATGATATGTAAACGGAGTTGGTGCCGTACATCAACGTCTGGAAGTATTCGTAGAGGTTTGTCCCCTGGACGGAACTGTAAACACGCGATCGCTCGTTGCTATATCTATTTATATATCATCGGTCTGGGTGAAGGATTGTGCTTCCATCCCGACCAATCTCCCCGCCGATAGAATTTCCATCTCACCCTACACTCTCCGGCAACTGGAGGGTTTATCGTAGGAATAGCAGAACACTGGCGAACGGCCAGGAGGTTCATATGAATAAGAAACAGCGCTACGGGACGATCGCGGGCGTCGGTTTGGCGATCGCGACGGGATTCGTCACCCTCAATACCGCCACCGTATCCTCACAGCCGACTTCGGACAATATTGGCGGAAATTCGGACAATCCCCAGGAAGTCTATCAAAACTGCCCGGGACGGGGGCAAGGCTACGGCCCCGGTCGCGGTCGCGGTCGCGGTCGCGGCCCCGGATGGGGACGCCAGCAAGGAATGGGGCGGGGAGGACGGGGAGGCCCGATGATGTACGACCCCGGCCAAGTCGAAACCGTCCGGGGCCGGATTGTCTCGGTCGATACGGAAAATTTCCGGGGCGGTCGGGGACCCGGAGGAATGCACGCGATTTTGGAAACCGACAATAACGAACAGATCGAGGTGCACATGGGGCCGTCGTGGTTTTGGGATCGGCAGGCGGTTCAAATTTCCCCCGACGACGCGATCGAAGTGACGGGATCGCGAATCGACTGGGGCGGAGAACCGATGATGATCGCCGGTCAAATCACGGCCGGAGGTCAGACGCTGAACCTGAGAAATGATGACGGTTTTCCGGTTTGGAGCGGCGGCGGGGCGGTTTGCCAACCCCGGTAACTGCGGGCCTGCGATCGCCCGAAATGACCCAAAAAATTGGGGAACCTCAACCGCCCCGGCATTCGGGTTTCGTTCGGGATTCCCCAGATTCTCGATCGGATCTAAACTTCGACCGCAGCACCCGCCGCTTGCAGTCGAGCTCGGGCCCGTTTGAGGGCTTGCTTGGCTTTGATCTGCTCCTGCAAATTGATGCCGGCGCTGGCTTGCTCTACCGCGGCTTCCGCCTTGGCTAAGGCTTGGCGGGCGGCTTCGGTGTCGATCTTGTCGCCGCGCTCGGCGCCGTTGACCAAAATGGTCACTTCATCTTCTTGCACTTCGGCAAATCCCCCCAGCAGGGCGATCGCGATCCATTCATTTTTGGGTCGGATCCGCATGACTCCGGTATCCAGAGCCGTCAGCAGGGGGGCGTGGCCGCTGAGAATTCCGAGTTGGCCGGTGGTACTCGGGAGAATCACTTCCTCGGCCGTAGCGTCCCAGACCGTCTGATCCGGGGCGATGACGCGCACGGTTAATGTCATAAGTTCGGTGTTGAATGTAATCCACAACTGAAGGTCGGGAGCCGGAAGGGAGTCGGATTTCGGAGGCGATCCGCCCCGACTCCCCGACCCGTCAAAATTCGAGATCTGGGCGACCCGATTTATTGATTTTTTTCCTTCATCTTTTCGGCTTTGGCGATCGCCATATCGATATCGCCGACCAAGTAGAAGGCCTGTTCCGGTAGATCGTCGAGTTCCCCATTCAGAATCATCTGGAAGCCCTTGATGGTCTTTTCCAAAGGCACATATTGACCCGGAGAACCCGTGAACACCTCAGCCACAAAGAAAGGTTGGGACAGGAAACGCTCAATCTTACGAGCACGAGCCACAGTCAAACGGTCTTCCTCGGACAATTCATCCAGACCCAGAATCGCGATGATATCCTGGAGTTCTTTGTAACGCTGGAGGGTGGACTGTACGGCTCGGGCGGTTTGATAGTGTTCCTCACCCACCACACTGGGTTGCAACATGGTGGAGGTGGAATCCAGGGGATCGACGGCGGGGTAAATCCCCTTCGACGCCAAAGCCCGGGACAGCACCGTAGTCGCGTCCAAGTGGGCGAAGGTGGTGGCCGGAGCGGGGTCTGTCAAGTCATCGGCCGGGACGTAAACGGCTTGAATCGAGGTGATCGAGCCTTCTTTCGTGGAGGTAATCCGCTCTTGCAGTTCCCCCATTTCCGTGCCCAAAGTCGGCTGATATCCAACGGCGGAGGGCATCCGTCCCAGGAGTGCGGATACTTCCGAACCCGCCTGCACGAACCGGAAAATATTGTCGATGAACAGGAGCACGTCTTGTTTGCTGACATCGCGGAAATATTCAGCCATTGTCAGGGCTGACAGACCCACCCGCATCCGCGCCCCGGGGGGTTCGTTCATCTGACCGTAGACGAGGGCAATCTTAGACTTGGAACGATCTTCGGTGTCGATTACGCCCGATTCAATCATTTCATTGTAAAGGTCGTTTCCTTCCCGAGTGCGTTCGCCCACGCCCCCGAACACGGAAACCCCACCGTGGTTGATGGCAATGTTGTTGATCAATTCCATCATGATCACCGTTTTGCCAACCCCGGCCCCACCGAACAGGCCAATCTTGCCTCCCCGACGATAGGGGGCCAACAAGTCTAATACTTTAATACCGGTTTCAAAGACAGATGGCTTGGTTTCCAAGTCCACGAAGGCGGGCGCGGAGCGGTGAATGGAGAAGGTTTCTTCTGTTTGAACCGGGCCCAAGTTGTCTACGGGTTCGCCGATGACGTTAAAAATCCGACCCAGGGTAGCGGTGCCGACGGGCACGCTAATCGCCGATCCGGTATCCGTCACTTCCATGCCGCGAACCAGGCCATCCGTTCCGCTCATGGCAACGGAGCGCACTTGGTTGTCACCGAGAAGTTGCTGGACTTCGCAGGTGACGGAAATATCTTGACCCGCTTCGTTTTTCCCGGAAATTCTCAGGGCGTTGTAGATTTCCGGCAATTTGCCGTTGGGAAATTTAATATCGACAACGGGGCCGATGATTTGAGTAACGTAGCCGACGTTTGTTTTTTCTGCGGTGGTGACCATGCTTTCGCCTATTTCCTTATCGAGCTAATCCGACGTGTTCGGCAAGCTTTAGAAGAATTTAATATTGCCATCTATTAGGGTATCACTCTATGGAGACATTCCAGAGAAAATTTGCCGAGAAAGTTTATGCCCGGTCGGGGGCGTGCGGACGGGTTCAGGAATTGGACGCGGGGGTATTTTTGACCCGGCGGATCGGCAGGTTGGCGATCAGGGTGGTCGCCCGCTGGTCGCTTTCGAGGCCGAATTCGGAATCTTCCGTGTCGATTTCGACGTACCGGGACACCACTTCCAGGATCTCCCGCCTCATGGCTTCCACCATTTCCGGGGACAGGTCGGCGCGATCGTGGGCGAGGACGAGCTTCAGCCGTTGTTTGACCGCATCACGGCTGGTGGAGGTGGTGCGGGGAAAGAGTCGTTCGAGAAATTCATTGATCTTCATCAGATTTGCGGGATTATCGGTCGGTAGGGGTGGAAAATCTGCGCCCGAGCTGCCAGAGGCCCCAGATGAGACCCTCGCGCATCCAGTAGGGGACTGGGGGAAGATGACCGGTGCCGATCGCGGGGACTGGAGTCGGCGACCCGGAATCTGTCTCGGGTGGGGTTCGCCCGGAGCGGCGACCTACTAGACAATCTTAGACGACAGCAGTTTTCGCAGCCGAGTGAAAAAACCTTCCGGCGCGGGGTTGAGATCCATAAATTCAACTTTTTCCCCCTCCAGGCGGCGGGCGATATTGTTGAAGGCGATGACGGCGACGGAAGTGGTTTCCGACAACACCAGGGGTTCGCCCTTGTTGGTGGCGACGATCACCTGTTCGTCATCGGGGATGATGCCAACGAGGGGGATGGCGAGAATTTCCTCCACATCTTGGACGGACATCATGTCGTTGGCTTGCACCATCCCCGGTTTAATGCGGTTGATCAGCAGGCGGATGCGCTTGATGCCGTTGGCTTCGAGCAACCCGATGACGCGGTCGGCGTCCCGGACGGCGGAAATTTCGGGGGTGGTAACGACGATCGCCTCCTTGGCGGGGGCGATGGCATTTTGGAACCCCTGCTCGATCCCGGCCGGACAGTCGATCAATATATATTCGTACTTGGGTGTCAGTTGGCCGATCAACTCTTTCATCTGTTCGGGGGTGACGGCATCTTTCATGCGGTTTTGGGCGGCGGGGAGCAGCACCAGGCGTGGCTGGCGCTTATCTTTGACCAGGGCCTGTTCCAGGCGGCAGTCCCCCGAGAGCACTTCCACCGCCGTGTAGACGATGCGGTTTTCCAAACCCAGCAACAAGTCCAGATTTCTCAAGCCGAAGTCGGCGTCGATGACCACAACCGAGTGTCCCCGTTGGGCCAGAGCCATGCCGAGATTAGCTGTGGAGGTCGTTTTCCCGACCCCTCCCTTTCCAGAGGTGACAACGATAATGCGACTCATGCTGGTGGTTCGTTTGTTAGCAGTACAGGTGTTGGGAATTGATAATTGATAATTGACAATTGACAATTAACTTCCTTTCCCCGACTCCCGACTCCCAATTCTGGATAACCCCGATGTTCCCCGTCAATTTTCGGGAAAGGCGACCATCTGAGAATCGGGTGAATTCATCCTACCCGATCGCCTGCCCCTGCTGAAGTCGCCCCGACCTAATTATTAGCAGGTTTTGAAAATTCAGAGATTCGGGAGTGGGCGATCGCGACGCGACACCGATGATAGCAGAATTTTAATAAATAATTGACGGTTGATAATTGACAATTATCCGTGAAGGTCTCTTTCTCCAACTCCCGAGGATCGACTCCCCAATACCGTTTCTAGCCCCGAATTTGCCAGATTTTCGCCTTACCGAACTCGTTAGCCCGGGTGATGCGGATGCCATTGGCGGTGATGTAGGCGACTTCCGGGAAAAACAGGTCGGGGGATTGTTCGGGGCCGCGGGCCACGCGGTCGGCGATGCGGATCAACGTCGGCTCCATCTGCAAGGCCATGACCAAACTTTGCAGGTTGCCGCGGGCCCCGGCGTGGACGGTGCCCCGCAGCCGTCCCCAGACGATGATATCGCCGTCGGCGACGATGGAACTGCCGGGGTTGACGTCGCCCAACACCACCACCGTCCCGGGGTGTCGGATATCCACCCCCGATCGCAGGGTCATTTTCAGATACAGGGGTTCGGCTTGCACCGAGGCGGGGTCAGCTTCCGTTTGAGCCAGGTGGTTCCGTTCGGAGTCGCGATCGACGGAATATCCCGCCATCGCCGCGGCCACGGCCGTCTGGGCGCGGCCGGTCTTCACCCGCTTGAGTTCCAGTTGCACTTCCGCGAGGGCTTCGGCGATGCTCTGAAGCTGGCGTCCGTCCAACAGGCGATTTTTCGCCACCAGATGCACATCCGTACCCGGTTCCCAGGCGTGTTCGCCGCCGTTGATGCGGTGTTTAAGCTGCTGCCACAGTTCCGTCCAAGTGCTGCCATTGGAGGCTTCGGGGCGATCGCGGCCGGTTTCTTCCGGGAGGATCAGCAGCAGACAATCCCCTTCCCGCCGGAACCGCACCTGGGACTGGGTGGCCGGAGCCGGGGGCAGTGCCTGGGGTGTTTCTTCGGCCAAAACTTCGGTCGATTGGGGCGCATCAGAAGACATAGTGACCAGTTCAACTCTCAACGTCGGGAGTGGGGAGTGGGGAGTCCCAGAATTCATTGTCAATTGTCAATTGTCAATTATTCCGGACTCAGGCGTCGGCAAACCGTCGCCAAGCCGTCGGCATCGCCGACGTTGCCGGGGAACAGCACCACGGGAAGATTCGGGAATTGGGGGTGGTCGGCGGGGGTTTTCACCATCGAACATCCCGGCAGCACCTGTCCGAGGAGGCGGGCGGTTCTCAAAGCCAATCCCGTACTCAGCACGTCGTTGGAGGTGATGCCGCCTTTGCTGACCAAAAATCCGATATCGTCCGGCAACCCCCGCACGATGTCCATCAGCAGGGCGGAAACCGCCGCCCCAAATTTCAGGCGGATCTGGGTATTTTCAAAGGTGATTTCCTCCCGGCTGGTGTAGATGACGGGGGTTTGTCCCCCGGCGTGGACGGCGGCGACGCGATCGCAGATCTGGCGGAGCAGTTCATCGCGCCGAGTCGGGCTATCTTCGAGGAGGTGGGAGACATCCACTTCCACCCCCACGACATCGGGTTCTTCGAGCAACCGTTCGAGTTGCCGGGTGGATTTTTTGACGTGGGAGCCCACCAAAACCACCCCGGGTTTATGGTGGCGGGTGTATTGTCCCATCTCGTCCGGGGGCAGAGGTTGGGGGCCGAGGGCGGCGAGGGAGGTGAGGATGCTCGCGGCGCTGCGGAACAGGAACCGCTTGCCCCGGCCGGCAGCGGTGAGGACGTCGGAGGCGAAGCGGTCTAGGTCGGCCTGGGTTTCCCCATCGACTCCCACGCACTGATTTCCGGTCAGGTGCATGAGGCGGTCGAGGGTGCCGTTGCGGATAGTGTCGAGTTTGAACAATTCCACGGATGCGGCTGGGATTTTACCCCCGGTTTTTTCCGCGACGTAATCCGGCAGGTAGCTGTGGTGGTAGCCGAACACGGAATCCCGGGCGAACTCGGTTTCGTGGACGGGGGTATCGACGCCATCAATTTTCAAGTAATGAACGCCGTCGCGGGTGATGCGTCCCCCTTCAAAAAAGGCGGGGACGAGGAAGTGGGCGTCGAAGGGTCCCAACTCTTCGGCGATGGCGTCGGTTTCGGTGGGGTAGTGGCCCCGCAGGGTGGAGTCGGAGCGGCTCACCACCATGAAATCTTGGACGGACTCGGCTGCGATCGCTTCTTTAAGGTTGTGGGTAACTTCCCGGGTGACGGCGTCGGCGTCTTCCGGGGTCAGCGCCCGGGTGTTGGTGAGGATGAAGAAAATGGGGGATTGGTCGGCGAGTCCCAGCCGCAGGGTCTCCACGTCCCAGCGGGTCAACAGCAGGCAACTGTGGACGGTTTGGGAGCCGGTCGGATCGTCATCCAGAACGATTATTTTGGGTTGCATCGGATCGGTTTCGGAGTAACTGGCACAGCAGGATCGAGGTCGGGATTCGGAGTTCGATCAACAGCCTACCATCGATCGGACGCCGGGGCTAGAGGAGGGTGAGAGTGGGGTTCAAAATCGGGGGGGACGGCGATCATCGCGCAACGGTTTCAACTGGGTTTCGACGGCGACGGCTACCTTCCAGGCTTCGGCCAGCAGGTGCCCGTGGGGGGTATCGTCCGGGAAGTCGGCCAATTTGGGGGCGATCCAATTCGAGAGGTCGGGCGGGAATAAATCGCCGGATTCGGCGATAAATTGGCGGTTTTTGCGGAGCAAGGCTTCGGTTTTCAGGGCCCGCACCAGTTCGGCTCGGATCAGTGTCAAAGCTTCGATCATTTGTTTTCGATCGGCCCACGCGCCCTGGGGATTTCCGGCTTGTTCGAGGCCGTCGAACAGGTCGATCGCCCTGACGATGGCATTGTAGCGTTCCACCTGCTCCCAGATGGCGATCGCGGTTTGATGGCGGTGGGTGGCGATCAGTTTCAGGGTGTCGTCGAGAATCAGTCCCGCCGCGGCGATGGCGTGGACGCTCCCCAACGCCCATTGATATCGGGGAACAATCGCGCTCAAAATTCCGTAACTGAGGAAGATCAGCCCCGAGGCGACGAGGGTTTTGACGCCCTCGCGCCCAAATTTTTTCAGGGTGGGGGGGCGGTAGACTCGGTTCACGCCCAGTCCGCTGAGATGTTTGAGTTCCCCCCGGCTAATTTCGAGCCCTTCCAAATCGGGTTTCATGGCCAGACCTCGACACCCCCCGCCCTAGAGGGACGGGGTTTGATAGCTCCCCCGAACTTCCTCGTCAGATAAACGGACTTGACCTGTCGATTGAGAAACCCTGTAGCTTTGCGAGTAAGTCGCCACCAACTGATTTTTATCGGACTTTTTCACGGCTTTCTGATAGGCCCATTCGGGGGTGATGGGCAGGGGCTTTTTCAGTTCGCCGTACTGCGAGTTCAACGCCGCGAGATCTTCGAGTTCGGAAAGGAGATCCCGGGGATTGACGAGACATTCGAGCAAGAATTTGTCGTAGGCGTCCCCCAACTGTTCGTACACCCGGGAGGCGGCTTTGTGGTCGTTAGCCCTCTCGATGGGATTCAGAAAGGTGAGCAGGGGGGCCAATCCCGCCACCAATACGGAAAAGACGACGTAAAATGCGAAGGTCGTGCCGCCTTCGGGTTTTTGCAGTTCGGCGATCGCCTGGACGCTGGCGGCGGCGGCCAGTACGGTACTGGGAATGCCGATGTACAAATGGGTGTGCGCCCACCGGATCGAAACGTAAAGGTGCGCCCAGCTCATGATCCGGCAGAGATTTCTTCTATCTTCAGCGCGGGCGAGAATATCTTCTCGTCTGACCAAATTTTCCATGATCTTTTATCCCTGGTATGGGTTCGGCGCAGTTGACTCCTTCGACCCGGACCCGTCGATCGCATTTTGAGAGCCACCTCGGAGGATGGCGAATGTATGATAATGCCTTGTTTTGTGGGGGTCGAAACTGCACTCAAGGATTATACGATACCAAAATCGACCCATCGGGAGAATGGGGGGATCGGGGTTGGGGAGTCAACCCGCCCGGGGCAGCCACACGACGAAGGTGGTTCCCACCCCGCCCCGGGGGGAGACCCCGTGGGGGAGCCATTCGGGGAGGGCGGGGGAAACCCCCCGGATATCTCCCCCCGTCCGATCGAGGAGGTCGCGGGCGATCGCCAGCCCCAGGCCGGTTCCGGGGATGTCGCCCCCGGCCCGGATGCCCCGGTAGCCCCGCTCGAACAGGCGGTCGCGGTCCCTGGGGGGGATGCCGGGTCCGGTGTCGCTGACGGCGACCCCGAGGCGGGAGTCCGATTCGACGGCGACTTTCAGGTAAATTTGCCCCCCCGGGGGGGTGTATTTGAGGGCGTTGTCCAGCAGGTTGCCGAGGGCTTCCCGCAGGGCTTTGGCGTTGCCGAGTACGGGGGGGAGGGCGGCGGGAATTTCGGAAATGCAGGTGAGGCGACGGTCGTCGGCGATGGCGCAGGCGGAGGTCCAGAGGGGATCGAGGATGGTTTCGATTTGCAAGGGTTCGGCGACGTCGGCGGCCGGGAGCAGGGCCGGGGGCGGTGAGGGGGCTTCGGCCGCGTCGGAAATGTCGATGTCGAGGGGGGGCAGGCTGAGGACGTCCTCGCCCCGTCCGACGCTGCGATCGACCTGTTCGAGCAGTTCTTGGATGCGATCGCTCTCCCGCAAAATGTTGTCGGCGAGTCGGCGGTTGCGGTCGTCGGGGAGTAGGCGTTTGAGCAGGAGTTTGCCGAAGGTCCTCAGGGCGGTGAGGGGGCTTTTGAGTTGGTGCAGCAGCCCGTGCAGGGTTTCGTATTCGCGGCTCTGGAGTTGGTACTGCCGGGCGAATTGCTCCCGCAGCCATTGGGAGCGGCGCTCCAAAATGCAGGCGGTGGTGAGGGTGTGGGCGATCGCCTGGAGTTGCTGCCGTTCTTGGGAGTTCCAGGGCCGGTCGTCGCGGCCGGTGACCAAAAAGCCCATCACCCGGCGATCGTGTATCAGGGGCAGCACTTGGCGTCGGGGCGAGTCGGGGTGGGAGTCGGGGTGCGGCCAACCCGTTTCGGCTTCGGGAGCGGAAAACGGTTCGGCTTCCGGCGGGGGGGGGGACTCGAATTCGGAGTCCGGGGCCGCGGGTAAAATCGGCAGGGCCGGTTCGGGGGAGTGGGGGGGGGGGGGGGGGGGGGGGG
>NZ_JAJENU010000152.1:0-692 GCF_035615495.1 Lyngbya sp. CCY1209 | reverse complement strand
GTTTTGACTCCTGACAAATCCAATTGGCTGTTGGTGGCATACAAATCTACCTCTTTCAGGGTGGTAAGTTTTTGGGCTTCAACTTCACCACCATCTTTGACCATAATATAAGAAGGGCTGTAAACATCTTGGCCTGAAAATGTTTTTAAGTGGGGTAACTTGACTCTGCTTTTTTTCCCTTCCGCTAAAATATCCGTGTCGTTTCCTAAAGTTGTTAAGCCATTCAAACTTAAAGAGCCACCCTTTTTAGCTGCCAAAAATAAATCCTTAATATTCGGATTTCCCTTTGAGAAATTTATTTGGACTTTCTCCCCTATGGCTTCCACAGTTACATTATCGCTAGACTTGGGAACTTTGCCACCACTCCATTGACGCGGGTTATACCAATCCCCGCTGCCTCCAAGCCAGGAAATATTTGCTTGTTCGATGGTAACGGTATCGCCGTTTAATAATGCTGTTGCCCCATCATCCTCACCCAACAAACCTAACAGTTCTGACTCACTCAACCCCTTACCCACAACCAAATTCGCGAAAATTTCCCCCTCATCCCCAGGAGAATCGATCGCATTCATTTGAGCATCAATATAATGACCATATTCTTCTAATAAAACCGATGCGATCGCATTTACATTCCCCGAATTCTCATCCACCAACTCCTGAGACAAGTAAATCGTATTCGTAGCAGCAGCAAA
>NZ_JAJENU010000151.1:0-7194 GCF_035615495.1 Lyngbya sp. CCY1209 | reverse complement strand
TTGGAACGGATCGGGAAGCAGTTAAAATCGGAAACGGTGGTGGATAGGCTGGCGTTTGACCGGGGACAGTTCAAGTCCAAGGGCGGCTTTACTCGTCTGAACAAAACGTTTGATGGGGAGTTGGAGGATATTTTAAGTGAGATTAATGGGGCAATTTGGGAGGAGATAAGTTAGAATAGATAATTATATCAAATCTGGTCGGATATCCAGACCGCTTGGGAATCAATTCCCGAGGGCGCAAGCCGCGCCCCTACCAGCCAAAATCCTCTCAAGAGGATTGGGGAGGTTATGGGGACAAGTAACCGGATCTGATATGATTTTCAATTTTTTCAAGCCCAATATATTGACACCATCTCAGATGAGCCATCTAGACAAACCCAGAACAGATATTGATTTACAACTAATGTTTCTTCAGTTGGTTGATGAATTGACCGTATCACATATTAATTTACTAAGTTTTTTAAACAATCCTCAACAATGGTGCGAAAAGAATCAAACATTCGTTCCTCAACTCAACCCACGTCACTCAAAGTCCCCCTTTTTAAGGGGGATTTAGGGGGATCGCCACTCCTCAGCAAAGACGGAGATCCCCCCCGGCCCCCCTTTATAAGGGGGGAGAATTGGAGGGCGGGTTTTTAAGTTTTGTTAATCGGATGGGTTTTGGGCGCGGTTTCGTGATAAGGTAATCTATTGGAATTAAAAGCGCCGCCGCAGGCGATCGCCCGAATTGATGACCGCAACGACTGATATTGTTCAAAAACTCTGGAATCTCTGCAACGTCCTCCGGGATGACGGTATTACCTACCTGCAATATGTCACGGAGTTGACCTATTTACTGTTCCTGAAAATGACGCAGGAGACGGGGACGGAAGACCAACTGCCGGAGGGGTGTCGCTGGATTGATTTGGTGGCGACGGAGGGCATCGACCAACTGAATTTTTATCGGAAGTTGCTGGTTACGTTGGGGGAACAGACGGCCAACACGCGGGTTCAGGCGATATTTGCCAACGCCCAAACTGCCCTGAAACAACCTCGGATTTTGAGTAAACTCGTCACCAGTATCGACCAGTTGGATTGGTATTCGGCGAAGGAGGAGGGGTTGGGCAACCTTTACGAAGGGTTGTTGGAGAAGAACGCCGGGGAGAAAAAGTCCGGGGCGGGGCAGTATTTTACCCCCCGTCCGCTGATTGATTGCATGGTGAAATTGATGCAGCCGCAGCCGGGGGAATTCATTCAAGACCCGGCGGCGGGGACGGGGGGTTTTTTGATTGCGGCAGACCGCTATATAAAGGAACGGACGGACGAGTTATTTGATTTGGAAGTACCGGAACAGGACTTTCAGAAATATAAAGCCTTTTACGGCATGGAATTGGTGCAGGACGCCCACCGGCTGCTGTTGATGAATATGCTGTTACACGGCATCGAGGGCGAGGTGGGTTTGGGGGATACGTTGTCCGGGGAGGGACAGCGACTCCGGAAGGCGAATTTAATGTTGACGAATCCGCCCTTCGGGACGAAAAAGGGCGGCGGGAAACCGACGCGGGACGATTTTACCTTTCCGACTTCCAACAAACAGTTGGCGTTTTTGCAGCATATTTATCGGGGGTTGGAAGCCGGGGGACGGGCGGCGGTGGTGTTGCCGGATAATGTGTTGTTTGAGGACGGACAGGGGCGAAAAGTTCGGGCGGATTTGATGGATAAGTGCAATTTGCATACCATCCTGAGATTGCCGACGGGGATTTTTTACGCCCAGGGGGTGAAAACCAACGTGTTATTTTTCCGGCGGGGAACCACGGAAAAGGGCAACACGGAGGCGGTTTGGTTTTACGATATGCGGACGAATATGCCGAGTTTCGGGAAGCGGGTTCCCCTGACGGCGGACCATTTTCGGGAGTTTGAAACCTGTTACGGGGAGGACCCGAATGGAAACGGACGCCGGGTGGATTTGGGTGAAGAGGGACGGTTTCGCCGTTTCAGTCGGGAGGAGATAGGAAAGCGGGGGGACAATCTGGATATTTCCTGGCTGCGGGATGAGAGTTTGCAGGGGGGGGAGGATTTGCCGGAACCGGATGAAATCGCGGCGGAGATTTTCCAGCGGTTGCAGGTGGCGGCGGATGAGATGGAGGCTTTGATGTTGTTGTTGGCTGGGGAGAATGAATAATAAAGGTTTATAAAAAAATAAAGCAGTATCCTTAAAAATATGGGGAGATATTTTGATGCAATCAGAATCATTGGAAGCTTTGCCCAAAGGATGGTATTTAACAACCATAGGTGAAATCACCCTATCATATCAAACAGAACAGCCCAAAAAGTATCCGAGTCGAGAATTTAAGTACATTGATATTAGTTCAATTGATAACTCCACCCAAACCATAACTGTACCCAAAATTTTTCTGGGTCAAGATGCCCCTTCTCGTGCGCGTAGAGTCGTCAAAAAAGATGATGTTTTATTTTCGACAGTCAGAACTTATTTAAAAAATATAGTCCGCGTCCCCAAAGAGTTGGACGGTGTTTTAACATCAACTGGTATAGCGGTGCTCAGACCGTCTTTGGCTGTTGACAGCAATTTCCTTTTTTATTATGTATTGTCAGAAAAATTTATTCGCAAAATTAGCAGTACAATGGATGGTACTCTGTACCCGGCTGTTACAGATAATGATGTTAATAATGCCGAAATACTCTTGCCGCCGCTGAATGAACAGAAACGGATTGTCGCTAAAATCGAAGCGTTACAGGAGAGGAGTCGGCGAGTTAAAGGGGAATTGGATACGATCGCACCCCTGTTAGACCAATTTCGGCGATCGGTTCTCGCCGCCGCCTTTCGTGGCGATTTAACCAAGGATTGGCGGGAGAATCACCCGGATATTGAACCCGCATCGGTATTGTTAGAACGGATAAAACGGGAACGGCGGCGACGTTGGGAAGAAGCCGAGTTGGAGAAGATGCAAGCCAAGGGGAAAACGCCAACTGATGACAAATGGAAACAGAAATATAAAGAACCCGAACCCGTCAATACTGACAATTTGCCAGAATTGCCCGAGGGTTGGTGTTGGACAAAGGTGCAACACATAGGAGATGTTCAACTTGGCAGACAACGTTCGCCCAAAAATCATACGGGTCCATATATGCGCCAATATTTACGAGCGGCGAACGTAACTTGGAGCGGACTCGACTTGTCAGATGTAAAAGAGATGAATTTTGATCCCAATGATTTTAAAAGATTCAAACTTCAATATGGAGATGTTCTGATCAATGAAGCGTCAGGGAGTCAGTATGAAGTTGGAAAGCCAGCAATCTGGAGAGATGAGATACCCAGTTGTTGTATACAAAACACTTTGATTCGGGTTCGTCCATTGGCTCCAATTTATGATTTTTTGTATTACTATTTTTTGTTCGGTGCGATTTCCGGTGCTTTTGGAAAAGCATCTAAAGGAATTGGCATCCATCATTTGGGCAGTCAGATACTAGCCGATTGGATGTTAAAATTGCCGCCAGAAAATGAGCAAAAAGAAATTATTTTGAGAGTCGGAAAAATTCTGCACGCGATCAATACTATCGAAGAACAGTACAAACAAGCGGAAACCGACCTGGAAACCCTGAATCAAGCGATATTAGCGAAAGCCTTCCGAGGGGAACTCGTCCCCCAAGACCCGGACGACGAACCCGCATCGGTGCTGTTGGAACGCATCCGCCAGGAACGGGAAGCCAAGGGAAAATCGGGCAAAAAAACGAAACGGAAACCCCGCAAAACCGCCCCCAAAACAGAGATAGAAAATCCCACCCAACTCAAAATCGAAGGCATCGATTGATTGATTTTTGAGAGACTTTCAAACTTGGAAAAATCCTGCGGGGGTGATGTCCGGTCAGCAGTTGCGGTTGACGGGATCGGATTTTGAAACCCTGATCGGTTTCGGGCCCGTCTCAATTAGCCGCAGAAAACCCTCAAGGTTCGACGGTGACGGGGGTGCCGATCGCGACTTTTTCAAACAGGGCGAGCACGTCCCGATTTAACATCCGGACGCAGCCGTGGGAGGCGGCCCGCCCCACCGTGTCTTCGTCGGGGGTGCCGTGAAATCCGATGGAGTTGGTCCCGTCGGTCCAAAACCCGATCCAGCGGCTACCGAGGGGGTTATCCGGCCCGGGGGGGATCAGATCTCCGGTGAAGGGGTGCTGCCAGGTGGGATTGCGGACCAGTTGGATGACTTTGTGTCGGCCGACGGGGGTTTCCCAGCCGCTGCGGCCGATCGCGATCGGGTAACTGGCCAGGAGGCGATCGCTCTGGTAAACGTAAACCCGCCGTTCTCCCAACCGGATCACCAATTCCACGGTAGCCGACAGGGGTTGCAACTGGGTTGCGTCCACTCCGGAGGCGGCAAATTTGGCGGGAAGTCCGGTTTTGCCGGAAATGGTATCTGCAAAGGCGGCGGAGGTCAGATCACCGGCAAAGGAGGGCAGCAATATTGCCGGACTCAACGCGACGGATAGAAGCGATTTCAGGAGCAATTGACAGTTGACAATTGACAATGGATAATGAATTCCCCTCCCACAATTCCCGACTCCCGACTCCCGACTCCCGACTCCCGCTTTTCGATTCCCTTCTCCTCTCGCCATAACCGTTGTCAACCCATCAACTCGGCTGAACGACCAAATCTTGTTAGACTGTATAGCATATACACAACTGTCGCTATTCTACAAGCAGCGCTCCCGAGCCGGGTGATAATTGCTCCGTGCTTCAGGATGCATCACGGTGGGAGTTATAGCCTGTCAAATTGAACGAAGGTCGTTGTAGTCGTTGAACCTATCATCCCCATCAGCCCATGTTAGCGAATTCTCAAACGGGGGGGGCGGGTCATTTGGATTCCGGACAGATTTTTCCTTTAGTCGATAGCATTTTGCCCTTTGAAGTCTGTCTTCACCACCAAATTCTGCCCCTTTCTCTCAAAGATAATACCCTGTGTTTGGGTGTCGTCAATCCCGAGGACGAGGTGGCTCTCAACTATGCCCACCAGATCTTGGCCTATCTCAATTGTTCCGTCGTGACCCGGCAAATTGGCGCGGAGGAACACCGATCGCTCTTGTCGGCCTACCTGTACCACAATAACGAAAAACCGGGGGACAAAAGCGCTTCGGAACCCGCGATCGCGCCCGAAAATTCGCCCTCCCCGGAGCCGCCCAAAAAGTCGGCGACCCCCGCCCAGAAGCGATCGCCGGCCCGCGAAAAATCCCCCGTCGCCAACGAGATGCTGCCCCGGCTGGAACTGAAACCCACCCATTTGGGTTCTCCGCCGGAGGTGCTCGCCCAACTGTCCCCCCCGGCCCTGTTGCCGGAGTTGCTGGCCCGGGTCTTGGCGGGGGGGATCGGCCGGCTCTATTTTGAACGGCAAGCGTCGAAGGGGCGGATTCTGTGGAGCCAAGATGGGGTGCTCCAGTCCATCCTGGACGACTTGCAACCGGACCGCTTTCAGGGGGTGATCAACGAACTGAAACGGCTGGTGAAAATGCCCCTGGTGCCGGTTTCCCAAGCCAAACAGATGGAGATCGAGCGGGTTTACCGCAATACCCACCTGCTGATCCGCCTGCGGGTCGTCCCCGGAGAACACGGGGAGGAGGCGAATTTGCAGGTGTTGCGGGGGGCGGCGCTGAAGTTTTACCAGCAGCAGCAACTCTCGAAGCTGAGTTTGGACGGCCTGCGGTTGGCGCAACAGTTGCAGAAGAAACTCAATGAAATTCAAGTCCGCTGCGCTTCGGCTACCCTGTCTTCGGAGAATTTGCCGCTGCTGCACCAGTTGCTCAAAAATGTCACCCACCAGGTGGAACTGTTGATCGAGCAGAGCGACAATCCGCCGGGGGAGTAGGGAATAATTGATAATTGATCATTGATAATTGACAATTATCAATTTCCCTACACCCTACACCCTACACCCTACACCCTAATTAAACGGGAACCGGGACGGGCTGTTGCCAGCGGTTCACCGCGCCACCGATCGCGCCCAGGTCGTTCATCAGGCGATCGAAGTTGTCGGGGGTGAGGGATTGGGGGCCGTCGGAGAGGGCCTTGGCGGGGTTGGGGTGGACTTCGATCATCAGCGAGTCCGTCCCCGCCGCGATCGCGGCTTTGGCCATCGCCGGGACGTGTTCGGCGAACCCGGTGCCGTGGCTGGGGTCGATCATGATCGGCAGGTGGGTGAGCGCGCGCAGTACCGGAAGCACGGATAAATCTAACGTGTTGCGGGTGTACTGGCGATCGAAGGTGCGGATGCCCCGCTCGCACAGGATGACGTTGGGGTTCCCCGCCGCCAAGATGTATTCCGCCGCCATCAGCCACTCTTCAATGGTGGCCGACATCCCCCGCTTCAACAAAACGGGTTTGTCCTGGGCGCCGACCTTCTTGAGCAGGGAAAAATTCTGCATATTGCGGGCGCCGATTTGGATCACGTCGGCGACCTCGGATAATTTTTCCAGGTCGTCGGCGTCCATCAATTCCGTGATCACGCCCAGTCCCGAGGCTTCCCGGGCTGCCGCCAGCAGGTTCAGCGCACTTTCTCCGTGTCCTTGGAACGCATAGGGAGAAGTCCGGGGCTTGTAGGCGCCGCCCCGCAGGAATTTAGCCCCTGCCGCCTTCACCCGCAGGGCTGTCTCGACGATCATCTCCTCATTTTCCACCGAGCACGGTCCAGCGACCACGACGATCGGCCGGTTGTGGCCGAAGTAGACGGTCCCTTCCGGGGTAGTGACGGGGATATCGCTGGGTTCGCCGTGGCGGTACTCCAGGCTGACCCGCTTGTAGGGCTTTTCGACCCGCAGCACCTGTTCGATAAAAGGGCTCATTTCCTGGAGTTGCAGGGGGTCGAGGCCCGCCGTCTCTCCCACCAGGCCGATGACAACTTTGTGTTTGCCGACGATTTTTTCCGGGGTCAGTCCCCAGTTCGTGCTGAGGTCATCGCTGAGACGCTCGATTTCGGCTTCCGGAGAGCCGACCTTCATTACAATAATCATGGATAGTCTGTCAACTGATTTTAGGTTTGCAAGGGTCGGTTGGGCAGTGTTCCTAAAGCATTGACGATTTGAGCGAAAAGGATGCCCGACTCGACCTTAACTTTAACGTATGGCAGTTGCCTTGATACTCTGCGGGTTAAAACCACGCAGATTCTTAAGTAATCCAAAGCTGGATTCTCAAAGGCATTATCAAAGTGC
>NZ_JAJENU010000150.1:0-9588 GCF_035615495.1 Lyngbya sp. CCY1209 | reverse complement strand
TTTTCCCAGGCGGCTACCCGCCAAGTATCTTCGCCGTTTCAGCGTTTCACATCCGAGTTCGAGATGGATCGGTGTGGGTCCACTGAGCCATAGGCACCAGGAAAGCTTTAAAATCTTTCGCTGGGTTCGAGAGTGCGCCGTTGCGCTTTCCTCTCTCGCACAATTAACAATAGTAGTGGCTCCTTTCGGAAAAGTCAACCCCTTTGGGAAAATTTTTTTGGATTTTTCCCAAACCCAGACCGGGCGGGGGTTGCGCCCGTCCTATCCCGGCGGCAGCAGCGCTTCGAGTTCCAAACCGGCGGCGGCCCGGGCCAATTGTTCCACGTCCTTGGGATTGTCCAAATACGGGAGGACGCCCAAAATCGGGATTTGGGTCAGGGGAGTTATCAGATCGGCCGGAGTCCAGTTGTCGATGTCCGCTTCGGTGCGGGGTTCGACGCAGTTGAGGACGATGCCGCGCAGGTTGACGCCCGACTGGCGGGCGAGGGCCACATTCGCCACCGACTGGGCGATCGCACCCAGTCGCACCGGCACCACCAGCACCGTCGGCAACCGCCAGTCCCGGGCTAAATCCGCGACGGTGAGTTCCCGGGTGACGGGAGATCCCAACCCCCCCAAAGCCTCCACCAGCACGAAATCCCGGCTTTGCCGCAGGTGGTTGAGGGCGGACCAGGCTTTTTCCAACTCTACGGTACGATTTTCTCGCTCCGCAGCCAAGGGGGGAGCCAGCGGCGCCTGGAAATGCAGGGGTGCGATCGCTTCCAAGGACTCGTCGGGAAAAAATAGGTCGCGATACAGTTCGCGATCGCCCATTCCCGACTGTAGCGGCTTCAGGACGCCCAAACGGCGGGAGTCTCGATGGGTTTTCCAATAGGCAATTAAAGCGCTGGTTAAAACGGTTTTTCCAGCTTCCGTATCCGTCCCGGCAATCAGCAGTGTATTGTCCACGTTCTCCTCAAATTTCGCTCGTTGTTGGGCTTTAGCCCCCGATGGGCCCAAGGGCAACAACAAATCATTTTATATTAATTTATTTTGCACTGCCGAAATGACCTCGGCGATGCGATCGCTCGGTGCCGCGGACATGAAAACCCCCGGATAAAGGGCACTTCCCCAGTCGGGATGGAGGGCGAGGGAACACAATCCCCGCTGGAGGGGAAAGTTTAACAAGGTGGCGACGGTTGCCGCGTCGCTGTGGTGCAATTCGCCGGGTTTTGATAGCATCGGATAGCCGGTTTTGGGGTCGATGATATCGGTCATCCAACCCCGTCGGTTCAGTTCAGATGCGACCTCAAAAGCGAAGTTTAAAAAGCGATCGCGCAATTGTTGTTTTTCCGCTTCAATTTCCGGAGTGCTTTTGGTGAGGGGAAATCGCGATCGCTGCAATCGGACAACCACCCGGATTTCGTCGGAATTCCACTCCGGCAAAATTCGCGTCAGATTGTCCCTCAAAAAAGGGGTGGGGGGGTGGATCGAGATTTGGGACGGGCGATCGCCTGCTGTCGGTAAATTTTGGGTCGGAATGGATAAAATTTTTGACATCACTTATCGTTGCTAGTATAATTGGGGCAACCGGTTTGCCCCCACAGTTGGGTTTTTCTCACACCACAATTGTCCGTTTCAACTTTATTTAAGCACAATTTTGATACAGCATTTGTTCCCAAGCGTCGGCTTCTATGGGGCGGCTGAACCAGTATCCCTGAATGCGATCGCAGCGGTGATTTTGTAGGAACAGCTTGTCCGCTTCGTTTTCGACTCCTTCGGCGATCACTTTCAATCCGAGGGTGTGGGCGAGTTGAATGATACTGCAAACGATCGCGGCGTTTTTCGGATTTTCGGAGACGTTGTGAATGAAGCAGCGGTCAATTTTAAGGATGTCGAAGGGGAACTGTTGCAGGTAACTCAAGGAAGAATAACCCGTCCCGAAATCGTCCAAAGAAAGGCGGACTCCCAAGGCTTTGAGTTCCTGCAAGGTCGCGATCGCACCTTCGGGATCGTCCACCAGGACACTTTCGGTCAATTCCAATTCTAAATTTTCGGGATTGAGCCCGGTTTCCTCCAGGATTTCTGCCACGCGATCGCAGAGATTGCGTTGGCAAAATTGTAAGGCTGACAAGTTGACCGAAACGGAGATATTGAACCCCCGATCTTGCCAAATTTTCGCCTGTCGGCACACCTCCTCGATCATCCAGTTGTCCAACTCGATAATCAAACCCGTTTCTTCCGCGAGGGGGAGAAATTTTCCGGGAGAAACCAAGCCCCGCTTGGCATTTTTCCAGCGGACTAATGCTTCTGCACTCATCCCCATTCCCGTGGACAAATCCAGTTGAGGTTGATAGTAAACGATGAGTTCGTTTTCCGTCAAAGCATGGCGGAGATCGCTTTCTAACATGAGGCGATCTTTGGTATTGACGAGAAGATCGTCGGTATAAATAACGGGACGGGGACTCGGCTGCTGTCTGGCGTGGTGGAGAGCGATATTTGCTTTTCCCAGTATCCGTTCCCAACTGCGATCGTCTCCGGGATAGAACGCCATTCCCGCACATCCGCCGGTTCCCAGGTGATAATTCAACAGGGAAAATGGTTCGGCGAGGATCGCCAGAATTTCTCGAATTTTTTCAGCCGCTTCTTGTCGGTTCGATACCGGAGATAAGAGGATTCCGATTTGTTCGCCATTCGACCAGATGATGCTTCCGGTGTCGCCCAAATGGGAAACTATTCGTGCGATCGCCCCCTCGAATAATAACCGGCTGCACTCCGCACCGAAACTGTTTTTGTATTCCTCCAACCGCTCCAAGCTTAACAATGCGATCGGGATATTTTGACCTGGTTTAAAATGGTTTAATAGCAGCAAATTAAATCTATCTTGTAAGCCAATTTTGGCATCAATTTTTGTTAAATTATCGTGAAAAATTTTAACATCAATAGAGGGTAAATTTGGGTGAATATATGGGATATTTAAAATTCGATTTCTTGTCCGTTTTTTTAATTGAGATTGCATCGCCCCCAGCAATTCAGATTTGCTGTAGGGTTTGGTGAGATAATCGTCGGCACCCAACTCCATTATCCGTCTCAGCGAGGCGCGATCGCTCGCCCCCGTCAGACAAATAAAAGGAATTTCTGCCGTCGTTTCATCGGTTCTGATCCGTTCCAAAATCGCGTATCCATCCAAGTCCGGTATCATCAAATCGCAGAGGATCAAATCGGGTTTTTCGGTGCGGGCGAGTTCGAGTCCGGTTTGGCCTTTTGTCGTCCCGATCGCCTCGAAGGATTCGCATTTGAGCAACTTGACGAGACTATTTAATAAAATGCGATTGTCCTCGATGACCAAAATTTTGTTCATGGCTCGGTTTCTCCTGGGTTGGGAAAGATTGGGTTTCGGACCCGGACGCTGAGATTCTGGATTGATACATAGATTTTGCGACATTTTTTTGACTGCGATCGCGGAGTCCAATTCACCTGAAAAGGCACGGTCGCGGCCGTTCGTAACTGAGGGTTCCCGATCGCGGCTATCTTCGACTCTATGTTTAGAATAAATAATTTTTGGGATGTAGCCAGTGATATCGGTCATAATTGATCCGTGAGATCCGTGGGCAACCCGATGGGAATCATCTCACAGGGGAGGGGGGTTCCCAATTGAGTCAGATCTAAAACGTGGCCCCCCGTCACCAGATAAACCGAGTCGGCGCGAGCACCCACCCGACGCACCAACCCCCCGAGGCGATCGCGGAAAACCCGCCCCGAGGGGTAGGCGGGCACCAACCCCCAACCCACCTCCTCCGCCACCAAAATCACTTCCCCTGTCCCCTGCGACAACACCCCCAACAATTCTTCGACGGCATTTTCCCAACGAGGTTCGTCCCACTCCAGCAGGTTGGCCAGCCAGGTTCCCAGAGAATCCACTAAAATGCAGGTATCCGGCGCCGATGTCGATGCGATGGCCGTCGCCAATTCCACCGGCACTTCCAACGTTGTCCAGTCGGGCGGACGGCGATCGCGGTGCACTCGGATGCGATCGCACCATTCGCGATCGGTCGGGTCCGTCCGCGATGTCGCCACGTAAACCACCCGCTTTCCCGCATTTTGGGCCAACATTTCCGCCCACTCACTTTTGCCCGACCGCGCCGGGCCGGTCACTAAAATCAATCGCCGGGACATGGGAGTTGATGCACTCATGAAATTTTTTTGCTATAGTATAGGTTTTGGAGTTTTCCGATTTTAGAGCCACCTGGGGGGGCGATTTGCCAATGCAAAAATGGAAGCTGACCACTGAATTTACCTTCGATAGCGCCCACTATATCAAAGATTATGACGGCCCCTGTGGTCGCCTCCACGGACATACCTATAAAGTGCGAGTCGAAGCGACATCCAACCAACTTCACACCTCAGAATACTGTCCCCATCCGGTGATGGTGGCGGACTTCCGAAGCTTGCGTTGGGCGAAGCGAGATATGGAAAAAGGCGGACTCGATCACGGCGTTTTGAATGACATCCTGCCACCGAAGTACGAGACGACGGCGGAAATGATCGCCCAGTTTATCTACGACGAAACCAAGAAGCGTGTCCCGGAGGGTGTCCGCCTGAAAGTGATGGTTTCGGAAACCCCGAATTCCTGGGTGGAGTACGAAGACGAACCTTAATTAACCATTAATAATTAACCATTAATAATTAATAATTTGGGTTGCAATTTTCTCTCTTTTGGGAGAGGGAATTAGATCAGATCCGCCGGTTTGACCGCCCTTTGTAAGGGGGGAGGGGCTTCCCGTGGGGGCCACCTTATAGGGTTGCCCGATGTTCGAGTATTTGATCGGATTTGATATGATTGATTGTTGATTTTTAATTGTTGAGGGCATCCCCCGCCACCTGTTAATGAATTGTTAAAAATTTTCCCTCCAAATCGGGGGAAAATTTAATTTTATCCTAATGTTTGGGAGGGCGGTGGCGAGGCTGGCTTTTTTGACCGGCCTTGCCTATACTGTAAGGAAGACCTCGGGGTTGAGAATATGGAAGTTCAGTTTAATATTATCCGACAAACTAAAGATACGGAGCCGCGGGTTCAAAGTTACCGCCTGGATGTCGATCCGGGAACGACCATTTTAGAGTGTCTGAATCGGATCAAGTGGGAGCAGGACGGCACCTTGGCCTTTCGCAAAAATTGCCGCAACACCATCTGCGGCAGTTGCTCAATGCGAATTAACGGGCGATCGGCCCTGGCCTGCAAAGAAAACGTCAGTTCCGAATTGAACCGCCTCGAACGCATCGCCGCAGCCAATTCCGACGCCGACGGCGACGACTCCATCCCCACCTTCACCGTCGCACCGATGGGCAATATGCCCGTGATCAAAGATTTGGTGGTGGACATGGCGGACTTTTGGAACAACTTGGAAGCCGTCGAACCCTACGTCAGTACGGAAGCCCGCAAAATCCCGGAACGGGAATTTCTCCAGAGTCCGGAGGAGCGGGAAAGTCTGAACCAGAACGGCAACTGCATCCTCTGCGGCGCCTGTTACTCCGAATGCAACGCCCGGGAGGTGAACCCGGCTTTTGTCGGCCCCCACGCCCTCGCCAAAGCCCAGCGGATGGTGCTCGACTCCCGGGACGATCGCACCGAAGCCCGCTTAGAAAACTACAACGAAGGTATCGGGGGGGTTTGGGGCTGCACCCGCTGCTACAACTGCAACACCGTCTGTCCGATGGAAGTCGCACCGATGGATCAGATCGGCAAGATCAAGCGGGAAATCCTCGATCGCAAGACAGCCCGAGACAGCCGCCCCATCCGCCACCGCAAAGTCATGATCGACCTGGTGAAGCAGGGGGGATGGGTTGACGAGCGGAAATTCGGGCTGATGGTGGTCGGAAATTACTTGCGAGATCTCGAGGGCCTCCTGAGTCTGGGTCCCCTCGGGTTCCGCATGGTGCTGCGGGGCAAATTCCCCCTCTCCTTTGAACCCTCCGAAGGGACTCAAACCGTGCGATCGCTGATCGAATCGGTGCAACGTTTGGAACAGGAGAAACCCTCAAAAATTGACAATTGACAATTGATAATTGACAATTAATCTTTGGACTCCCGACTCCCACCCCAGATGTTTTTGAATTGACGATCAGGATTTGAGAGCATGACTTCCCCGAGCCCTTCCGACACCGAACAGCCGACCCCAACCCCCCCCGCCGAACCCGAACCGAGTTTCGGTTGGACATCCTACGCCGAACAGATCAACGGGCGATTTGCGATGGTGGGATTCGTGATTCTGCTGTTGCTGGAATTTTTCACCGGCCAAGATCTGTGGACTTGGCTGGGTTTGCGCTGAGAGCTGTCAAATCATTGATTTTCCCTGATTCCCTAATACCGACTCCCGCCGCCACAGATGTTGAATTTGGGGTGAAAGCCGGCGGGGAATCGGGGTTTGGGCCCCAGCGACTACTGAGCTTCACTGACTTGGAGCAAATATTCGCCCCGGCCTTGGTCGTCGTAGGCGTTGACGATGACGCGGTAGATCCCCGTACTCGGCAAGGTGACGGTGATTTGGGAGTTGGTATTGGTTTCGTCGATATCGTCGTGTTCTTCGAGCAATTCGTCGTCCGGGGTGAACAAGGCCAGATAGGTGTCAAACTCGGAACTTTCGACGCGGATGGTGACGGTCTGTCCTTCCTGTCCCGAAAAGGTATACTCGTCGTACAAGCTGCCGTCGGCGGGCAGAACCGAGTCCCCCTCTTCCAACACGCCCTCCTCTTCGAGAATCATTCCCGGCGTCGGGGACTCCGCCGGTTCGGGAGTCTCCATCGGTTCCGGCGACTCTGCCGGCTCGGGCGGAAATTCCGGTGCCGGCGTTATCATGTTATCTGGAGTCTCCATTTCATCATCCGGAGTCTCCATTTCATCCGGAGACGCTTCCGGTTCGAGGGGTTCCATATCCTCGGGGACTTCCGGTTCTTGAGTCAGGCGGAACTCTCGGGCGATCGCGGACGGGGGTGAAAGTAGAAGGTAAACGGGCACAATCGCGAGCAAGCTGGTGCTGGCGGCCCAAAATTTGACGTGCATAAATTACCTCACACGGGAAGACAGTAAGGGACGTTAACAGTCTACAGACAGAACCGGGCAGGGCGATCGCGATTTTTCGATGTTACCCTAACGGACTCTGAGCAGGTACTCACCTCGACCGGTACTATCATAAGCATTCACGACGACTCGATATAGACCCGTCGCCGGCAAAGTCACGATCAGGCGGGAGTTGCGATTCGACTCGCTCACATCGTCATTTTCTCCGACGAGCTGGCCGTCGGGGCCGAATAGAGCCAGATAGGGGTCGAAATCCGAACTTTCCAGATCGATCGTCACCGACTGCCCCGCCTCTGCTTCAAACGTATACTCGTCGTACAGGCTGCCATCCGAAGGAAGCACGGAATCCCCCGACTCCAACACGCCCTCTTCCTGCAAGATGAGACGGCGCGGCTCAGTTGCCCGGGGGTCGTCATCCGCACTCCGCAACCGCAACTGGTAAGTCCCCGACTGTCCCGCTTCGTAGGAATTCGCCAAAAAGGTGTAAATGCCGCTCTCGGGCAACGTCACTTCGATGCGGGCGTTTTTGTCGCCCCCGCTGTCGTCGTCCTGGGCTAGTTCCGCCCCCTCCGCATCCATCAAAATCAAATAGGGGTCGAACTCGCGGCTGGTCATTTCCAGGATCACCCGCTGGCCCGCCTCTCCTTCAAACATATAAAGATCGTAAAAACTCTCATCGACGGGCAGCACGCTGTCCCCTTCTTCGAGTCTCCCCGTCACTTCCGGGCCATTCAATTCCAGTTGTTCGGCGTCTTCGTTGCCGAACATGACGGGACGCTGCTGTTGGGGGGTCTGGGGGGCGCGTCCGTCCCGGACTGCCTGCAGGAAGGGGGGCACGTTGTCCACGGAAATGGCGAAGCCGATGCCGATGTTGCCGCCACCCCGGCCCCGGGTGAAAATGGCGGTGTTCACCCCGATCAGTTCCCCCTTGCTGTTGAGGAGGGGACCGCCGGAGTTGCCGGGGTTGATGGCGGCGTCCGTCTGGATTAAATTGCGATCGGGGTCGATGCGGCTGACGATGCCGACGGTGAAGGTGTTTTGAAATTGGCCGAAGGGGTTGCCGATCGCAAAGGCCCGCTGTCCCACTTTGATCGTCCCGGGGCGGGCGATGGGGATGGTGGGTAAATTGCGGGCATCGCGAATTTTCAGGACGGCCAGATCCAGCCCGTTTTCCCCGTAGGCTACCACGTCCGCGATCGCCTTGCTGCCGTCCGAGAGGGTAACTTCCACTTCGCCGCCCTGGGAGACGACGTGGGCGTTGGTGAGCACCATCCCGTCTGCGCTGATAATTGTGCCACTGCCGTTGGTTTTTTCCGTATCGATGGATACGACGGCGGGGCTGGCCTGTTCGTAAACTTTGATATTGATCTGTTCGACAATATCCTGGGCGAGGAGAATGCCAGATTGAGCAGATTTGGCTACGGGAGAACCGGAACGGGCGGCGGTCAATTCGGGGGGACTGGCCTGGGCGACGGCGATCGCACCTGAGCTGGCGACGACGGCCAAGAGTCCGGAGGTGAGGAAGTGCAGGGGGGTGGAGTTCATCAATTTTTCCCGCTGGGTACCCCCTCTCCATTTGAATGGGTCGCCGGGGTAGAAAGTGGGGCGGGTCTACCACTTTCCGCTGAACAAGTGGATGCAACTACAATGGCGGTTCGTTCCGAACAGGCGATCGCAAGAGTGGCGATCGGGTTTGAATCTCAAATCGATCGCGACAGATTAAATAAAATTATACCGATCGAATCGGCTATTGCCCGCCGCGCCGAACTGCGGGGAATTTGAGATTTTCCTCGTTTGCCCAATTACTGTGGCGCGAGCGGCACGTTTAAAGCTTGGCCGAATCGGTTGTAGACGACGATATCCCACTGTCCGTTGAGGCTGGACTCAAAGGCGATGAGGGTGCCTTCGGTGTCGATGGTGGGGTGGCGAACTTGGGCGTCGAGGTTGGCCGTGAGATTCCGCAACTGGCGGGTTTGGCGGTTGTAGAGGTAGATGTCGGACCGTCCGCCCCGGGTGGAGGCGAAGACGATGTAGTTGCCATCTTCGGAAATGGCCGGGTGCGAGGCGATCGCATCCATCGCGTTGAGCCCCGGCAGGTCGATCGATTCTTCGGTTTCGCGGTCGTAGAGGTAGATATCCTGGCGGTTGAGGCGATCGGAGGCGAAAATCAGATATCGCCCGGAAATTTTGGGGCTCATCTCCGCCTGGGGGGAGTTCGGGGCGGTACCCCCGGAGTTGAAAGGAATATTGAGTAGCCGCGGATATCCGCCACAGCCACCGAGGAGTCCCAGCAGCGCGATCGCGCATAAAAGTAGCCAGCAGCGTTTCACCATTTTCTATCAATTCTTAATCATCGGCGGCGATCGGTCTGAGTGCTGATCCGGGTCAAAATCAGGTTTCTCTGTTTCAATTTAACTCAATCCCCTGAAACGGGCATCACTACAATATGAGTCCTTCTTGACACTCCCCGCGCTAAAGCGACGGAGATTCTTCCTTCAACGATCCGACTTGCCCTGACAGGTTTGCACCAGCCA
>NZ_JAJENU010000149.1:0-6218 GCF_035615495.1 Lyngbya sp. CCY1209 | reverse complement strand
GGTTATCCCCTCCTAAACCTCCCCAATCATCTTCAGATGATTTGAGCTATTAGCTTGGGAATTGATTCCCAAGCGGTGCGGATATCCGACCCGTTTTTGTCCGGATATTTAACCGGATTTGATATGATTCCCGGCCCCCAAACCCCCAATTCTGGGGGCTTTGATTCTTGATTCCCAGCCCCCAAACCCCCAATTCTGGGGGCTTTGAGACGACAAATTACGGCGGGGAGGATGTTCACAAGCAGACGTCCGGTAAAGTTAAAGCCGATCGCCTCTGGCTCGGGGTTCGGGGTAAATGCGATCGCTTCCTGACATTTTCGGGAACATGGGTGAAATTGGCGAGAAAACGGAAGTTCTATTTAAGATTGCAACACTTTTGAACTGAAAAACAGCCGTTTCCTAGAAGCTGTGGGAGTTGCAACTGTCACCGGTAAAAAAGAATTCGTCGATACCGTCGCAGTTGACGAAAAAATCCTCGGTAGATTCACTGAGAAATCGGACTTAAAAAAGTTCAAAATTTCTGTAGAAATACTTATATCAAAAGAGTAATTCAAACGTAGGCTGGTAGTAGAGTATCAGTTCTCATGGGGTCCGATTTGAGGAAAGAATTATGGATGAAGTCGTCCGGAAATTGGCGGGTGTCGGGTTTCCCGCGATCGTGCTGTTGGTGGCGATGGCGGCGACGGGACTGACGGGGGCCGCGGCCATCACCGCCGCACTGGCGATGTTGGGGCCGGGTGGAATGGTGGGAGGCATCGTGCTGCTGGGAATCATCGGACTCGCGTCTGATGCTTTGGCTAAATACGGTTTGGAAGCCGTCCTCGTCGGCGTTTATCAGGAACGAGTTGGCAATGGGGAGAACCCATCAAATTTGGGTCGCGAGATCGATATGTTGCCGATTTCTAAGGAATTGCAATTGGTTCTCAAAGATGCGATCGCCGGTGACGACAGCCGGTTTTGAGGTGCGATCGCTTTTCTCTGTTTCCGGATCGCGTCGAGCCTTTCTGAAGGTATTGGGATAGAAAGTGAGAACGATTTACATCACACCGGGGCTGGGCGATCGCGCCCGTGGCTCGGGGGATTCGGGGATGGAGGTTCTGTTGATTTGACCGGAGTAACACAAAATATAAAGAAAATCCCAACAAACTGTGAGACTTAGGGTATACTATGGATAATAGTAGCTATGGCAATTGCCGCGTCAGTTGGGACATCGTTGTTCACTGGAGATGGAGTGCAAATACGTTATCATGACACAGACCTTTGACAATACCTCCAGCTATGACAGTTCTAGCGATGACAGCAGCCAGACCGACTTTGACTCGTCTCAAACGAGCCACCACTTTAATACTGACCTGATTCATCACTCCCAGGCCCACGAGACAAGCGGGTTAGGCGTATCCGATGCCAGCGCTTTTGACATTACCCATTGCTTTGATTCCAGTGCATCTCACTCCGGTCACGAACATTCAGGTTTGGAAACGGCGGAAAGCCATTTCACAAGTGAAGATTCAAGTTCGATCATTAATGATGCAATCAGCCACCATTCTGAGGTGATGAACACCGCAGGTATCGGCTCTCATTGGGCTCACATGGAGTGCAGCGATTTTAGCCCTTACACGACCATTGACGATCATGGAAACGTTTATCGACACTACGGCAGCGGATCCTCTGATTATGAATATGTTGGCTATGTCAAAAATCGACATTTTTATAATAAAAGTCACTACCATATTGGCTATGTCGATCGTGATGGCAAGGTGTACGACGACAACCACCATCTCTTGGGTTGGCAATGTGCCGGTAAAATATACGACAAAAACGGTCACGCCGTTCCCTGTTCACCTAATACCTCGAAAGGTGCGATCGGTGCGGGAGCCTATTTGTGTTTTGTGCAGTTTGGAGGGGTTTAAACGATGGTTTTTCATTTATTCCAGTCGATTGCAGGCGGCATTGGGGTAGCCACGGCAGGGATTGTCAATGCGATCGCCAACACCCGAAATGCCAATAAAAACCGAGAAGCGCAAAAAGAGGTGGAAGACAACCGCCTCGCGATTCAAAAAGCCAGCCAAGAAGGTAACTTCCAGCTTCAGCGCGAACTGTTTAAAAAGCAACGCAAGCTACAGCTAGAGCTACTTCGAGGAAACCGTGAAACTCAGTTGATGGTGGTTCAGGAACAGCGCGAAACCGCTCGTCAGCAACCTTGGTATCACAAGCGCGTTGACAACTGGCCTCTGCGACTGGTTCCTGAAGATATTATTTCCGCTCATCCCAATCGTCAACCCATACCGCTTCAGATTATTCTCGCTCCTCCAGAAATCGATTACGATCGCTTCGGCAACGGTGCGGATTTCCCTAAACTGGAAAAGCGCATTGCTCAAAAAATGCGAACTCTGTTCGATCGCCACTTTCCCCTGGAAACGGACGATCGCCCGGTGGAATTGCTCGATCGCGCCTGGGATAGCAACCGTTTCGGCGGTGGTAGCAGCATCAAAACCCTGTTCAATCAACTGCGATCGGAATCGGTTTTGGTTCTCGAATCGGAAACCAGCGGCGAAACGATTAACCTGCGGGTCGCGTATTGGAGTGGCGGTGCAGAAATCTACAACTACAAAACTGCGATCGCCGATTTGCCTTACTTAGAAATTCTCGATGAGTTTGCACGTCAGCGGGTACGGTTGTGGAAAACCCAAGTTTATGACAAGCGGATCGCTCAAGGGAAAACGGAAGAAGAACTCAGACAACGCTACCCTCAGCAAATGGCGGGACTCAATGTTTGGCGAAGCGAACAGGAAGACCTTGCGGATGGAATTCCTTTCGATCGCCACTATCCCTATGTTGCCGAAGACGATGCGCGGTTTTGCCAGTTGTTTACCTCGTTGCATTCTTTAATGGCGGGGGTATTTGCCGATTTGCACTACCTGATTTTGGAAAACAGAGAGCCGCAACTTCCGGCGATGTTGCCGGACATTTTACCCGGATTTGCGGATGCTGAGGTGATTCGGCAAATGTTGGAGTTGGTGGTAGCCAGTTATGAGCAAGCCTTTACCGCCTTAAAGAGCGATCGGGATGCGTGGCTGGCAGATTTGCGGTTGGCATTTGCCGAAGGGCTCACGCATTTGCCTGATAAAAGTTGGGTACGCCAGCAACTTGAGCGATCGATGATGTTGTGGCTGCAACAGCGAGGTGGAGTGGCTCCTGACACGGATGCCAGGTGGGTTCTGGGTTCAAGAATCATTGAACCGCTGCATCGCCACTTGGGGGTCATAGCAGTTGGCTTTGACGAACTTCTCTGCGACCTCGGAGACTTCCCCACTCTCCACGTCGGGAGGAATCCAAGGGAGTTTCATTTGTCCCGGTGCCGTTTTGTGTTTCCCTCGAATCACTTTCGGTAAAAACTTGCTGCCCCAGTGATATCGCTTCTCCGGCTTAGGTTTCGGCTTGTATTTCTTACAGAATCCCCGATACTTCCGGGCGCATTCGTCCAGGGTATTTCCCAACGATAAAAACGCCGGATGCCACTTCGTCAATCCGTCATCCGTGAGCCGGTCATAAGTACCGTAGTTGGAGAAATCATAAAAGAATCCGGGCTGCATATTGGCGGCTTTGGGATTGGCGTGAATGTACCGTAAAGTGTTCAGCGCCCGTTGCTTGTCCGTGGTCGCAAAAGCGCTGCTGTGGTATCGTTTTTCCCAAAAGTGACCCGTGCGGTTCAGCATCCGGTTGAAACACATGGCGGCGTACCAGTTCAACCAGTGCATGAGTTTGGGTAAATCTTCTGGCTGTCGAGGTTCGATCAGGTAGTGGACGTGATTGCTCATGATGCAGAGTCCGTACAGTTTAAACCGGAACTTTTCCAGCGCTTTCTTGATGGCATAGAGCAGCACTTTCCGGCATTCCAGGCGGGTCAGCTTGAACTCGCGGTTGTTGCATCGGACAGTGATATGGTAGCAGTATCCGGGTTTGAGGATTCGGGATGGACGGGGCATGGCTGTTATTCGGAACGTCCCTTCCAGTTTGTCCTATCTCTGCCCCCAATACGGTCTAACTTTGTTCCCAGGTTGAACACCCAGGATTTAGAAACCGGGTTTTTACCAAAATGTTGGATGGGAACCAAAGCACTCTGGCAAAAAACCCGGTTTCTTCACTGCTACATTTTGAGTTGTTTTTTGTAGGTTGGGTGGCAACAGTGAAACCCAACACCCAAGTATTAATCTGTTGGGTTTCGTTCCTCAACCCAACCTACTTTTTACTGAGTAGGGGTGAAAAATTGATCCTACCGGTTTATTTATCCCTACCCAGATATTGATTAACCGAGTCCACTTGAGTGGACTTTTGCTGTGAGCCTTGAAATTGATTTCAAGGCGGGTTAGTAATACACCAGACAATTGAGTGGTTAGTGAGTTGGCGAGGTTGGGTTAGCAGCGGATGTTGAAACGGATGTAGCGGATGGGTTGTGGGTGGGAAAACTGGCTTTTTGGTAGTGGAACGCAGTTATTTTTTTGTAGGTTGGGTGACAACAGTGAAACCCAACACCCAAGTATTAATGTGTTGGGTTTCGTTCCCCAACCCAACCTACGTTTACCTAAAACTCGATCGCCATCGAAGACATGATCAGGTTCATCACCTGCAAATCAATGGGATCGATTCTTTCGCCATAATCTCCGGTCGAAATATTGACAATATATCGTCCATTCGGGTGGATGAGCCGCGCATACCGATGACGCTCAGGATAAACGGTTTGCACCGTATAAACCACAGCCTCCCGTCCCGCGATCGTCGTAAAGCCGGACTCTCCAGATACGATCTGACCCCCGCCACTTTGAGCCACCTCCCGCACAATATCGCGGACATTACGGACATTACTCGGACGCGGTTCAAGGCTAACGATCACGTCAGAAACTTGGTGTCCATAGCCTCTCATTCTTTCCCGTTCCGCACATTCCATAAATGCCACATCAGCCGGGTTCCGCACAACAATTGATAATTTTCTGCTATTGCCAGAATCTCGTCTGAGCTCCGTGTGGTAGTTTGCCGGAATCTGAAACCGCAAACCCGATTCACGGTTGACCACTTCGCGACGGTTGGATGAAGGTCGCTCTTGGTTCTGGTTTGAACAGGGTGACGATCGCTGCGACTGAACCGGACCGGCCCAAAACAGACAGGTACTCATCAACGATAGGACTGCATAGACTCTTAAATGGTGTTTCATTGTTTTGGTGGGGTTGAACGAGAGCGGAACTCAACATCAACACCAGGGATTTAGAAACCGGGTTTTTATCAACATTTTGGATGGGAACCGAAGCACTCTCTAAAAAACCCGGTTTCTTCACTGCTACATTTTGAGCGGGTGTCGGTTGGGTTTCACTTTGATGCACTTTACAATTATATCTCGATGATGGTGCGATCGCGCCGAAGCGTGCCATGTCCGATGGCGGAAATGATAAAATTTTTTATAATCGAAGATGCTTGACGGCGATCGCCCCTTAGCCCCCAAAAGGCGATCGCTTAAACTAAAAAATTTCTCCAGATAAAATCCGACCATCCACGCGCTCGTAATCATCCTCAACTAGCCACGAATGAGCTTCATCATAAACAGCGCTTTCAAACAAAGGTTTGTAGTTGGCAGTCGCATCATAAATACAACAATTTCCCTGTTGGCTACCGACCAACATCAAAATCCGAGGTGGAAAGATAATCGGATCTACCCATAACTCGATAAATTCCCAATTATCGCTCCGATCGACGAGGTTTTGTGCGAGGGATAACATGGTATTTATTATCTCCTTTAACAATTTTAATTTCGGCGTAATAAAGTTTCAGCCGGCTACCATCAGATCTTATCTGATACCCGATCGGTTCCTCAAAATATAGCCCATAGCGATCGTAATCATCATTTCGATCTTCAACTCCTGTAAGTTCGCCTCTTTCTATAATAGCCCGCACAACAAACTCCATTGTAGCACGGTCTTTAAACACATGAGCCTTTCCCTCTTTTCTCAACAGTCTTGCGACTTGAGGCGTACCCGGAAGGTGCTTGTCAAATAAGCCGCTTCTCGGATGGGGGGTTAATTCTCTATTGATACCACTCATCAACACCCATATTTAAGCTCGACCATCGATGATACATACTTTTCATCTTTTATATAGCAGTGCGCGCTCGTCTGTTTACAGTTTCCTCAGAGGGACAAACCTTTAAACCCTGATGTCGAGGGAATTTC
>NZ_JAJENU010000148.1:0-218 GCF_035615495.1 Lyngbya sp. CCY1209 | reverse complement strand
GCTTCTCGGTTTGAGATTTCTGGTGATTTCCCTCTCCTCGTTGCCCAGTAGACCCAATTTCCGTCATACGTCGATGCTTTCGGTCTGACCAGCGTGTGGTAGACTATGGGAGTCCAAGCGTGTTTTTGGAGTCGTAAACCATCCTTAGTTTGGAAAATCCACTTATCCTTCCTTTCGTCCCCATTACTCAGTTTTGCCATACCTGTTCGGTAGTATTT
>NZ_JAJENU010000147.1:0-13006 GCF_035615495.1 Lyngbya sp. CCY1209 | reverse complement strand
GGGTTACGGCGCGGATGAAAAGTTGTGGGTTTTTCCGAAAAATTACTGCCGCGCCTAACCCACCCTACTGGACTACTAACCCACCCTACTGGAGAGTTTTATCTTAAATGAGGCGATCGGATCTGAATCCACAGGCAAGATGCCCGATGCTACGTTGGGAATTTTGCCTCATTTGAGCCGAAACGGTCTACTACTGGACTACTGGACTACTGGATTGACTTGAAAGCTGACTGCTGATAGCTGTAGATATTAACCGTGAATGCGGCCGTCGGGCAGGGTCGCACCGGTCAAAATCGCATCTTGCAGGTTCGCCCCGTTCAACTTGGCATTCCGCAAGCTCGCATCCCGCAAATCGGCGCCGCGCAGGTTCGCGCCGTCCAAATTGGCGCCCCAGAAATAGGCGCCGCGCAGGTTCGCGTTGCTCAAATCGGCGCCGCGCAGATTCGCCAGATTCAAGTTCGTGTGACTCAAATCGGCAGTCCTTAAATCGCATTCTTCCAGGTTAGTTTGCATCAGATTGGCTTGGATAAACTGGCCGCCGCGAATGTTGCTGCCGTGCAAATCCGCCCGTTCTAAGTTGGCGTCATCCAAGCAGGTGAAGCGCAGTTGAGAATCCCGGAGGCTGGTTCCTCGCAGGTTCGCACCCATCAGTTTCGCGCCGCTGAGTTTGACTTGATTCAGTTCCAAACTGCTGAAGTCGATGCCCTCCAATTGCAGTCCATTTAGAAATGCTCCGTCGAGTTTAACGCCGTTCAACTGCGCCCCTCGCAAGTTGGCGCCACTCAGCCGTGCACCACTCAAGTTCGTCCAGTTCAGGTTCGCTTTTTCTAAGTTTGCGGACCGCAAATTGATGCCGTTGAGGTTGGCGCCGCAGAGGTTCACCCCCGGCAAGTTGGCGCGGAAAAGCGTCACCCAAGTCAGGATGGCACCGCTGAGTTTTGCCCCCATCAAATCGGCTTTGGCGAGGTGGGCACCGCTGAGGTTGGCTTTGGTGAGATCGGCTTCAATTAGACGGCTGTCTTTGAGTTTGACATAGTGGAGGTTTGTGCCGTACAAAAAGGCGCCGCTGAGATTGGCTTCTTGGATAAAACAGCGTTCCAAGTGGGCGCGGGCGAGGGAGGCTTCTTTGAGGTTGGAGCCCGACAGGTTGGCGGAAATCAGTTCGGCGCCGATCAGGTTTGCCGCCATCAGATCGAGCCCTCGAAAATCTCGTTCCCCTTTCATGTAGCGATCGATGATTTCATTTCCATTCATTTGATGAGATCTCCCATTGATAGTCCGTTCAGTCTGAAATCCTGCCCGGGGGCGGTTTCAGTTTTTCCGTAGATTTACCGATCCATCGGGTCGCCATTTACACGGTCCCGATGCGCGCAACCCGTCTTTAAAATCTCTGGTATTATTGTATCGATTAACGGAGGAAAAATACAAATTTTCTTAACCAATATTTATTTACAATTCTTCACTAAGATTTTATAAATTTATCGATTAAGTTTTGTCAAAAAAAGTCACCGATGATTGAGAAATGATAAATTTTCCATCTCAATTTTCGCTCGGGGCGATCGCACCCACCCAGATCGCCCGGAGAGAAACGCCCGAGTTATGTTAATCTGGATGGACGAGAAAAATAAAATTTTCCGACATCAGCGGCAGGGTGGACAAAAAAGCTGGGGACAACGTTACCCCCTTGACGGCAAATCCGATCAAAACGGTTGAAGCGATCGCAGGTAACAATCAATGATGACGATTTTGATTATTGAGGATGAAGACTCCATTCGCGACAATATCCTGGAAATCTTGGAGAATGAAGGATTCAATGCCGTCGGCGCATCCAACGGCGAGGAAGGGATCGATCGGGCTCGATTCTACCGTCCCGATGCGATCGTTTGTGATATTATGATGCCGGATATGGACGGTTACGGAGTCCTGCAACGGTTGCAGGAAAACCCCGACACGGCGCGAATTCCGTTTCTTTTTCTGACGGCAAAAGTCCATCGCGCCGACCAGCGTTTGGGCATGGAGTTGGGGGCGGATGATTATCTTTCCAAACCCTGTTCTCCCCAGGAACTTCTCAACGCAATTCGCGCCCGTCTCAAAAAACAGCGGCGATATTTAGCCGAGCTCGACGAGGAACACCGGCGGGCACTACAACTCAAGCAGCGGATGCAAGAACTTCAACAGCAAAGCCATTCCCACGAGGAATTGTTGGATCGTTTGTCGGAGGAGTTGCGGAGTCCTCTGTCGGCGATTAATATGGCGATCGCAATGTTGAAATCGAGTTTGTCCAATGTGGAGACTCAGGACCCGGAGGCATTTCGGGCGCGGCAGCAACGCTATCTGAAAATTCTACAGGAGGAATGTGCCCGGGAGATGGCGATTTTAAATGAGGTGTCGAGTTTGAAGGAAGTTTTGAAGGGTTCGAGGCTATCCAATTAAGTGACTGGAAACCGGGTTTCTGGGTGGCCCTGTGCCGGGGAACGAGAAACTTTCATAGAAACCCGGTTTCTCATCGCTGTCGGGTGGGGCGGTGTCGGGCCGCAGTTGAGGAAGCGATCGCAAGACAATTGCCAATTCAGACCGATTTGGCATAAAATATTAAGAAATGTTACTAAAGTTCCTGACAGACCTATGGATAATGCCATCGAAATCTACACCTGGAGCCGCTGTCCCTTTTGCCTGCGGGCGAAAGCCCTCCTGAAAGAGAAAGGCTGGGAGTTCACCGAATACGTCATCGACGGAGATGAGGAAGCGCGGGATCAAATGGCCGAACGCGCCAACGGACGCCGGTCCGTCCCCCAAATCTTTATCAACGGCCAACACGTCGGCGGCTGTGACGACCTCCACGCCCTCGACGCCCAGGGCGAACTCGATCCCCTCCTCGCCGCCTAGAGTCGCACCGTTCGGCAATACCCCCAAACCACTGACACCGGCTTGGGGGTATGATTAATTTCGCCCACTCGCAATCCGGTCCATGAAATTCGCCTTCATTATCGATCCCATCGAGAACTTGAACCCCGTCCACGATAGCAGCGTCGCCATGATGGAGGCGGCTCAGGAGATGGGTCACGAAGTGTGGGTGACGTTGGCCCACCAACTGAGTGTGATTGATGGAAAAGCCTGGGCGACGCTGACTCCCGTCCGCCTGACGCCGATTGTTCGGGAGGGCGCGCGCTGGGTGGCGGAGAAAATCTGGTTTAATTTGGGAGATGCCACATTGCAGCCTTTGGAGGCGATGGATGCGGTGTTCATGCGGATCGATCCGCCGGTGACGATTCCCTATCTCTACATTACTTATATTTTGGATTACATCGATCGCGCCAAAACCCTGACGGTGAACGCTCCCAAAGGGTTGCGGGCGGCGAATGAAAAAATGTACGCCCTGCAATTCACCGAGGTGCTCCCGGAAACGATCGTCAGCCGGGAAAAAGAGGTGATCCGGGAATTTGTGGAACGCCAGGGGGCGGGGGTTTTGAAGCCGCTGGGGGGGAAAGCCGGGGAGGGGATTCTGTTTCTCGAACCCGGCGATCGCAATTTCAATTCCCTGATCGAAATCAGCACCCGCCGGGGCTCCGAACCGGTGATGGTGCAGACCTATTTACCCGCGGCAAAAGAGGGCGACAAGCGGATCATTTTGTTGGATGGAAAGCCCATCGGGGCGGTGAATCGCATCCCCACGGGCAAAGAATTTCGCGGAAACATGGCCGTCGGCGGGCGGGTGGCGAAAACGGAAATTAGCGATCGCGAGTTGGAAATTTGTGAAAAAGTCACGCCAAAACTCCTCGAAGACGGGTTGTATTTCGTCGGGTTGGACGTGATCGGCGGCTACCTGACGGAAGTGAATGTCACCAGCCCGACGGGGATTCGGGAAATTGATTTGTTGGATACGGTGAGTTTGGGAACCCAGGTCATCGAATGGGCGATCGCAACTGTCGAACAGATGCGATCTTAGGGAGTCGGGAGTCGGGAGTCGGGAGTCGGGAATTACACTGCCTTTAATATCTCACTTTCAGAAAAATTTTTTTTTCTGATGCTTGGAAATGGGCGAGGGGGGGTTGACAGGGGGCGGCGATTCGCGGTAGACTATTGACATAATCCCCCATAATGGGAGTGGTGCTAAAAATAATATTTTTGCAACCACTCCCATTATCTAAAATAATACCGGAAGTCAACCCCAAAAGCAACCCCCTCCCCAAAAAAAGGCAAAAATTTTAACATTTCTTAATTTTTTTCAAAAAATAAAAATCCACCCAAAAAAGTAGGGGCGAATGGCATTCGCCCTCTCCCCAGCATCCACCCCCAAAAATCAGAAAAAGTTATCAATCATCAATGATCAATTATCAATTGTTTTCTTGCGCCCAGACGGACACCGAACCGCCGCAGCAGAAAAACTGCCCCCACCCCCATTCGTTGGTGTGGACAGGTTCTTTGACGTGTCCGGTGAGATCGGTAAATTTGGCGTTGGGTTTGCCCACTTCCATCCATTTTTGCCCGGGGATATTGTCACTCATAATCACGGCTAAACCTTCGGGATGTTCTTCATCTCCCAAACGAGTCCAACCGATTGTATTGTAGTCGTCAAAATAGTCGTACTGTTCCCCGTAGGCGTAGCGGTGGCGGGCGTATAATAACTGGTCAAGTATCGTGCGGTGGGAGGGAAGGAGAATTTTATAACGGTTGCCATCGTGTCCGTAATCTTCGTATTGTGCCCCGTAATAATCCGCGTAGAAAATGCAGGGATAGCCTTCGCGGCGCAGTAGGATCAGCGCATAGGCGAGGGGTTTAAACCAGGGTTCGACGGGGGCTTCCAGGGATTGTAAGGGTTGGGAATCGTGGTTTTCGACGAAGGTGACGGCATTGATGGGGCGTTCCTTCATGAGGGTGTGATCGAGGATCGTCTTCATGTCGAAATGTCCGTGGGATTTGCTGGCGTAGTAAAATTTGTAGTGGAGGGGGACATCAAAGACGGACATCCGGCCGCCGAGGGTGCCGATGTACCAGTGCAGGGTGTCGATGTTGTTGTACCAATATTCTCCGACGACGAACAGATCTTTTTGGGCGTGTTTTTCGAGTTCGTCAATCCACTCGGGGAAGAACCAGGCGGAGATGTGTTTGATGGCGTCGAGGCGGAAACCGTCCACTCCGGTGGTGTCGAGATACCATTTTCCCCAGTTGATGATTTCGTCCCGAACGTCGCGATTTTGGAAGTCGAGATCGCATCCCATCAGGTAGGCGAAGTTGCCTTTTTCGAGGGCGACATAATCATCGAAAACTTTGCCGTCAAACAAATAAATGGTGTCTTTTTCTTTGGTTAAATCGTCGTAATCGACCGCATCGAAGTGCTGCCAGTTCCACTGAAAATCGGAATATTGACCTTGGCGGCGGGGGAATTTAAACTGGGTGTAGGATTTGACATCTCTCAGGTCGCCTTTGGGATGGATGCGATCGCCCGTCGAGTAGGGTGTCGCCCGCACCATTTCGGTGGACTCGCCCCCCATTTTGTGGTTGAGGACGGCGTCGGCATAGACTTGAATTCCGGCAGTTTGGACGGCGTGAATGGCATCGAGATATTGTTGGCGATCGCCGTATTTGGTGCGGACGGTCCCGCACTGATCGAACTCTCCGAGATCGTAGAGATCGTAGGTGGCATAGCCGACATCGTGGGTTCCCCCCATGCCTTTGTAGGCGGGAGGCAGCCAGAGGGCGGTAATTCCGGCATCGGCGAGTTCTCGGGCGTTGGGTTTGAGTTGGTCCCACAGGATCGAGTCCGAGTCGATGTACCAGTGGAAGTATTGCATCATCACACCGTTGATCATGAGAGCTTCTCCCGCGTTGTCATTTTTCTGGAGTCGAGGGAACCCGCCCAAGAACCCGTCAATATTTTAGAGGATATTGAAACGGTTGTCGCGATCGCCCCGATTGAAAAGCGATCGTCCCGGAAAATGGGATAATATCGTCGGGAGCGATACTGTTGGAGCGCGATCGCTCCCGTTCCGCTTTGACCCGCCGTCGTTCGCCCAGGATCTCCATCCCATTCCCCCCCATCGTACCACCGCAGCCAGAGGCGGCGCATTTTTTCGTTATTCCAATCAATTAGGACGAGATTTGAGATTCAATAAATCTCAAGCCTTCGGCAAAATCGAAGATCATCCTACAATTCCAACGATTCAATTCTGATTTTTCGTTTCGACGTAGATATTCACGCCCAATCCTCATATCTCACGTCGCCACCTTCGATCGCGCTCAAAAGTCGGGATTCGACCAGCCATTCTTGAAGCCGATCGCGATCCTCGGGAAAATTTGCAACCCGAATTATTTCTCTCAACCAAGAAGCAACAATCATTGCAAAACTGTATTCACTGATGTGTTCCGCCGTGACTTTAGATCGTTCAAAGTAAGGTTGGAAAATTGGAGTTGCATCGATAATATAGGAAGGTTCCAATGTGAGATCTTGGGGATGGCGATCGCACCACAAATAGATTTTATCGGTAAAAACAAGCATAGTGTAAGGGGCGATCGGAAAATTGTCGTTTGCAAAGATTTGATGCCTCAATTGCATCGCCCAATCTAGTGAAGCATTCGAGCTACGCTTGACCTCGACGATTAATATCCGTTGATTTTCGCGATTGTAAATGGATATATCCCAACGATAACGGGGAGAATTTGAGAACGATTTTTCTCCATAATCGGCGACAATTTTATAATCTTCTCGGATCTTTTTTTCCCGGAGTTCGCTCAAAAAATGACGGGCGATCGCATTTTGTTCGTCCTCGGGAAGTTTTTGGATCTCTTCGACTACTTGTCGGA
Organism: Lyngbya sp. CCY1209; assembly: GCF_035615495.1. Taxonomy (GTDB): domain Bacteria; phylum Cyanobacteriota; class Cyanobacteriia; order Cyanobacteriales; family Microcoleaceae; genus Limnospira. Next base: position 6,205 of record NZ_JAJENU010000147.1, on the reverse strand, counting down.
GCAATTCATTCATTGTTTATCTCTCCATTAATTGAATCGATGAATATAGCAGTTGCCGATCTGCTGCGATACGGTTCGATCCGCCATTATCCCCCTTGAACTCCCCCCTTACAAAGGGGGGGTAGGGGGGGATGGGGACTTTGAACCCGGAATCGTACCTCGCAAGCCCGGTAAACGCTGTATTTTCGCCCCAATTGAAACGCGATCGCCCCAAAAAATGGGATAATTTATCTGGTTCAAAGGTCGGGATCGATGCCGTGGGAGCGCAACAATTCTTCGAGACGCCGCGATCGCTCCCGTTCGGTTTCTGCCCGTTGACGTTCGGTTTCTGCCCGTTGACGTTCAGTTTCGGCCCGTTGACGTTCAGTTTCCGTCCGCCGTCGTTCAGTTTCCAATTCTTCCTGGACGATCGCCTTTTGTTCGGCGGGGGTCGAGATCCAATTTCCCTCCCCATCGTACCACCGCAGCCAGAGGCGGTTCATTCCTTCATATTCTCCCGCCCACAATCCCAAACCCAACTCCAATTGGGGTATCCAAATTTTGGGTTCCGCCAACTGCAATTCTTGATAAAAACCCGCCGTGAGGACGAACCCCCGCAGGCGATCGCTGTAGCGGTCAAAAACAATATAATAGGGAACCTTTAAAATTTGTTCGTAAACTTCCCATTTGGTGGGCGGAGCGGTACTCAGGCGCGTCGTCCGGCCCAAGTCTTCTCTTTCCGTCCCCGGCGACAACAGTTCCACCACCACCGTCGGAGGCACCATTTCTTGCCACATCACATAGCTCAAACGCAAGTCGCGATCGTCGTAAAGTTTCGACACGCCGACGACTCCGAACCAATCCGGGCGTTTGTACCAAGAAAAGTGACGAATATCATAATAAAGGTTCATATCCCCGGCACTAAAAACCTGCTCCGGCGGATATGTTTTGGGTTGAAAGGTTTGACTCAGGAGGGGGGGTTGGCGGTAGTGAAATTCGTCGGGCAATCCGGGTTCCTCCGGGTCTTCGCTGGGCAAATCGTACATGGTGGGAAGGGTTTCCCGGGGCGATCGCGGCGGATCGGTTTGGGGGACGGGGTATTGGAAGGACATGGGCAGTTTTGTGACAACTGTAACCTCGATCATAAATAATAGATCTGCGATCGCCCCCAAACCGTTGTTACGGCATGGCGCGATAGTTGCGATCGTCGCGTCAAATCGGCATCTCGCTTGTGATCACAGGCAAGATGCCTGTGCTACAGATATTGAAGAGGCGTATGGCGATCGCACCAATTTGACCTCCCCAACCCTCAGACTGGGGGAGCGCTACACTATAGAAACGCCTCGATTTAGACTGAAAGAGGATACAGCAACAGGAAAGGGCAAATATTGATATGAAAGGTTCCTGGATCGACGGATTCGGACGGCGGGCCGTGAAACCGTCAGTGACCAAAAAGCATCTGTGGCGGATTTTGGGGAGTTGGGCGATCGCCCAGAGCATCCTGTTGGGGACTCCCGCCTTCGCCCAGAACAATTCCGATCGCCTCAGCTACACCGAGTTATTGCAGAAAATCGAAGCGGGACAGGTGATCAAAATCCAAGAAGATCCCTCCCGACAGATGGCGAGAGTCACCTACACGGACGCGGAAAATCAAGAGCAGAGCCGATATGTGGGACTCTTCGACACCAACCCGGAACTGATGGACGCCATCCGGGCTCAGAACGTGGACTACGAAGTGAAACCCTCGGCGGACAACAGCGCGGCGATGGGTTTGGTGGTCAATATCCTGGTGATCGTGGTGGTTTTGGCGTTCCTGCTGATGATCCTGCGTCGCTCCACCCAGTCTTCCGGAAATGCGATGAATTTCGGCAAATCCCGGGCGCGGTTCCAGATGGAGGCGAAAACCGGGATTCTGTTCGACGACGTGGCGGGGATCGAAGAGGCGAAGGAAGAATTGCAGGAGGTCGTCACCTTTTTGAAATCCCCGGAAAAATTCACCGCGATCGGGGCTAAAATTCCCAGGGGAGTGCTGTTGGTGGGTCCTCCCGGAACGGGTAAAACCCTGCTGGCGAAGGCCGTCGCCGGGGAAGCGGGGGTACCCTTTTTCAGCATTTCGGGTTCGGAATTCGTGGAAATGTTCGTCGGCGTGGGCGCCTCTAGGGTACGGGATCTGTTCAAAAAGGCGAAGGAGAACGCGCCCTGCCTGATCTTTATCGACGAAATTGATGCTGTGGGCCGGCAGCGGGGCGCAGGCATCGGGGGCGGCAACGACGAGCGGGAACAGACTCTCAACCAGTTGTTGACGGAGATGGACGGGTTCGAGGGGAATCCGGGGATTATCGTGATCGCGGCGACGAACCGCCCAGATGTTTTGGATGCGGCGCTGCTGCGGCCCGGACGGTTCGATCGCCAGGTGATCGTAGATTTGCCGAGCTACAACGGCCGTCTGGGCATCCTGAAAGTGCACGCCCGTAATAAGAAGTTGGCGGATGATGTCTCTTTGGAAGCGATCGCACGGCGGACTCCGGGGCTCTCCGGGGCGGATCTGGCGAACTTGCTCAACGAGGCAGCGATTTTGACGGCTCGGCGGCGCAAAGATGCGATTTCGCTCTTAGAGATCGATGACGCGATCGACCGGATCACGATCGGGCTGGCGCTGACGCCCCTCCTAGACTGCAAGAAAAAGCGGCTGATCGCCTACCACGAGGTCGGACACGCCCTGTTGATGACGCTTTTGGAAAATTCCGACCCCCTCAACAAAGTGACGATTATCCCGCGATCGGGGGGCGTGGGCGGGTTCGCCCAGCAGATGTTCAACGAGGAGATGGTCGATAGCGGCCTCTACACCCGGGCTTGGCTGATGGATCAGATCGCCATCGCTTTGGGCGGGCGGGCCGCGGAGCAGGAGGTGTTCGGGGAAGCGGAAGTGACCATCGGGGCCAGCAACGACATCCAAATGGTGACGAATTTGGCCCGGGAGATGGTGACGCGCTACGGGATGTCCGACTTGGGTCCGGTGGCCCTGGAACATCCCGGCGAACAGGTGTTTTTGGGGCGGGGCTTCCCCAGCCAGTCGGAATATTCTGAGGAGGTAGCGACGAAAATCGACCACCAGATCCGGGCGATCGCGCTCCGGGGCTACGATCGCGCCCGCCGGATCATGCGGGACCACCGGATCTTGCTCGATCGCCTGGTGGATTTGCTTTTGGAGATGGAAACCATTGAAGGGGAAGAGTTCCGCCGCCTGGTGGCCGAGTACACGACGCTCCCGGAACGGCAGATGGCGATCGGCTTGAAAAAAGCCTAGAGAGAGTCGGGAATGGGGGACATCCGCCCCGCCCCCGTTTCCGGTTATCTAACGTTGAGAATATCGGCGATTCTGCTGGTCGTACATGGCGATGAGCACCCGGGCCGGATCGACCCACTGTCCGCCATACTTGAGCCCCCAGTGCAAGTGGGGGCCTGTGGTTCTGCCGGTCATTCCGACTCGGGCGATGCGGGCTCCGGCCGGGACCATTTGCCCTTGCCGGAGTTGGATGCCACCGTCGCGATCGATAAAATAGGTGCCGTCGGCGGTTTTTTGGACGTATCCCTGGACGTGGCAGTAGATGTGTTCCCACTGGCCCGACTGGATGACGATCCCGGTGCCGCAGCGGCCGTCTTCCCAGACTTCGACCACCTGTCCGGTCCACCAGTTGCGGATGTAGCTGCCCATCGGGGCGGCCAGGTCCAGGCCGTAGTGAAATCCGCTGCCGCGGTAGCCGAAGGGGGAGGTGTATTCGAGAAAGTTTTCGACGGGGAAGGAGGCGCCGTTCCAGTTGATTCCCACGGCGACCTGGGAGGCCCGGGCCTCTCGGACGCCCATTTGCAATTGTTGTCCCCCCAGGGGAATCAAGCTCAAACCGATGCATCCCGTCGCCAGCAACGCTATCTGTTTGGGGTGGATGTGACGCTTGAGCGCCCGTAGCGGTTGGAATTTTGCCATAATTCTTGATTCCTCAATCACCGAAACTGCATGGCTGGATGCACCACAAGGGATTTCAATCGAGCGAATTGCGATGGGTGGTGCGATCGCCCACCTCGGAGATTCTGCGATCCCGGGCGACCGACCGGATCGAATGTTTGCAGACTTATGACGGAGTATTCTACTCGATGATGGGGGCGGATCGAACAAGTTTTGCAAATTTATGTTAAGTTTTTGCTAACGCTGCCATCAAATGACCCATGCTGACCGACATTTTTCCGTTTACATTCACTCTCAACGCCACGGCGATCGCGGGGACGGCATTGTGGTCACTGGCCCTGTACTGGGGGTTTTCTCCGGTGAGCGAATGGGTGATGGAGCAACTGACCCGCTGGTTCAACTTTGCGGAGCGATCGCTCTACACTTCCCAGGAAGAATTTGAACGCACCCGCCGGGCCCGAGAATCCCAAAATGCGTTTTGGGCCTCCATTTTCAGCATCATACCCTTTCTGGCGATCGGAGGACTCTGCAATTGGGTGGTGGAAGTCACCCTGGGCCGCAGTTGGTCGATCAGCATCGGCGTCATTGTCGCCATCCTGTGCGGCGTTTACGAGTTGGGGCGGCGGGACAGCCGGCAGAACAATTAACAATTAATAATGGATCATTAATAATTAATAATTTTATCGAATTCGGTTAAATCTCCAAAAATCCAGGGACCCTTGGGGATCTCCCCCTTCGCAAGCTGGGGGGATCTGACAAAAAGGGGATTTGCTAAACAGAAAATATTCGATTTTAGTCCCCGGAAAAAGGGGGTTGAAAACCGAATTTTTGAATGATTAATTACTGTCGGAATTGTTTCTTTGCGATCCGGGTCGGTATGGCATCAAGACGCTTCAACCGACAACTGCAAGGGCGTTCCCACCGTCACCGCGTTCTCGAGAGTCGCTGCCGCCACGATACCATCCCGGGACACCACCCGCACCCGTCCAGCATCGCCAACCGCCTCAAAAACCGTCCCCGCCCCCACCTTTCGCAAATCGACACCCCCCAACCACAACCGGGCATCCTTCCCACTCACCCCGATGACGGTGGCTTGGGCGGGAGAATTGGGCGTTTCGACAAAATAGGGATTTTCGAGTTGATATCCGCTTCCCACCTTCACTTCGTAGCGGGGAACTTGCCGAAAATACGAGGGAATTTCGGGGGTGATTTTCTTGAAAATTTGGTCGATATTGCTGTCTTTATGCCAAAGATAATGGGTCAGTAAATAAGTAAAAATTCCCGCCTGAAAGCCATTAATATTTTGTTCCCGTGCCAATTGATTGGGGGCTGCTGCTGCCAAAGCAATGCCTTTCGCCACCCCCGTCCGGTAGCCGTTGACGAATTCTTCTGGGGACATATCCAGATAAGATAACCACCATTCTTGATAGGCTCTTTCTTCGGGAGAAACCAAAATATTTCTGCCCCCGTCTCGGGAACGAAACCGCACGTCTCGGGTCGCCCCGCCCGCAAAACAGCTATCCAAAATGACCGTAACTTTTTCCGTTTGTAAAGCAGACTTCAACAAAAATAGAGTGTGTCCCATAATATCTTTGACACTGCCGCCGACGTCGGGATATCCGGCGGGTAACGTGCCGTCAACGGGGACGAAGGTGCCGTTGAGTTGTGGCGTATTTCCCACCCCTCTCAAAATGGGTTCGGGGTCGAAAATGCGGGAACCGTGTCCGGAATAGTGGTAGACGACGATATCTCCGGGTTTGGCTTGTTTGATTAAATGTTCTTCAAAGGCGGTCAAAATGCCTTCGCGGGTCGCTTCTTTATCGGATAAAATATAGATATCTTTGGGGTTAAAACCGAAGCGGTGGATCAATAATTGTCGCTGCAATTCCGTATCGTTGACGCAGCCTTGGAGGGGTTGGTCGGCGTAGCTGTTGATGCCCACCAGCAACGCCAATTTTCGGGGCGTACTTTCGGCCAGGGCTTGCCCGTAGCGTCGGGCTTGGCGTTGAAAGACGAGGGGGTGAATCCCCAGTGTCGCGAAGGCTGCAGATGCAAATTGCAGGAAGTGACGTCGGGAGAAATGATTCATCGCGAGTGATAAAATTTATGGGTGCATTCAATGATGATTTTAAAGTTATAGTTTACATCAAAATTGACGGGTCGGGCAAAATATAGAGAAATTTTTGTAGGGTGGGTTAGGCGCGGCAGTAATTTTTCGGAAAAACCCACAACTTTTCATCCGCGCCGTAACCCACCACCCCT
>NZ_JAJENU010000146.1:0-11567 GCF_035615495.1 Lyngbya sp. CCY1209 | reverse complement strand
CTCACCGCCTTCCGTTCCCCGCTTCAATCCTAGGGTTGTGAATCCTAAAACTGGGGGTGGCTATCGCCTCCTCTCTTAGATTATCAGTTTTACTTATTTCTTGTATAAGAAACTTGTATCACTGATTTTCTTTGACCCTGAGAGTTCCGACCTCATTTAGTATCCTGTGATACCAAACTTAGGAACATACAGATAGTTATAAGGCTGGTCAGGGGTGCATCCCTTATATTCATCCGAGGGGATGAAAGCCTTACCGGGAGGTTATTTAAGGCATTTCAGCCCGATTTCGTTCCCGAACGAATCGCACCCCCCCGTCTACTATAGGCGGCTCGGGGAACTCTCAATCGGTTTTGGCTCGGAAAGTTTCCGTCGGGTGCGGCCGATGCCGGGAAGTGCCGATCGGCTTGTCCAGGGTCGTTCGGCGGTCCAGTGGCGATCGCTCGACGGGTAAATGTTCAAATCGGCCAACCCCGCTTCCCCGGCCATCCGTCGCACTTCTTCGACGGTAAAGGCGGCGTGCAGGGAGTCCCGAAAGAGCTGTTTTTGGCGATCGGTGCTCTCCCCCGCGTATTCTTCGACGAGGCGGTCGCGGGTGAGTTCGTCTGCGGGACGCAGCAGGTCCCGCAGGAAGATGCCGCCCCCCGGTTTCAATACCCGGTTCAATTCCCGAAAAAAGGGCAGGGGGTCGGGGAGGTGGTGGACGATGCTGTTGGAGATGACAAAATCGAATTGTCCGGTTTCGTAGGGCAACTGTTTGGCATCCACCCAGGCCAGTTGGATCTGATGTGGGAGTCCGGCGGCGGCGACGTTGCGATCGCCGATTTTGAGCATATTTTCGGAGAGGTCGATGGCGATTATTTTCCAGTCCGGCTTTCGTTGGGCGATCGCGATCGGAATTCGGGCCGTCCCCGTCCCGGCATCCAACACCGCGGCCGCCGATGTCGGACCTAGGGCGATCGCCCGTTCGGCAAAGGCGGTATTGACCTCTACAAAGTCCATCGAATCGTATTCGACGGCTTCTTCCCAAGTGTCCATCACTTCCGGTTCCAACACTCGTTCCATCGGCTCTCCTCTATTGATCAGCAATCCTAATCTTTCAAAATCTCCACGGTGCCCCGGTAGCCGTCCACCCGCACCCGCTGGCCGGTTTTGAGGTAGGACATAGCCTCCGAGACGTTCATCACCGCCGGAATGCCGTATTCCCGGGCGACGATCGCGCCGTGGGACAACTGGCCCCCGACTTCAGCGACGATCGCCCCGGCCCCCACCAGCAGCGGAGCCCAGCCGGCATCAGTGTAGGGGACGACCAAAATCGGCTTTTCTCCCCCGTCACCCAACCCCTCGGCGAGGCTGCGGCAGACGCGGACGCGCCCCTCCACGCGCCCGACGCTGGCCGGGATGCCGCGGAGGAGCGATCGCCCTTCCCGGGGTTTTTCCCGGGGTTCCGGGAGCAAATTGCCGTACACCACGGGGGGGACGGAGCGATCGCGATCGCGGTCGTATTCCTGCCGTCGCCGTTTGACGATTTCCGCGAGTTCCCCGCCGTCGCCGCCGTCGCTCCAACCCTGTATTTCCGGCCATTCCAAAAAGAAAATATCCCCCGGTTGACGCAATACCTTCTCCTCCAGGGCTTTCGCCTCCATCGCCAAAAACGTCCGCCGCAGGTGAGCCAGCAACTTCCCGTAAACTTCCGCAATTTCACCCTTGACGACGGCCCGCTCCCGACACTGGGCCAACCGCCACTGCTGCCACAGATTCAACCCCCCCACGTTCCGATCCGTACCGCCGGCCGGATTTTGCGCCATCGTCAGCAGCATCTGGCGGAACGTCTCCGGCTGTTCCCCCCAGGTCGCCACGGAAATATCCGTCCCCACCTCGCTGAGATACCCGTGCCGCCGCAGCCACCGGGAGAATTGTTCCTGCAATTGGGAATTTTCAGCGAACTGTCCCTCGATAACTTGCAGGTTCGACCGTTCTGGCAGGCGGTCGGCGATCGCCTGCAATTCCCGCATCGAGGCCACTTCCGGCGCGTCCTCCACCGGCAGCCACTCCTCCGGCACCCGAAACAGCGATCGCCGCACCGCCAACCCGATGGGCCCGACGATGTTGTAATAGGTGGCCGGTTTGAGCACCTCCCGAATCCGCTCCACCCGCTGTTTCAATTGTGGCAGGGACAGGGAATCGGGAATTTGAGTCCGGGGGTCGGATTCGGCTTCCAACTGCTCTAAAGTCGGGTCGAACAGTTGCCGGCGATCGCGCCGAAACTCGGACACCAGGCCGCGCTCCCGCTGCACCAACAGCCACAGTCCCGGCAGGGAGGCCAGCATGGTTTTCAGGGGCGGTTTGCCCATCTTCTCCCCCCGCAGCAGGAACTCCAGACCCCGTTCCGGCAGGCCCATCATCCGAAAAATTTCCCCCAGCAGGGTGGCGTTGAAATAGGCGTGGGAACCGAGGAGGGTGGCTGTCTCGGCGAAGTCGAGTTCCGCCGCCTTATTGCCGAGCACCAGGGTAAAAATTTCCCCCCACACGCCGCAGGTGAGGGGGCGGTTGATCGACCAGGTGAGGGGGGGGATGGTGCCGGGGATCACCTCGGCGGCAATGGTGCGGGTCCAGATCGGGCGCAGGTTGGTGATGGGGCGGGACTGCAACAGCCAAATCTGTTCCCCGTCCCAAATCCACTCGATATCCTGGGGCAAACCGTGGTAAAAGGCTTCCAGGGCTTGAGCCTGTCCCACCAGGTCGGCCAGCACCGATCGCGGCAGCAGGGAATTTTCCCCCTCTTCCACCCGGTTCAAACTCTCGTGGGTGGCGGTTTCGGTCTCCGTGTCGATTTCGACGTGCAGGGGGGTCTCGCGCCCGCCCACCACGACACCACCCCCCCCGGGCAGGGCTTCCACCACCACCTGGGGCCCCCCGTCGAGGGGGTTGCGGGTGAACATCACCCCGGACACCTGGGCGCTGATGTAGGGTTGGATCAGCACGGCGATGCCGGTGTCGTCGAGGTGTCGCTGTCGGCGGTAGGCTGCGGCTTCGGGGCTCCAGTAGGATTCTCGGCAGCGGACGATCGCCTCCCGCAACTGGTCCTCGGTGGTGACGGGGCCGATGGTGGCGTACTGCCCCGCGGCGGAGCTGGTTTCGCCGTCTTCCCCCAGGGCGGAGGAGCGCACGATCAGGGGATATTCGGTGTTGGGGGTGGGGAGTTGGAAGTAGTGGATTTGATCTTGGTGCTGGGACTGGTTGTCCCGGGCGATGGCTTCGGTTCCCATCGCCGGCAGCACCCACCCGGAGGGGACTTTGAACCCCGCTTGCTTGAGTTGACTCAGGCGGGTGGCTTTTTCCCCGCAGGCGTCGATGTCGAGGAGATCGTTGAGAGATAGCAATTGCTGTTTCATATACAATCCGAAATCGTCTCCCTGGCGGAGGTTGATCAGGACCAAGACGACGGCCAGGGCGGTCGCGGCCGGGAGTTCCCCCTCGGACAGGGGCCGTTCTTTGGGAAACTGATGCCACAGCCACAGCCAAACCGGGCCGCTCAAACAGCCCAGTCGCATGGCCCGCAGCCTCGCCCGCGTGGGTTGACTCGGCTCGACCGCCAGCCCCAAGCGCCACAGTAGCACCCCGGTCATGGCGGCAGAAATGGCGACGGGGGGGGAATAGACGAGGACTCCCCAAGTGGCGTTGGTGACGCCGCCGCCCCGGGCGACGAAGTAGCGGCCGGCCACCAGGACGGTCAGGGCCACAATGGCGATCGCCTGCCACTGGTAGGGGATCAGCCACCGGGCTGCCAGCACCGGGGCGGCGCCTCTGAGGGCCTCGGCGAGGGCGGCGGCGATGCCGGCGGGTTTTCCGGCCTGGGTGAAGGCCGCGGCTACCCCCACGTTGCCGGTCCCTTCCCGAGCCAGGTCGATTCCCGCCATCAATTTGACGATCCAGCGGGTGAGGGGAACGGCGCCGAGGCCAAAGCTTCCCGTCACGATCAGTAGTCCGGCAACCCAGGGTGGCATGGGGAGTTCTCTCCTCGGCGACATCAATTAAAAGATAATTGATAATTGATAATTGATAATTGTCAATCCTTTCTTAAGTTCCGATGGATGAGATAATGCTAAAAACTTGATGAAGCTTGAGGAGATCTCCAGTTATGGAAAATTCCCTTTGGATTCCGGCCGCCGTTCTCGTCGTCGGCTTCATTGCCGCCGTCAGCATCGGTTCGATCGCCTGGTACAATTCCAAGCGACCGCCCGGTTGGGAGGGTAAGGACCGCCCCGATTTTATCCCCAAGGTGGATAAGGACGAGGAGCAAAGCTCATAAAAAACTCGGATTCCCGCCTCCCAGACGCGATCGCGGCCGGGCGGGAACTCGAATTAGCGCTTCTTTCCTTTCGGGAAATGGTCGATCCGGGCCGAGCCGTAAAATACGAGCGCGTCCTTTTGAATCCTGACCCGATCGACCCGCAGTTGCGTGCCCTCCAGGGCGAATTTGTCGAGATCGAGCAGGTTGTTGACGTGGTCGATCAGTGCCTTCGCCAGGTTTTGGGAGTCTTCGTCTCCCCCGTACTTGACGTTGACAAACTGGATTTTACGGCGGTTTTCCACTTCAATTTCGGCGGAAAAGTCCACGGCGGTCAGGTGGCGGGCGTCGCCGATGCGGACGTGGGACTCGAAGGCCAGGGTTTTGTCCGGCGTTACGGTCATTTCCGTCTGGTTGAATTGCAGGGGCTGACCCTCGTACTGCAGTCGCTGCAGTTTCTCCACAATGAAGGGCGTGTTGAAAGAAGCCGTCAGATCGTCTTCCGTCAAGACGACCCGCATCACCGCCTGGGTGGGCTGCCGCAGCTTGACTTGGCCGGCAAATATGGCGCTGAAGTCGATCGAAACGGCTTGTAGATAGAGTTCCATGACCGCGATTCGCAGGCCGTTGTACATCAGCATTCCGTTGCCGATGAAGTCAAATCCGTCTACGCTTCCCTGTAACAGCTTGGCTACGGGTTCGGCACGGACGTTGGCTTCAACCTTGTCGGAACGCTTGAACAACGCGGCGATCGCAGCCCCGACAACCTTGCTGACGAGGCGATCGCCACTTTGAGCCTGAATCGGAGTGCTTCCAAACAAAGCCTGTACCATTCCCTTTGCTCGCTTGCCATCACGACCCATTATAACGGTATATTAAGAAATGTTAAATCAGTTGTCCTGATAGGGCCGATTGGAAATCGCGACCGGTAGCCGGATGGCGCGGTGGAAGGGAGTTCGAGAGATCGAAATTTTTTCTCGCCCCCGACATTCTGTCCCGGGAAAGATGACAGCCCGAGACCGGGGGTCTCGGGGTCAATTAACGGTTTGGGGGTCGAAATTGGCCCCAAATCGGGCCGTTGTCAGGAATCCGGCCGCGATCGTGTTCCGGGTTAAAATCCGATCGATTCGCGTCAGAAAGGGAAAATTTTCCGGTCGGACGGTCGTCAAAAAGTCGGCGGCATACTCCCCCACAAAACATCGGAGCGATTCTCCCACATTTTTCGATTCTCGCCCCGGAGCGTCCCCCCATGTTTCAACCCTCGAGAGCGGACGGGTCCGGAAGCCGACGTGGCAGATGAAAAGGCCTTTCCACTTCCCCGCGATCGCCGTTTGTGCCTTGTCCCCCGCGAGTTTTGAGCCGGCTCGGCGATCGGGATATAAACGTGTTATTTTTGTCGGATATTGGATGCTGCACGCTGAAGATCGAATCTGACGACCTTCTCACTTTTATTAAAAAAAATACCTCGTTCCGGCCTGGGTCCCTTTCCCATCCAGCAATTTCGTCATATCTTCAACTCAGGATAACTACCATGATGGACTCGGAAGCTTATATTTATTTGTTTTACGCCGACACGATCCGACGCTTTAAAATCTTGGCATCTCGGGAATCTTACGTCCGCGATCAACTGGTGTCCGATCGGTTTCCCTATCCCGTTAAAGTTGTCGAGTTGTTCCCGTCGTCGCGATCGCAGCAGGACGAGGCGCAACTGCACCAAATGTTGTCCTCCCACCGCATTCAAGGGGACTGGTTTGAATTCGACTCCCCCCAAGTGGCGATCGCTCTGATCCGAGAATATTTTCGGATTCGCGAAGAGATGGGACAACAGTTAAATTCCCTGTCTCAAAACTACAATTTGACCGCCAAAAAATTGAAGAAAGCGGAGGATAAAAATTTACAACTTGAACAGGAGATAGAGCAGTTACAAGAAGAACGTGACCGGCTGTTTCAATACAAAATTACCATCCAACGGGATTTGACTCGGTTCCTGTCTCGGATGGATTCCCACGAACACAACGGCAATTCGATCTACGCCGAACAATCGCTGCGATCGGAGGCGATCCGCCACATCCGCCACCACCTCGGATGCGTCACCCAGGGACGGCGTTTGCAGCGGGGAGATACGGTGATCATGATCGGTTTTTCGTTATTTGAATATCGGGAAAAATTTGAACAGTTGAAAGCCTGTTTAGAACGCTGCTCCCTCACCTCTGCCGAGGACGAATCGGAGGCGGTTGATATCAGTGCGGGGGTGCCGGTCGGCATTTATTTTACCACGGATAAACCGATCGCACGTTTGGAGGTGGAAGTGCCCAACCGCTATTGGAGTTTGCCGGGGATGCTCCCGGAGTTATTTGCGGAGGTGAAAACCTTGGGATTTGAAGCGCGATTTTGCCGCCTGGTTCACCTCAAGGAGGAGGGGGATACCGGGGAACTCGGCTTCATTCCCTGCGAAAAGTCGGACGATTTGTGGCAGGAAATTTTGGCCAACGTCAAACCCCTCGGGACTCAGACGCTGTTGCGGCAGCAGGGGACGCTGTTGGAGTTGAGCCCCGATGAGACTCGCATCGGGGTGACGAGTCGGACGCTGCTGAAGATGATCCAGGACAAAATTCCTAATTTGGAACAGGCGTTGGAGCGATCGCTCGGGATTCGCTGCTGCGTTCGGGTGGAACTGATCGGCGAGGGGAGTTCGTCGGGTTCCGCCTCGGGTGTCCCCCACACGGATACTTAAAAAAATTCCGATTTTGTAGTACAATAATTTTTGTACTACAAATTGGGGTGGAGGTGGGGTTGACAAAATCATACTGTACGGTCTATCCTAAAACCATCGATTTAAACTGTACGGTCTAGTCAAATCACAATTCATGGATATCTTATCACTCGGCCTCCTGTTGGGAGCCTTATTAATCTCCGACGAAATTCTCAACGGAAAACTGCAAGTTTCCCGGCGTCTGCTGGAATGGATGGATCGGTTCGGGGAAGCGTCGGACCGCCGAGAAAAAGATCCGACTCGTTGAGGGTTATGAAACGACAGTACCCATCCGGCTTTTCCCCACCCCCCCCTGTTTTTGAACAGTTGGGGGGTGAATTTTTTTTTGGGGGTGACAGATGGTTCCTCTGCTGCCGATACCTGCCCTGACCAAGGGCTGTGTTAAACTGGAAATAAGCGAGTGGGAATGGCGAAAATGAATAACTGGGTCAAACTGTCGATTTACTCCGGCGCTTTAATCAGTCTAATTTTACCATTTTACGACTTTGAATGTCACTGTTTTTTCCCAAAAAATACTCCCGAAAAAGTAACCTCTAAAGAAGGGATACAGTACATCCGTACCCTGGTCAAAGGTCAGACAGTTTACTTTGTAGAAAACGGCGAATTTACCTTCAATTTAGAGGAACTACAATTGGGTATAAAGCCGGAAACTGATGATTATAGTTATCAGATTTTAGAGCCGATGGTTCCCGTTCAATCCGTTAGCTATCCCCTTCCCGAACCTCCGGGCGATCGCATTTTTATGATCGCCCAATCGAAGCAACCCCAATATCAACCCAGTTATTTTGGGGCAGTCTTCCTAATTATCGATCCCGACTCATTAGAGAAGCGACCGGTCGGTTTGATTTGTCAAAGTGAAATGGGTGATTCATCCCGATCGGAACTACCGCAAAGATTTGGGGATAAAATCAGTTGTCCTCCGGGAAGCAAAACTCTAGATTAATACATTTGAAAAACATCTCGCCCCCAACTCTGTATTCTGGGGGCTTTGAATGGCAATTATTGAATCCTTATCTCCAATCCGAGTCCTATACCTTCATTCATAATCGACAACTTTTAATGCTTTTTGGGCGACTAATTTTCCATCGACAAAAAACTTAAAAGTCCAAGTTTCAGAAGATGCGTTTGGATAAAATTTATAAAAACACGAAACCTGGGGTTGAGAAGGAGAGAGCCGTAGTGTGGATTGTCCCATTGCCACAAGTTGACCTTGTCGGTTCAATAATTGACAGCTTGTGGTATATTGTTTTTCGGGCAGTGAGGATAAATCGACCGAAAAATAAACTCTCGCCCAACTTCCTCCGGCAAAAGAGAGTTGATTTTGGTCAAAAGCCAGATAATTTCCATCCGCTTTGAGAGTCACCGGGAGTGAGAGGGGTTCCGGTGGCGGAGATGGGGTCGGTTTGAGAGAATTTGAGTAAGTTTTATAGTAAGCAAATCCGAGTCCGGCGAACATCAAAATGCCAGTCAGATAAAGTGCGATCGCCCAAATTTGTTTGGCAAGTTGAGGGGGACGCAAAACCTCGATGGGAATCAACGATTGCAGGGCGGTTTCGGCGTTGGGATAGCGATCGTTGTAATTGGGTTCGACCATTTTTTTCAGCCAATTGATAAACCCTGGACTCAAATGAGGAACCCGATTTTCAAACTGAATCCGTCCGCCGTCATCCATCAACAATCCCACTTCCGTCGAGGGGATTCCGGTTAACAAACAAATTAATGTCGCCCCCAAACTGTAGAGATCGGAAGCCTGGGTTAGTTGGCGGTTGAACATCTGTTCCGGCGGCATAAATCCCAGCGTCCCCTTCACCACGCTACTCACCGCCACTTCGCCACCCCCCAAGCGGGCGAATCCGAAATCGACTAAACTGACATCCATGCGATCGCCCACCAATATATTTTCGGGTTTCAAGTCCCGGTGGATGACGGGAGGGATGCGATTTTGCAAGTATTTGAGAATGTCCAAAACCGAGAGGGCGATTTGTTTGACTTCCTGGGGAGTCCACGGTTTTAACTCCGCCAAAGAGGGGGCATTTTTGTACTCTTGAACCATACAAAACCCGTCGGGGGTTTGGAAGGAGTCCAGATAGCGGGGGATGTGGGGATGTTCGAGTTCCCGCAGCACTTCAATTTCGCGATCGTAGGTGTGGTAGTCCGTCCAACTGGCTTCAATTCGGGCGAACTGAAACTGTTTGACGACGACGGGGATATCGCCGTTAATTTCTCGGGCAAGATAGGTGACGCGACCCCCGGCTCGGTTGTGTCCGAGTTCGCGGGTCACTTGGTAGCCGTAGTTGGAGAAATCGGGGAATTCGTTCATGGTTTGATTAAGGTGGGTTGGAGTTTACGGTATTGCTTGAGGGTTTTCAGGGGTTTGAATAGGATGATATTCAGCAAGGGTAACAGCGTCATCGAAACAGCCAAAAATCCGACCGCCAAAAGTCCAAAAATTTCCATTAATGCATTCAGACTAAAATGTTTTATAATGCTGAATATGAGTCGCAAAAATGCACCGATACTGACGAAGTAAATGACAGTCATTAAGGCGAATAAATTGGGGTTCTTGACAATTTTATTACGACGACACAAGCTCATTCTTATCATCGCTCTTAACAGCCAATAAAAACAGTAAAATGTGCCGTGAAATATTGCCAATAATACCAGGAACCCTATCGAATATTCAGGAAACTGAGTTCCCTGATCAATGAAGTCCACTAAAAAAAGCAGACTTCCAATCAAAAAGTAAATAATTATACCCACCACCAAAAAGAACTTTTGCATTCCAGAAATGGCAACTCTCATCCCCAAAGTCATGCCCAATATAAAATATAAAAATGAAAGGGAATAAGATTCATATAATTGCATCAAAAATACCACGAACAGCAAGCCAAAAGTGATGCCTCCAAAAATTCCACAAAATAAAGTATAAACTGATTTCATAATTCCTGTGTAGTCGGGGGGAAGCCTATCAAAAATAGGATATTTTTCCGAAAACCCCAGTTTCTCATTGACAAAAATTGCCATGAAAAAAATGAATAAAAATGAAGCCAAGCATATATCTCGAACCGAGATATTTTCAATCCGGGTTAGTGCTTCCACACTCACGAATCCAAAAATTGCGGATAATAAAATTGCCAAAAATCTCGAAGACGAGAATTCTTTGATATGGTCAAAAAACCCTAAATTCTCCTGAGTTTTAATTTCCACATCCACCGGACAGACTTCCGGGTCGGAATTAGTCCGCAGCAAAATCTGACGTTGATAGGTTTCTCCCATTAATAATTGCCGGGTATCAACGGTGACAGTACAGGTGATTTGATTGACCTCAAATTTCGGAGGCGTGAAGGAAATATAGGGGTGGTCGTAGGGGGTATGGGGCGGGTCGGAGGGGTGGGGAGCGACTTCCCAGCGACCGGATAAAACGGTGTCGGGAACCGGATTGGTGATTTGGATAGTTTGGCTGACTTTTTCGCCCCATTCTTCGGCTGTCAATGTCAGTTTTTGGTGTTCCAGGCGAACTCGGGGAAGGCGAGAAACATTCAAGGGTTTGAGGACGGCTAAAGCTTCGGAGGCATTGGCAAAACGATCGCCCACTTTCGGTTCGACCATTTTTTCCAACCAGTTCAGCCAACCCCGTTTTTGGGGCGGGATTAGGTGGCGGAAGTGGACTCGATAATCCGCATCAATTAAACTGCCGATATCGGCGGATTTGATTCCCGTCAGCAAACAAATTAATGTCGCCCCCAATGCGTACAAATCCGAGGCGTTGGTGAGGCGCCGGTTGAATAGTTGTTCCGGCGGCATAAAACCCATCGTCCCCTTGACCACGCTGCTGGCTGCGATGTCTCCGCCGCCGAGTCGGGCGAAACCGAAATCCACCAAATACACGTTTAAGTTATCGTCGATCAGGATATTTTCTGGTTTGATATCTCGGTGGATAATTGAGGGATGCCGAGATTGCAAATAGACGAGAATTTTGAGGGTGGAGAGGGCGATCGCTTTAATTTGTTCCGGCGTCCAACTGCGGCGGGTGGCGGCGGACGGGGCGTCGATGTACTCCTGAACCATACAGAAGCCGTCGGGGGTTTGAAAGGAGTCTAAATAGCAAGGAATTCCCGGATGGTTGAGGCTTTTGAGAACTTTAATTTCTTGTTGGTAGCTGTCGTATTCTGACCAACTTGAATTTCCCGTGGCAAACTGAAATTGTTTGATGACGACTTTTTCTTTGCTTTGACGGTGTTCGGCGAGATAGGTGACGCGGCCCCCGAGGGAGTTGTGACCGAGTTCTCCCAGGGGTTGATAGCCGTGACTCGAAATGTTTGAAACGTCATTCATGGTGGGTATACCCCCGATCGCGATCGCCTGATAGCGGTTTTCTCTCCAATGAGATCTGGACGATCCACCATTGTCTCCCTTCGATCCCCCCCAGCCCCCATCCCCCCCAGCCCCCATCCCCCCCAGCCCCCCTTTGAAAGGGGGGAGAATTGGGGGGAGAATTGGGGGGAG
>NZ_JAJENU010000145.1:0-9974 GCF_035615495.1 Lyngbya sp. CCY1209 | reverse complement strand
TTCGGGAGCTTGATAGCTCCGTCTCTTTAGAGCGGAGTGGAAAAGCGACACGGCGGCTTTAGCCGCATTGCCGTTATGTCGGCTCGTTGAAAGAAGAATCTCCGTCGCTGTCTTCGCGGAGAGTGTCAAACTGAGTTGGAACCGATCTGAACTTTTCGGAGATTCGAGCCGGAGTGCCTATGGAAACAAACCGCGATCGCCCGTTTAAATTTCTCTGGCAATTTACCAATCGAATCGAAGCTTACCGGGGCATCCGGGCGGGGATCGCCCTGGCTGTGCCCACCTTGGTCGGTCGGGCGGTGGGCTATCCGGAAACGGGATTTTACATCGGTTTGACCGGGGTATTTTTCATCCTCGGGGCGGTGGGCGGTCCCTATGGAACCCGGGCAAAAACGGCGATCGCGACTTTGGTCGGCGGAACCGTTGCCATCGGTTTGGGAACCCTGGTTTCGGCGATCGCGGCGGTGAAATTACTCGCCACTTTTTTGTGGATGTTTGCGGTGGGATACGCCGCCATTTACGGACATCCGGGGGTGATGGCGGGCATTGTCAGCGGCATATTATTTTTATTTACCATTCACCTTCCCCCCGGCGATCTGGCAGTGGCGGCGGAGCGGTCGGCGGTCGGGTTTGCGGGGGGAATTTGGGCGATCGCCCTGTGGTTGATTTTGTGGCCCCTGCGGCCCTATCTGCCCTTGAGAAAAGCGATTTCTCGCTGTTACGGAGCGATCGCGGACTACATTCAATTCGTGCTCAATCACTCCCCCGGCGACGAAATCCGGGGGGTCGCCCAGTGGCGAGAAACCCTGCAAATTGCCAAGGACGCCTACATCCTGAACCGCAGGGGACGGCGGGGCAATTCGGCGATCGGACAGGCGGCGGTGATGCTAATTCAAGATGCGGAACGGTTGATGATGTCGGTTTCCGCTTTGATCGAAGTGGCGGCGATTCACCGAGACCATCCCCAACAGATGACGGTGGGAGTTTTGGTCGATAATGCCCTGGAAAAAATTGCCTCGAATTTGCGAAATTTGGCGAAACTCACCCGCAACCAACCCGCCCGAATTGACGGCGACCGACTGCGGCAAATTTCGGAGGCTTTGAACCAACAAAAAGACCTGCAACAACGGACGATCGGCGATCGCGTCGAGGCCTATTCCGGTTTGATCGCCGTTGATCGCCTGGTGAATATTTTGAATCGGACGATCTGCCTGTTAGACCGCAGTGCCCACATCCTCTGGGAGATGAAACCGACGGCAGGCGGAGAACCGTCCGAGTCCTCTCCGGGAGAAACGGTGTTGCTCGAACCCACAAAAACCCCCCCGTTCGAGCCCCTGCGAGATAATTTTACCTTCAATTCTGCCTATTTTCGCCACGGCGTCCGCCTCGCTGTCGCCACGTCCGCCGGGGTGGCGATCGCGACTTTGGAAGCGATCCCCCACGGGTTTTGGATCAGTCTGACCGTTTTGTTGGTTTTGCAGCCGGATTTTGGCAGTACCTATCGGCGATTTTTTCACCGGATTTTGGGGACGATTTTGGGAGCGTTGCTGACTCCTCTATTGGCGATCGCGATACCTCAAACTTACATTTTGGAAGCGATCGCCGTCATTTCCGTTTCCGTCGCCTTTTCTTTGCTGCGGTTCAACTACGGCTTGGCGGTGTTTTTTATTACGGTTTACGCCGTCCTTTTGGAACAACTGCGGTCGGCCGAAGATGTCCGGGCGGCGACGGTCCGGGTGGTCGCCACTTTGATCGGGTCGGGGTTGGCATTTGCGGCCGCTTTTTTTCTGTTTCGCGATCGCGAGGAAAAACGATTTTTGGCGGCCGTGGCGACGGCGATCGCGGCCGGACGCCACTATTTCAAAACGGTGATGACTTCTTATTTCGGCGATCGGGAAATTGACCCGGATGCGATCGCCCGATGTCGCCACCAAAACCGACTCGCCCAATTTAACGCCCAAGTGTCCCTGCAAAAATTAATCGACGACCCCCACACCTCCCAAAATCAAATCGAAATGGGTGTGATGTTGATGCTCAATTTGACCCGCTTCAGCCGTGCGATCGCCGTTTTGATCGACCCGTTAAATCACTTCACCGGAACCGAACCCCACCCCGACATCGAAACCTTCGTCAGCCACGTCGATTTCGCCTTGGAACAGCTAGAAATTGCCATCAAGATCAAAAAACACCCCCCGCCTCTTCCCGACCTGCAAACCCCCCTCATGGACTTTAAAACTCACTTTGAAACCCTGCAAAAAACCCGCCTCGAAGAATTGACCGCCCGCCAGGAACGGACGCCCACCCGCCAAGTGTTGCTGGATTACAGCATCGTCAGTTTGGAACTCGAAGAAATGGCGGACTATTTGCAGGATATGTTTCGGGCGATCGGGGAGTTTACTCAATCCTCTTAAGCCGGCATTTAAAATAAAATATCCGGGGGGATCATGCTTCGGATAGATGACAAAAATACAAAAGCGATCGGGTCCCCCGCATCGCCCACAAAATGAGTTTGTCAAAGTTGAGTTCACACTTCCGATAGAGGAAAGTTACCCGGCGATTTTATAAGCTGATAGCGGTGGAATGATTCCATTGTTCAACATAGAAGTTAATTCGCGGAGATTTTTTAAGTGAAACGCTTATATCATTATCTCAAATCCCTTCGTCTGCGGCATCTCGTCACCGTATTTCTGGCGGGTACTCTGCTGGTCATCAGCACCGCCTGCGGCACCCCCGAAACCAAGGGTTTCCAGGGGGAGGTGGGTGCCTATCCCAATTCGGAACAGCCCGCCCGAACGGACGCCAGCCGCGCGGCTTCCAAGGCGAACCAACTCTCCGAAAATGCCAGAAAAAATATCGACAAAGTGAATAGTCCCGAGGATTTCGCCGAGGAATTTCAAGAGGGTAAACCCTTGGGAGAACGGGTCAAAAACCTTTCCAAAGATGTCGGCGAATCGTTCCAAGATTTGGGTCAGGGTGTGGCCGAAGAAACCCCCAACAAGGTGAATAACCTTAAGGAAAATACTGCGGATGCGGCGAAATCTGCAAAGCGGGCGGCTGAAAACGCATCGAATACGGTAAAAGAAACAGCCGAAGATACGGCAAAATCTGCCAAGCGAACCGCTGAAGATGCCACAACCTCGGCAAAACGGGCGGCTGAAGATGCCAAAGATGCCCTGGAAAGTTAGAAGTCTGTCTTAAGGTAGATAGCCAAATTGGCGTTGCTACCCTTAAACTGACCACCAATGGGATCTCATGCTCTCCTTGGTTTCCAAGTCACCCCCATTTCTCCTAGATCGTTTTCGGATTATTTAGGAAAAATGAGGGGTTTAATTTTTTTTAGGGAGTCGGGAGTCGGGAGTCGGGAGTCGGGAATTGTAGGGGGCCTTGGCTTGCGCCCTGACTTGAAACATTGGATTTAAAAACTACTCTTTTAATTTCGCCTATTTTTAAATATTAATTATGGAGTTTTTATTGTCTTTTATAGGCTCGGATAAAACGGCTATTTCTAGGGTAAAAATACTCCCACATCCGGGCTGACTTTCGACTTTGAGATGGGCCTGATGTTTGAGGGCGATCGCCCGCACGATCGCCAATCCCAGTCCCGTTCCCCCGGCTTTGCGAGAGCGGTGGCTATCCACCCGGTAAAAGCGCTCGAAAATGCGGTTCTGTTCGCCCGCAGGAATGCCGATTCCACTATCTTCGATCGCGACAACCGCCGTGCGTTCGCGTCGCTTCAAACTGACGCCAACCGTCCCCCCGTCGGGGGTGTATTGAATGGCATTCGCTATCAAATTGGAAACCAATCGATAGAGTTGCTGTTCGTGTCCCGAAACGTAAATTTGTTCCTCGGGAATCTGGGCGGATAGCCGAATATTGGACGCGATCGCTAGTTCCAAAAACTCTTCCGACAAATCGGCAATAATATCGTTGAGACAGCAGGGTTGAAACGGTTCCGAAACGCCATTTTTTTCCAAACTGCTGAGTAACAATAAATCGGCGATCAGGTGGCTCAACCGCCGCCCCTGCCGCTCCACCGTATTTAACATCATATCGACATTTTTGCGATCGCCGGACGGGAGTCGCAGGATGGCTTCCACCGTCGCCAAAAGGCTGGCGGCGATCGCAATTCGTGGGCGACGTCGGCGGTGAACTGCTGCTGTTGCCGATAGGATCGGTAAATCGGTTGCATCGCCAATCCCGACAGCCACCAACTCGAAATCGCCACCACACTCAGGGCGATCGGAAATCCGATCGCCAGGATCAATTGAATTCGCCTCACCTCGGCATCAAAGCCTTCTAACGTCCGCCCAATTTGCAGATAACCCCAGTAAGAATTGGAGTTACTTTTGCCGTGTAAAATTGTGGTAAACTGGCGGTAGCGATTCCCCTCGGAACTGCGAAACGTTTGCCACAATTCCGGGTTAATTTTTTGCGGTAACGGCAGCGGTTGATTGGGGGAAAACGCCAGCAGTCTGCCGCGGCGATCGAACAGGCGGATGTAGTACAGATCGCGATCGCTAATCCCGATGGTGTGCCGTTCGATCAAAGAGGGTCGAGTCTCGCAATCTCTGCCAACCGAACACAGATCCGGAAAGATTTTCTGTAAAATTTTGGTGGGATTTTCCGAGGGGGGAAGCAGGGGTTCCAAACTGTCGTGAAGCGTCCCGGCGTTGGACTCTATTTCCCGTTCCAAAGCCACCCAATTCGACCGAACCAGCGATCGATACATCCCCAATCCGGATACACTTAAAATCACCCCGGTAACGATCGCGTACCAGAGGGCCAGACGGATGCGGCTGCGGCGAAACATTTGATGGGTATTCATCGGAACCTATTGAATCGATAACCTTGGCCGGGAACCGTTTCGATGGGGCAGTCGCAATTGTAATTCGCCAATTTTCGACGCAACAGCCGCATCTGTGCCGCCACCACATTGCTGATCGGTTCTTCGTCGAGATCCCAAAGTTGACGGCGAATTTTACTGCCCGAAATGATGCGATCGGGATTTTGCATCAGGTAGGCGAGGATCTGAAATTCTTTCACCGTCAGAGGGATAATTTGAGACGTTTTTCCCGTACCGACGTGCAGGGCATTATTATCATAATCGAGGGCAAACGATCCGACGCTGAGGGTTTGGGGTTGAAGTTGGGGCGATCGCCGCTGGAGTGCCCGCAACCTCGCCAACAATTCCGCCATTACGAACGGTTTCACCAGATAATCGTCGGCCCCCGCATCCAACCCGGCGACGCGATTTTCCGGTTCTCCCAACGCCGTCAGCATCAGCACCGGCAACGGATTTTGACGCGATCGCAGCCGCCGACAGATTTCGAGCCCCGAGAGCCCCGGCAGCAGCCAATCCAAAACCGCCACGGTGTAATCCGTCCACTGACTTTCCAAATAATCCCAGGCCCGAGTCCCGTCCGTCACCCAATCCACCACATATTTTTCGCCCACCAAAACCTGTTTGATGGCCGTCCCCAAATCCGTTTCATCTTCCGCCAGCAGAATCCGCATCGTCCCCCAAAAGCGATCGCGACCTCGATTCTACCAAAACCCACCGCATTTCATCTCGATTTCATCTCCCCCGTGGCAGACTGTTAAAAATTTCGGTTCAGTTCAGTTTCAAGTGAGGAGTTATTCTATGAAATCCGTCGCACTCATGAGCCTTCTGACCCTCGGTTTGACCTTCGGGGCGCCCACCGTCGCCCTGTCCCACGTCGGACACGGAGACGAATTCCAAGCCACGGGAGGCATCGACCGGGTGCGGGTCAACCCCGAGACGGATTCGATGTTGGGTATCATTGTCGAGCCCATCCAACCCGCCGAAGATGGCAGTTTTGCCGTCACGGTGCCCGTCACTGCGATCGTGGATGCGGACGGCAAACAATTGGTTTTTGTGAAGTATGAAAATTTTTATGAACCCGTGGAAGTGACGATGGGAGAAACCCGGGGCGAGTTAGTGGAAATTACCGAAGGATTGTCCGTCGGGGAGGCGCTTGTGACCCAGGGGAGTTTGTCGCTTTACGCCGAATCCCGCAAAACCCAAACAGCCGAAACGGAAACCGCCGCGGCGCCGGTCGAGGAAGTGACGGCCCAGGAAGTCGCCCTCGAAGAGACTACCGAAACCGATGAAATCGTCGCGGTGCAACCCGAGGAAATGGCGCCAGAATCCGGCGGATTTCCGATGGGAATTTTAGCCGCGATCGGCGGCGGCGCGGTGCTCGTCGTGGGGGGATTCGCGATCGCCAACCGTTCGAGACAATAGCAGTGTGAAATAATTCGCAAAAATCCCGCCCGTTCAAAGCCCCCAGAATTGGGGGTTTGGGGGCGAGAAAATGTGCAGATGGTTTCTGATTGCCAAATCATCTCACATCCGGTTGAATATCCGAACCGCTTGGGAATCAATTCCAGAGGGCGCAAGCCTTGCGCCCCTACAATTCCCGACTCCCTACTCCCTAAAAAAATGTTGAATTCAATTCTCGATCGCATCCTAAAAACCGCGATCGCCCGCCGGTGGTCGGTCGTGGTCGGCGCCATATTGGTGACGGTTTGGGGGGTGTTCGGCGTCACGCAGATGCCGCTGGATGTGTTTCCCGAATTCGCGCCGCCCCAAGTGGACATTCAAACCGAAGCGGTGGGGCTCGCCCCCGAAGAAGTGGAAACCCAAATTACCGTCCCCATCGAAAGCGTCGTGAACGGCCTGCCGGGGGTGACGACGGTGCGATCGTCCTCCAAGGTGGGACTGTCGATGGTGCAGGTCGTTTTCGACCCGGACGCCGACATCTACAAAGCGCGGCAGTCGGTGGCCGAACGGCTGCAACAGGTGTCCAACCAGTTTCCAGAAGGGACCCACCCGCCAGAGATTTCGCCCTTGGTGTCCCCCCTGGGCACGATTTTGCAGTACGCCTTCACGGTCGAACCGGGGGGGCAAACCTCGCTGATGGACCTGCGTCGCCGGGTGGAAGTCACCCTCAGCAACCAGATTTTGTCCGTGCCCGGCGTTTCCAAAGTCACGATTTACGGGGGCGACGAACGACAGGAACAGGTGCTCATCGACCCGGAAAGACTGCGATCGCTCGATGTCTCCCTCACCGAAGTCGCCGACGCGGCCAGAGGCGCCAATTCCAACGCCCCCGGCGGTTTCTTAGTCGGCGGCGGACAGGAATTGTTGGTGCGCGGCATCGGCCAGATCCGGTCCGTCGAAGATTTGCGGCGATCGGCGGTCACGGTCCGGGACGGCATCCCCATTTTGCTCGAAGATGTCGCCGAAGTGAAGACGGGGGCGGCACTCAAGCGCGGCGACGCCAGTTTTAACGGACAACCCGCCGTGGTGATGATGATCGACAAACAGCCGCAGGTGGACACCCCCACCGTCACCGAGGCGGTGGAAGCGGTGATGGAGTCGCTGCAGCCGACGTTCCCCGCCGATGTCGCGATCGCGCGGACGTTCCGCCAGTCAAATTTCATCGATTCGGCCATCCGCAACGTCGGCGGTTCCCTCGTCCAGGGGATCATCGTCGTATCCGTGATCATGTTGCTATTTTTGATGAATTGGCGGACCGCGGCGATCGCTTTGAGTGCCATTCCCCTGTCTTTGATTGTCGGATTGCTGTTCATGAAAGCCTTCGGTTTGGGCATCAATACCATGACCCTCGGGGGATTGGTCGTCGCCATCGGGTCGGTGGTGGACGATGCGATCGTGGACATGGAAAACTGCTATCGCGGACTCCGGGCAAACCAGGCCCGGGGCAACCCGAAACACCCCTTTCAGGTGGTCTACGACACCTCGGTACAGGTGCGGCTGGCCGTGATTTTTTCTACGGTGATTATCGTCGTCGTATTCGCCCCGATTTTCAGTCTGACGGGGGTGGAAGGGCGCATATTCGCCCCGATGGGTCTGGCTTACCTACTCTCCATCGCCGCCTCCACCCTGGTCGCCATGACCCTCTCACCGGCCCTGTGCGCGATTTTGCTGGCCGATCGCCCCCTGCCACAGGAGGGCACCTTCGTCTCCCGCTGGGCCGAACGGCTGTATCGTCCCCTGCTAAATTTGTCGGTGCGGGCGCCCCAGATGATTTTGGGACTGGCCCTGGCCGCTTTGGTTGTCGCGATCGCGATCGTCCCCTCTCTCGGACGGGTATTTCTGCCGGAATTCCAGGAAAAATCGATGGTCAACTCGATGGTGTTGTTCCCCGGCGTCTCCCTGGACATGACCAATCGGGCGGGAATGGCCCTTTCCAAGTCCCTGGAGGGCAATCCCCTCTATGACTGGGTACAGGTGCGGGCCGGACGTTCCCCCGGCGACGCGGACGGGGCGGGGGTGAACATGGCCCACGTCGATGTGGAATTGAGCGATTTGGCGTTGAAAGATCGCGAAGCCAGCGTCGCGGAATTGCGGGAAGCGTTTCTGAAACTGCCGGGAGTGGCGCCCAATATCGGCGGGTTTATTTCCCACCGCATGGATGAGGTTTTATCGGGGGTCAGAAGTGCGATCGCGGTGAAAATTTTCGGCCCCGATTTGGCGGAATTGCGGCGAGTCGGCGAACAGGTTCGGGACGCGATCGAACCCGTCGAGGGGGTGGTGGATTTGCAACTCGAACCCCAACTCCCCATCCGCCAAGTTCAAATCGAATATGATCGCGCCGCGGCTGCAATTTACGGATTGACAATGGAACGGTTATCGGAGGTGGTGGAAACGGCCCTCAACGGCCGCGTCGTCTCCCAAGTTCCGGAAAATCAACAATTGATCGATATTTTCGTTTCGCTGACAGAAGAAGCCGCCAACAGTTTGGATGGGATTCGCGCCATCCCCCTGAGCACTCCCACCGGAGAAATCATCCCCCTGAGTGCGGTGGCAAACGTCGGTTACGGCACCGGTGCAAACGTGGTGAATCGGGAGGACGTATCGCGGTTGATCGTGGTTTCCGCCAACGTCGCGGAGCGCGATTTGGGCGGCGTCGTCGGCGACATCCAAGCCCGAATTCGCCGGGAAGTTCAATTGCCCGAGGGGTATTTTATCCAGTACGGCGGACAGTTTGAAGCGGAGCAAAATGCCACCAATAATTTACTGTTTTATAGCATTTTGGCGGCGATCGCGATCGCGATTTTGATGTTCTTTTCGGTGAAATCCCTCCCGGCGACGGTGGCTATCATGCTCAATTTACCCCTCGCCCTCGTCGGCGGCATTTTGTCCATCGCCCTCACCGGCGGTGTCATTTCCATCGCCTCCCTGGTGGGTTTTATTACCCTGTTCGGCGTCGCCGTCCGCAACGGGTTGTTATTGGTTGACAATTACAATCAAAAATTTTACCGGGGAATGGAGTTAAAAGATGTCATTATCGGCGGTTCCCTCGATCGCGTCAATGCCATCTTGATGACCGCGTTTACCTCCGCTTTGGGGATGTTGCCGCTGGCGATCGCAACCGGAGCCGGCAACGAGATTTTGCAACCGTTGGCGATCGTCGTTTTAGGCGGTTTGTTCACGTCTACGGCGTTGACGCTGCTCGTGATTCCCGCCCTTTACAGCCAATTCGGCCGCTGGTTAATGCCCAAACCCAATCTCACCGAAATCGAGAAAAATTTCCGCTTCCAAACCGAGCAGAAACCCTCGCAAATTTTGTAATTTTTCCTGAAAAATACGGGGATATTTCAAAAGAGTCACTTGTCGGGGCGCAAGGCTTGCGCCCCAATTTAAATTTCCGAAAAAATTTATACCTTTCGGACGGAGGTTAAATTTCGGCTTTAGTTGTAATTTGAGAAGAGTTAGAAAAAATGAAAGTTATTAAAATCATTCAACTTTTAATTCCTTTATTTTTTCAATCAAAAGAGTTGGACTAATAACAAAAAATAGAGAAATCAAACCTAAAGTCACCCATCCCAAAGGATTATCAACTATGATATCGCAAGTATCGCGCTCGTGTATCAACAGTTTCAATCGGGCTAGAAACCTTGAAACATCGATGTAAAGGTCATTT
>NZ_JAJENU010000144.1:0-7474 GCF_035615495.1 Lyngbya sp. CCY1209 | reverse complement strand
AGCTTGGGAATTGATTCCCAAGCGGTCTGGATGTCTCACCCTCCGCTCCCTCCGCTCCCTCCGCTCCCTCCGCTCCCCCGCCCACACCCCATTCCCAATATCATTAAGCTAAATTGAAAACTGTAACAATTTTTACAAAATTTTGTTTTTATTAACTTTTTTGAGTTAGGCTACAGATAAGAGGAAATCAGGCTGGGGATCAAGGAATTGGGCATAACATACGAGGTTACTGCCCGACATCTATCTCCAGCCTGGATCATTCAAAAGAGGTTTAACCAATTATGGTTGTATCATCCCTGCAGACCACCGAGGCACCGACTCCGGCCTATATTTGTCCGTTCGATCGCACCTGCAGCTATCTGAACCAAGCCGCGGCCGAACTCGAAATGGACGACAACATCCGGGTGATACTGGAACACCCCCGCAAAGTCGTGACCGTCGCCATACCCGTCCGCCTCGACAGCGGGAAAGTCCAAATTTTCGCCGGACACCGGGTCCAGCACTGCGACGTGCTCGGCCCCTACAAGGGCGGGACCCGCTACCACCGGGCCGTCACCCTCGCGGAACTCTCCGCCCTGGCCATGTTGATGACCTGGAAATGTGCCCTGCTGGGGATTCCCTACGGCGGCGCCAAGGGGGGGATCGCGATCGACCCGGCCCAATACAGCGACGGCGAAATCGAACGCCTCACCCGCCGCTACGCCAGCGAACTGATCAAAGACATCGGACCAGCGATCGACATTCCGGCGCCCGACATCGGCACCTCCTCCCGGGAAATGGCCTGGATGATGGACACCTACTCCATGAACATGGGCCACGCCGTCCTCGGTGTCGTCACCGGCAAACCCCTCTCCATCGGCGGTTCTAAGGGCCGCGACATGGCGACCGGACGGGGGGTCATGATTGCCGTCCGGGAGGCCTTGATGGAGCTGGGACAGACCCTAGAAGGCGTAAAAATTGCCATCCAAGGATTCGGCAAAGTCGGCGGCGCCGCCGCCCAACTCCTCCACCAAGCCGGCGCCAAAATTATCGCCGTCTCCGATGCGTCGGGAGGGGTATTCGCCTCCGAGGGGTTAGATATTCCGGCTTTATCAACCCATGTAGCGGCGAATAAAACGGTGGTCGGATTTCCCGGCGGCGAACCGGTCACCAATGCGGAATTGTTGACGCTTCCCTGCGATGTCTTGATTCCGGCGGCATTGGAAGATCAAATTACCGAAGAAAATGCCGATCGCATCCAGGCAAAATTGGTCGCCGAAGCTGCCAACGCTCCCATCACCTTGGTCGCCGACCAAATGCTAGAATCTCGGGGGATTAAGGTATTGCCCGACATCCTCGCCAACGCCGGCGGCGTGGTCGTCAGCTATCTGGAATGGGTGCAAGGTCAGTCCTTCCTATTCTGGGACGAAAAACGGGTGAACCGGGAGATGGAAAAACTGATGGTTCAAGCCTACCACCGCGTCAGCCAGCGTTCCCAAGAACAGGGCGGCGACCTGCGGCTGGCGGCTTATACTTTGGGAGTCGGTCGGGTCGCCCAAGCGATCCGCGATCGCGGCTTGTATCCTTAATCGGTTGTAGGGTGTAGGGTGTAGGGTGTAGGGTGTAGGGTGTAGGGTGTAGGGTGTAGGGTGTAGGGTGTGGAGGCAACCTTATAGGGTTACCAATTACCGATTCCCCATTCCCGATTCCCCATTCCCGATTCCCCATTCCCGATTCCCCATTCCCCATTCCCTATCCCCTACTCCCTTCCAGATCGAATTGTGATTTAATATCGCTTAGATCTGTTTTGTTTCAATCTCAAACTCGGCTATGACCCCAACTCGACCCCTCGAAACCCTCGGCTGTCTGGGCAAAGTGACGATAGAAGGCGACATGGTGCGTTTGAAAGGCTGGGCCGCGTCTTGGGGGGCGGGTTCCGTCACCCATTTTCGCGTCACCATCGGCGGCGTGGAAGTTCCCGAATTGCGGATTGAGAAAAACCTGCCCAGCGACGACGTGCGACAGTTATTCCCCAGTTTGGATGATGCCGGAAACGCCCGTTTTCTGATTTACATTCCCCTCAGTTGGGTTAAGGAAAATAACCTTTTGGATTCCCTCGTCAAACTGACCCCGGTTTTTGCAGGTGGCGAGGGAGACGTATTATTTGGATTTTTGGAACCGTCCCTCCCCGTCCCCGAAAAAAGCGATCGCGTCGGCGTGGGGGGCAGTTTCAAATTTGTGGCGGGGGACTTTTTGGGGCACTTCGTTAACAAAGCCGATTTACAACCCGGGGAAGCCGTTTTGGATGCGGGGTGCGGCGTCGGACGCATCGCCTACGGGTTGGCTTACTACCTCGATGATAGCGCCCGCTACGAGGGGTTTGATATCGTCCCCCACTGGATCGATTGGTGTCAGGAAGTCATCCGCGATCGCCGTCCCAATTTTAACTTTTGCTGCGCCGATCTGTACAGCGATCGCTACAATCCCGGCGGCAAAATGAAGGCGGATAATTTCATCTTTCCCTACGATGACGACCCATTCGATTTCGTCCTTTTGACCTCCGTTTTTACCCACTTATACGCCCCCGCAACCCGAAACTACCTGCGGCAGGTGGCGCGAGTTTTGAAACCGGGAGGGCGGTGTTTATGTACATTTTTCCTATTAAATGAAGAGACAAAAAACCTGATCGAAGCCGGTCGCAGTTCCCGCAATTTTGCCCATCAAATTGACGAAAGCTTTGTCGATCATTTGGATAACCCGGAAGATGCGATCGCGCACCCGGAGGCGTCGGTGATGGAGTGGATAGCCGAAGCGGGTTTGGCGGTGAAGCGGAAGGATTACGGGATGTGGTGCCGCCGCAACCGTTCCGCGAGTTATCAGGATATGCTGGTTTTGACTCGTTTGTAGTAAAATCAATCAAACTATGTAGGGTGCGTTCCCACCCCATCCATCATCACTCAAACGCGATCGCCCGGTTGACTTTGTTTTATTGTATAATAAAAATCCCGTCGCAGTGGGCTTGGCAAGATACGATTCTGACCGGGGTGGCGCACAAGAAGACGATCGCACGGGTCAATATCGAGACTGTGCCAATGAAGTGCTCGGATATGCTCGAACGAAGGGATTCAATCTGAAAGTGATTTTTCTGAATGACGGCCCCGGGTTACTTCTGGGTTCAATGTGGCGAGATTATGCCCACCTTGAGGATTCTTGGAGTGGTCAAGTTAAAGTGGTCACTCTCCGAATGTTTCCAGAACGCATAACCATGCAGTGGCTGCTCTCTTAAAATCTGAAATATGGCAACAGGAATTCCCCAAAAAGATCGATCCGCTTCTAATCTTGGCGTCAACCTGGTATATGAAGGCAAAAAAAGCGAAGATGAGATTTTGAATGGCGACTTCGTTCAATATAAAACCGTTTATTCGCCTTCATCCGACAAAAGATTATATTTTGGCGATAGTTTGGACGTTCTGCGTTTGCTGGCTTCGGAACCGGAAATCTGCGGAAACGTTGATTTGATTTACATCGATCCACCATTTGCCACACAAAGTCACTTCCTATCGCGAAAACAGTCGAAAGCCTACGAAGATACTTTGACGGGTGCCGCTTTCGTGGAGTTTTTGCGCGATCGCATTTTACTATTACACAAACTCTTATCCAATACCGGATCGATTTATTTGCATCTCGACGAAAAAATGGTTTTCGAGATGAAATTGATTATGGATGAAATTTTCGGTTCTTCAAATTATCGAAATTTGATCGTCCGAAAAAAATGTAATCCCAAAAATTACACCCGCAAAACTTACGGCAATATTGCGGATTTTATCCTATTTTACACGAAATCAGAACGCTACACTTGGAATAAACAAACCGTCCCCCTGTCGGAAAATGGAAAAAAAGAGTATCAGTACATCGAGAAAGAAACCGGGCGAAAATTTATGAAAGTTCCCATCCACGCACCCGGTGTCCGCAACGGCGAAACGGGGAAACCCTGGAGAGGAAAAATGCCCCCACCCGGCAAGCATTGGCAGTATCCCCCGGCAACCCTCGACGAAATGGATGCGAGGGGCGAAATTTTTTGGTCGAAAAATGGCAACCCGAGACGGAAAGTTTATCTGGATGAACATCCGGGTGTCGCCGTTCAAGATATTTGGTTGGAGTTTCGAGACGCTCACAATCAAAATATTAAAATCACCGGATATCCGACAGAAAAAAATCCAGATTTGCTGAGACGAATTATCGCCGCGTCATCCAATCCGGGGGATCTCGTTCTCGACTGTTTTGCCGGTTCCGGGACGACATTGGCAGTGGCGGACGAAATGGGACGAAATTGGATCGGTGTTGACAACAGCATGGAAGCATTAAAAACGATCCTGAATCGTTTTGAACATGGAGTCAAACCGATGGGTGATTTTGTCGAAAAAACGAGTTTATCTCAAAATGATGGTTATATCCAAAAGACATTATTTGATAGTGTAGATTTGGATGAATCACCGGCAGAAAATTGCCTCGCATCGTGGCATCCTACAATAACTGATTTTTCAATTTTTTTGCCCGATCGCTCTCTCCCAGAAGCCGAGAAAGTGGTCGAAAATTGGAAAGATAGAAAGATCGAAAAAACGGATTGATATAATGTCGATTGATCGGGTGAGGTATAGTGGTGGAGTCAAAGTCCCCCTTGTGAAGGGGGATTTAGGGGGATCGTTCAGATCTCATTAGAGAGAAAACCGCTATAGACAATCCGAATCAGGAGAAACTCGTATGAATGTCTCAATCCGACTCCTCCAAAAACACGAAATATCGATCGCGGACTCTATTTTTAGACTCGCCTTCGGAACCTTTGTCGGTTCCTCCAAGCCGGCGGAATTTTTTGGCGATCGCAATTACATCGAAACCCGGTTCAACATCGATCCGAGGGCGGCATTTGTCGCCGAAGTTGACGGACGAATTGTCGGTTCAAATATCGCGGCGAATTGGGGGAGTGTCGGCACTTTCGGACCCCTCACCGTCCACCCCGACTACTGGGATCGAAAGATTGCCCAAAGTTTGGTTGAAGTGGCGATCGCGAAATTTTCGGAATGGGGAATCCGACAGGCGGGTTTGTTCACCTGTCCCAATAGTCCGAAACATCAATTATTATATCACAAATTCGTATTTTATCCCCGATTTTTAACGTTCGTGATGGGAAAATTTATTGAAACTGATAATCCCCAAGATGTTGAGTTTGTGCGATATTCTGCATTGGATGAAAACGGGCGATCGCGATCCCTCAAAGACTGTTACAACCTCACCGATTCGATTTATCCGGAATTGGATGCATCGCGGGAAATCCGATCCGTTTACAAACAAAACTTGGGGGATACTATTTTATTTTACGATAGCATCGGTTTGGCGGCATTTGCGGCGTGCCATTGCGGGGCGGGTAGCGAAGCGGGGGCGGATAGATGTTATATTAAATTTGCGGCGGTGCGTCCCGGAACACACGCGGCGGACAATTTTGAACGATTACTCACCCGCTGCGAAGCCTACGCAAAAACTCAAAATCTCTCCCGTCTCGTCGCCGGGGTGAATACGAGTCACGCCGAAGCCTACACCCGGATGATTTCCCGGGGTTTCCGCACGGAAACGACGGGTGTCGCCATGCACAAACCCAACGAACCGGCATATCATATATCCGATATTTTTGTATTGGATGATTGGCGATAATTCGGGAGAGTTGGAATCACCCCACCCAACCCTCCCATTCCGAAAAGTAGGGGCCCCTGGCTTGCGCCCAGGGGAATTGATTCCCGGGCGGTTCGGACTGCTATAAAATATTGGAGATGGCGTTATCGACGGTGGGGTTGGCGAATTGAGTGGCGAATTATTGCAGGTGTTGCCCGCTGATGCCCGGATTGTTATCGAAATTGGCGATAATCCTGGCGGGACTCTCAAAACGGATTACGGGCGGATTAATCCCCAATGCCGGTATTTGCAAATTTCACCCGATTCGGACTTGACAACCGGCGCGATCGCTGCTGAAATAGGTAACGTAGATGTTTTGGTGTACAACTGTACCCCATTCGATCGCGTCCGGTTCGCCCAACTGCTACCGCATCTGACTCAGTGGTTGAAACCGGGGGGGCAGGCGATCGCACTTTTGCCCAATTCCCAATACTGGCGTTTACAACCGGGAGAGGCGAAACCCGGTTTGACGCTGCCGGAAATCCGATCGCATTTCAATCAAGCTGGGTTCTACATTTACGAAGTGCGGACGAGGGGCGATCGCGATCCGGAATTTCAGTATTTTCTAGAACGGATTCGACCCCAGCTTTTATCCTCCGGCATCGATATCAAACCATACTCCGCCCAGATTCTATCACCACAATATCTGATCCGGGCGATCAAGTCAACCGAGCCGCCCCGCCGCCTGTTAATTCAAACCGCAATCATGGCACCGACGGGGTGCGATCGCATCCGAGTTTTGAACCCCGATCGCTTCAGCGTCACCATCCCCGGAACCCGGGTTTTTTCCACCGTCAAATCTGCCCGCATCATACCAACATTACCACAGGAAGAAAAAGTTTTCATCTGGCAGCGCACCATCATGTCCTACCGGGAACATCTCCCCATCCTCAGACGCCTGCTGCAAGAAGGTTATTTAATCGTCGCCGAAATTGACGACAACCCCCTCCGCCGCCGCGAATATGCCGACAACCGCTATCTCAGCTACCGGGGATGTCACGCCGTGCAAACCTCCACAAAACCGCTGGGTGTCTTCCTGCGACAATTCAACCCCAACGTCGCCGTCTTCGGCAACCACCTCGCCGAACTTCCGCCGCCCCGGAATGATCCGGAAACCCCGGAAGTGACATTATTTTTCGGGGCGTTAAATCGCGAAAAGGACTGGCAACCGATCATCCAATCCATCAATAAAATATTGCGGAAATATCGAACAAATATCCGCGCCAAAGTCATCCACGATCGCCGCTTCTTTGAAGCCTTAGAAATGACGCAAAAAACCTTCGAGCCCTTCTGTCCCTACGATCGCTATCTGGAAATCCTGCGAACCTGCGATATCGCCCTACTCCCCCTGACTCCCGATCCCGTCAATTTGATGAAATCCGATTTAAAATTTATTGAATGTGCGGGTAACGGCGTGGCAGTCCTGGCAAGCCCCACGGTCTACGAACACTCTATTATACCAGAAAAAAGCGGATTGATCTACCGAACCATCCGACAATTTGAAACCCACCTCGATCGCCTCATTTCCGACCGAGAATTCCGCCAAACTATCGCCGCCAACGCCTACAACTGGGTGCGCGATAATCGCCTGTTATGTCAGCATTATAAACGGCGGCGGAACTGGTATTTACAATTGCGCGATCGGCTCCCCGAGTTGAACCGAGAACTGCAACAACGAGTCCCCGAACTATTTTGATCCCCCTAAATCCCCCTTACAAAGGGGGACTTTGAGTCCGGATGTCAAACTCTCAAAAAACCGGAACCGATACAG
>NZ_JAJENU010000143.1:0-1085 GCF_035615495.1 Lyngbya sp. CCY1209 | reverse complement strand
TCGGATCTGAATCCACAGGCAAGATGCCCGATGCTCCGTTTTGAATTTTGCCTCATTTGAGCCGAAACGGTCTACTATAGCAATGTGAAATGATTCGTGAAAAATCGATCCACTCAAAGCCCCCAGTATTGGGGGTTTGGGGGCCAGACAATTTTACAAATGGTTTCCGATTGCTATAGGATTGATCCGGTTCGGCCGATCGCGTCGATTTCTTAACTAAAATTTAATGAAAATCGGGATGCGATCGCCCTCTGAGATCGATTATATTGGTGTTGAGCCGATACCGTTAATCGACATGATAACCATCAATCCCAAACGGGTGAAACGGGCTGTCCATTATTGGATCTGGGGGTTAATTTTATTGGAGGTTGCGATCGCCAGTATTTACCTCGGCGGCGTCTTGTTCGCCAGGACAGTCTATTCCCCCTTCGATATGGATGGACGCATGACGTTGCCAACTTTATTGCAGGCTTCGATTCTGTTCCAGTTGGCTTTCGCTTATTTGCTGATGTTCTTCTTGTCCCGCCGATTGCAACGGCTTCCGTCCCCCTATTTTTGGTTGGTTCAGTCGGTGTTATTATTTTATGTTGCCTTTGATGAACTGTTGAAATTACATCTAGGATTTGGTCAAATTGCACCCATTGCGGGGACTCAATATTGGATCGGAATTTACAGTTTCTTAATTGTGGCGATCGCGGTTTTCTTTTTCCGCGATATCAAAGCACTGTGGAATTTTGACCGCCGCCTGGTCATTTTGGGAGTGTCTGGGCTGTTGCTGGCGGTGATTGGCGGGTTCGGGGCGGAGATGGCAAAGTCGATGATTTTAACACCTGTTCTGTATCATTTTTTCGGCGATCGCGAAGTTTTGATTTGGGTGATTCAACAAGTCAGAGTCGCCGTCGAGGAATTTTTAGAGATGTTGGGTGAGACGTTATTATTGTATGCGGTATTGCTATTTACTGCCCAAACAATTGAGTCGAAATAAGGAAGGATTCAAAGTCCCCCTTTTCAAGGGGGATTTAGGGGGATCGGATATCCCACAAAGATTCAAACTCCCCCTTATCAAGGGGGATTTAGGGGGATCG
>NZ_JAJENU010000142.1:0-19004 GCF_035615495.1 Lyngbya sp. CCY1209 | reverse complement strand
AAACGGCTTTTCTATAAGGGTTTGAAAATTTCTGACCCCATTTCAACTGTAACCACGTGAGCGCTCGTTGCTATATCTCTAGAAACCGGGTTTCTCTTTAGATCTCGGTGGGGAACCCAAAACCCTTCTAGAAACCCGGTTTCTTCTGTCTCTAAAAATTATTCAATTGTAATCGATTGAGGGCCGCCGCCGTTATTATCACGATCGCTCGGATAAGTCGAGGTCGTCCCGGCTTCCTGATCCAGCCAGGTTTTCACCGGATCGTCCGACAAATTGAGCCGCAGCACGCTGGAGACAAACCCCCCCAAAAATGCGATCGGCTCTTTCGTAAATTCATTAAAAATGGGTGTCAGTTCGTCCATAAACTTGAGAATCTCCTCCGGGGGATTGCAACACTTCAAATTTTAGCGCGACTCGGGGAGAGGGTGGGAGTCGGGAGTCGGGAGTCGGGAGTCGGGAAGTCAATTGATAACCCTCAATTGTCAATTATCAATTAATAGTAATCGTCCTGATAGTAGCCGTCGTTGGAGTTGCCGAAATATTTGTAATAGTCATCGTCGTCTTTGCGGACGGCGGCCGAACCCGTCTGCACCCATTTCGGCTGGTGGGGTTTGGCTTCGATCGTACCCTCGTGGCTGTCGAGGTCGGGGAGTTCCGGGAACTCTTCCACGGGCAGATCTTCAGTGACTCGTCTCATGAACTGACGCCAGTTGAAGGCGGCGGTGCTGCTGGCGCCCCAGGTGGGATCGTTGTTGTCGTTGCCCAGCCACACCCCCGTCACCAGTTGAGGGATGTAGCCGACGAACCAGAGATCCCGGGCTTCTTCCGAAGTTCCCGTTTTACCCGCGACGGTGCGATCGCTCAAATAAGCCGCCGTCCCGGTCCCCCCTTCCACCACGCCTTCGAGCATCCAGGTGGTGATGGCCGCACTATCGCGATCGAGGGCTTGCTTGCCGGGAAACTTGGCGTCGTAGATCACCTCTCCCTGGGGGTTCAGAACCCGGCGGATGCCGTGGGCCGGGATATATTTCCCTTCCGCGGCCAGGGTCCCGTAGGCGTTGGTCAGTTCCAATAACGTGACTTCGTAGGCGCCCAACGCCAGGGAGTAGGTGGGTTTGAGTTCCGACTGGATGCCCATGTCCTGGGCGAGTTTGATGGTGGGGTCGAAGCCGACATCGATCAACACCTTGACCGCCACCACATTGACGGAACTGCTGAGGGCGGTGATCATCGATCGCCAACCCCGATAACTGTTGCCGTAGTTTTGGGGGCGATACCCATCCACCCGGTAGGGTTCGTCCTTGTAGCTGTCGTAGGGGGAAAATCCGGCCCCGATCGCCGCGGCGTAAACCAACCCCTTGAACGTCGATCCGGGCTGGCGGTGGGCTTGGGTGACGCGGTTGAACTCGCTCTCGCCGTAGTCGGCGCCCCCCACCATCGCCTTCACCTCCCCGGTTTTCGGCTCCATCGCCACCAAAGCCGCCTGGTCAAATCCGGCCGATCGCCCGTCGATTTCCACCGCTTCTTGCACCACCTCTTCGGCGATTTCCTGCCACTCCAAATTCAAACTCGTCTCGACGATCAGCCCCCCCAACTCCAACGCATCCGACGAGACATATTTGGGCAATTCCTTCTGGACAAAGCTAGTGAAATAGGGCGCCTGCACCTGCAAGCGTTTGGGGGAACTGGGGTTAATTTCCAAGGGCTGTTCGACGAGGAGATCGGCGCGATCGGCCGAAATGATGCCCGTTTCCTGCATCCGGCGCAACACCACATTACGGCGATCGCGGGCCGCCTCCGAATCCACCAGGGGGGAATACTGGCTCGGCGCCGGGGGCAACCCGGCCAACATCGCCATCTCCGAGAGGGTCAGTTGTCCGACGGGTTTGCTGAAGTACACCCAGGCCGCATCCGCCACCCCGTAGGCGCCAGACCCCAGATACACCAAATTCAAATAGCGCTCCAGGATCTCTTCCTTGCTCAGGGTTTTCTCAATTTTTCGAGCCAGCAGCGCCTCCCTGAGTTTGCGGGTGAGGGTGCGCTCCTGATCCAAAAACACGATCCGGGCCAACTGTTGGGTGATGGTGCTGCCCCCCTCGACCACGCCTCCGGCCATCAGATTAGCCGCGATCGCCCGCCCGATGCCCTGGTAGTCGATGCCCTTGTGGTCGTAAAACCGCCGGTCTTCCACGGCGATGAAAGCTTCGGCCAGGCGATCGGGAATTTCCTCCAGCGTCACCTTATCCCGCGTCGCCGGCCCCGTCTGCATCAAGATCGTGCCGTCGGCGGCTTTAATCGTAACGGTTCCCTCCCGGTTGTAGGCCGCCAGGTCAGAAATTTCCGGCAGACTCTGTTCGAGGCGGTAAAACTGCCACCCCCCCCAGGCGATCGCACCCCCCCCGAGGGCCGCGACTCCCACGGCCACCCAAAACCGGGGGCGGCGCTTCCCCAGCCACCGGCCCAATTGCCTGTACCGGTGGGCGGTGCCCGATGGCGGTGCAGGTGAGGCCTCGACGGCGGGCGATTCTTCCGAGTCGAGGGGTGGGGGAGATTCGGGACTCTCATCCACGGGGACGGGAGTGAGGGATTCGGGACTCTCTATGGAGTCGTCGGTGGTTTTCTGGGGAAATTCGGTCACGGTTGGCTCCCGACGTGAATTTGGAACGCATCCCGACAATCGGGGCGTTTGGCGCATCTAGGCGGCATGACCCAAAGCCAACCCGACAACCAACATACCGAGTACGAGGAAGGGTTGGGCGCTTGCCTGATATTTAACATCATTTTCCAAAGGATTGCGGAGGAAGTACATATCCTGGAAAGTAATTTGGGGGATGACCAGCAGCAGTAGGATGGTCGCATACAGGTTTTGTTGGATGGTCAGCAGGTAGACGGCGACCCCGGCTTGGAAAATGTCGATCATCAGCACGCAAATCCAGGCGGCGGTTCCGACCCCGAACATGACCGGTAGGGAGTTTAACCCCAATTTCCGATCGCCCTCCACGCTCTTGAAGTCGTTGACCACAGCGATGCCCAACCCGGCCAAACTGTAAAACAGGGTCAAAATGACAATGGTGGGCGTCAGTTCGCCGAATAAAGCGTGTCCGGCCCACCAGGGCAGGGCGATGTAGCTGGCGCCGAGGGCGTAGTTCCCCAGCCAGCCATTTTTCTTGAGTTTGAGGGGCGGGGCCGAATAGATGTAGGAGACGAAGGCGCCGCCGACGCACAAAACCGTCACCACCGGAAACTCGTGTCCGGCCCACAGGTCGAGGAGGTAGGACAGGCCGATGCCAGCCCCCAACAGGACGAGGATCTGCGTCACCACCTGGGGGACGGAGATGGCGCCGGAGGGGATGGGGCGGTAGGGTTCGTTGATGGCGTCGAGATCGCGATCGTAAAAGTCGTTGAGGGTTTGGGTGTAACCCGCCATCAGGGGTCCGGACATGAGCATACAGGCGGCGGCCTTGAGGATGTCTTCGGGGGTCCAGGTGTAGCCCCCCGAGGAAGCCGCGCCGCACACCACGCCCCAAATTAGGGGAATCCAGGTGATGGGCTTCATCAGTTGGAGGCGAATTTTCCAGATGGATGTTTCGCCCGTCGCCGCGCCTTTCA
Organism: Lyngbya sp. CCY1209; assembly: GCF_035615495.1. Lineage (GTDB taxonomy): Bacteria > Cyanobacteriota > Cyanobacteriia > Cyanobacteriales > Microcoleaceae > Limnospira. The sequence goes on along the minus strand of NZ_JAJENU010000142.1, from coordinate 15,395 downwards.
TGCCCAGGAGTTGGCGGGTTTTCGACCCCTGCGGTTCGGGTTTCGGCTCGGCGGTATCCGCCGGGGGAGTTTGGGGGGATGGAGAATCAGTCATGGTATTTTATCGATGATTGGGATTATAAAGAAACGATCAGATAGTTGTTTTGGAATTTGGCGCCGGTGACGGGTTTGCCGCTCAGGGAAGGGGGCAACAGGATGTTGCGTCGCTGATCTCCCGCTTCGATGGTGAGTTCGGGGCCGTATTGGGTGAGTTTGATCTGTTTTTTGTCGAATCCCGGCAAAAAGAGGCTGACCTGGCGGCGATCGACATCCACGGTGATGGAGCGGGGGGCCGCCGTGGCTTGGCGGAAATCGGGGAGGGCCTCCATCAGGGGCATCCAATCCCCCGATCGCTCCGGTATCGTGGAAATGGATAGGGGAGAAAAGCCGTCCGCGATCGCATCCCCGGCACTTCCCCGGTTGAGGAGCGCCCCCCCGACGGTCAGCCCCACCTGTTGGGCACTGCCCCAGAAATATTTTGCCGTGGCGATCGCAGCTTCGTCTGCGGTAGTGACGAGGTAAGCCGCGACCCGGGTGGGGTCGGAAACGGCCGCTTTCCCCTCATCCAACATATTGTTCACCTTTTCGGTGGGTTGGGCGAAGTTGTCCCCAGAAATGTCCACGCTCAACACCGCGCTGGCGATGGGTTGAACGAAGGGGGACAGGGTTTTGCCCAAATCCGAATCCAGAAAAACTTGGCGAAACCGCCGGATGTACCAACTGAGGATTTCCGGCATCCCCAACATCCGCAGGGTTTCGAGTCCGGCGTTGCCGTCGTAAACGATCGCATCGTATTCCCCGCCGCCGTCGTATTCCCGCAGGGCATTCAGGGCCAGGGCACCGTCCATTCCCGGCAAAATGCCGAGTTCCTGGCCGTAGACGTTTTTAAAAAAGGGCGTCCGCAAATATTCGGCCTCCAACCTCTTGAGTTCCTCCCAACTGCTTTCAAGTTGGGGCGCCGCTTTGAGTTGGACAGCTTTCAGGTTGGGTTCGATCTCCGTGGGAGTCGTACTCCAGGGGGTTCCCAACAACAGAGCAGGAGCCGGCCCCGAATCCAGGGTGGCGAGCAACACCCGCTTGCCTTCGGCCGCGAGTCGTTTCGCCGCGGCGATCGCGATCGTCGTCCGACCTGTACCGCCCTTACCTAAAAATGTCAGAATCAGAGCCATCAATATCTTTCCTATCTCGATCGCTTACAAATATCGGGTTGACTTGCGGAGTATTTGAGTTTTGACTGATCGTAGCGGCCTTTTCCGGTTCTGGCAGACTCGGGCGGGGAAACGCCAGTCGCAGATACCCGCACCGAGTTCACATCCCGCCGAGCTCGGGGACTAGGCGGATTCTAGTTCATCTTCAAAGAACCAGGTTGACAAGCTATTTTCGAGTTGGACGACGAAGCCGATGCCGCTGCCATCCACCATTTTGAAGCCCTTCACCGTTCCGAAGGGATTTTGTTTGAGCTCATTGACGATGTTGCCCGGTATCCGATCTCTGATCCGGCAGACCTTGACTCGTTGACCGATTTCGATTGCCACTTCCAGTGTTCTCCTTGGGTATTAACCAATCCACAGTTTATCAGCCCGGGGCATCCGTCACCAGAATTAGGGAGTCGGGAGTCGGGAGTCGGTATTAGGGAATCGGGAATTTTAGATTTTAGATTTTAGATTTTAGATTCTTCCCATCTTTGCGCCGCCTCCTCCGCCTCCCGCCCCAGTTGTCTTAACGTCCCGAGAGTGTCTAAGCTAGACATCGGACGCCGTGTCGGTTTTTAGTGCAAGAGACGCTCATGGACATTTTGGAATTTTTCGAGTTGAGTGCGGGGAAGTGGTTTTCCCAGCGCACGGTTCACAATCTCACTTCGGGGGCACTCGAAGCGGGTAAATCAAATTTGACGATCGCCTTACTCGGGCCCGAAGATGGAACCCTGGCCCAACTGTGCGATCGCCACGGGGTCGCCCCGGCGACGGCCGGGACAGGGTGGCACCTGACCTGGGACGGGACGGTGGACTCGAATACGGACAAGCAGGTGGGTGAGGCGGTGTTGGTGCCGGTGGCCGATCGCGATCGGCCCCGAGAAGGTCGGATGTTGCAGCAGGGGGGCAAAAATCCCCAATCTCTGGCCGGACGCTATTCGATGGGAGACGACGACGTTTTGACGGTGTGGATGGAGTCGGAGACATTTACCGCCGAGGAACGACTCTGGTATCTGATGCCCAATTTGCGCCTGCGGACCAGCGTGGTGAAGTATTCCGACGGGATGACGGTGGCTTCTTTTTGTTCGGAAATCCGCATGATATCGAAGTGAGGGGGGATGGGGCGGAGGGGCGGAGGGGAATTTTAGATTTTAGATTTTAGATTTTAGATTCTTGCCATCTCTACTCCTCCGCTTCCCGACTCCCGACTCCCGACTCCCGACTCCCTTTCTACAAATGGTGGCGTGGGGCGACGATCGCGATCGTCGCCGCCCGTTCAATTTTCGGTCTTCGCTCCTCGGGAAAATTGACCTTTACACCCTACACCCTACACCCTACACCCTACACCCGATCGAGAGAGTCTGTCGGGTCAATAACAGGATCGGATATTATTCCACCCGGCCGAAATCTTGGATCTGAAAAATATGGGTTTTTCCCTCCCGCAATTTGTGAGTGATCACCCGGCGCTGTTGGGAATTCAGGAAATAATGATTGTTGTAAACGATCGCTTGAGAGATCTTGCTCTCGATCGTAAACACATAGTTTTCCGGCGTGATTCCAATTCCCGTAATTGACACCTTTTCATCGGCTCCAAAACAGGTTTTTCCTTCCACCGTCAAATTGATGTCGAACTCGGCCTTTCCAAATCCGTAAAGATTATCCCAAGTTTCTTGAAAGCGCCAAACCGTATCAGAAAGCCAATCAGCCCGGAGGTGGACGGCGGCGGATTCCAGAAAATTCCCCCCGGCATCGAAGGTCATGCACAGCCCTTCCCAGTGGCCCATGAAACATTGGAACGGCTTTAACTGAGCGGAGTCACTAATATTATTCATCCGGATACTTGCGGAGTGTCAACAGATTTGTTATCCCAGAAGGGCAACACCTGAGTCCAACCCATTGTATAGCAGTAAGTTATCAGCTTTCAGCAATCAGCGGATGTCAAATTCCCGCCGAGAGGTGCGCTTCGCGGATAGGTGCGCTTCGCGGAGCAGGGTTTGAGGAGTTCGGTTCGGTCTGAACCGACTCTCGTAATGCTATATAGTAACAGCCAAGATGGTTCGGACATCACTCAATGCCAAGATCTCCCAATCATGGGCGATCGACCCGTGCTGATGGCTGAAAACTGAGAGCTAATAGCTCTATCAGTTGCGATCGCCGCGATCGCCCGATATCGCGACCCCGGAACCCGTGCCGAAGGGCCGCTCCCATGGGTATCGACGGTTCTCAGAACCCGATGATTGCGGTTTCAAATCTATGGAAAAAACCAGATGAAAGCCCGTCAGGTATTGAAGCTCTATGCCAAAGGTCGGAGGGATTTCCAGGGGCAGAATCTCCGGGGTCAATCCTTCAAAAATCAAAACCTGTCGGGCGCCGATTTTAGCTACGCCGACATCCGGGGGGCGAACTTCCGGGGCGCCGTCCTCAAAAATACCAAATTTCGCGGGGCCAAGGCGGGGCTGCACCGGGTCGGGGCGACGGTGTGGGTGACGCTGCTGTGGCTGCTGTCGGTGGTCGCGGGACTGGGGTGGGTACTGGCCGGTTACGGCCTGCTGCTGGTATTCAACCTGTCGAGTGCGGAAGATACCCTCGTCCTCTGGATCGCCCTGATTTCGGGGGCTGCGTTTCTAGCCCTAGCTTTACGGCGGGGGATCGGCGCGAGTCTGAAGGCCGTGGGGACGGCTCTGGCGGTGGCGGGCCTGGGGGTGACGGTGGGGGCGATCGCGGGACTGGCCGGGGTGGCGACGGTGGCCGGGGCCTTCGCCGTGGCCGGGGCCTTCGTGGGATTTACGGGGGCGCTGGCTTTCGTCCTGGCGGTGGCCTTCGCCGTGGCGACGACGGTGGCGCGATCGGTGGCGGTGACGTTTTCCCTGGCCCGGGTGGCCGCCGTGGCGATGATTTCCGGCGCCATCGCCCTCTACATTTCCGGACCCTTGGCATTGGTGGCGATCGCGATCGCCTCGGGCCTGACCCTGTTATTCGATGCGATCGGCCGTCGCGCCGTCCGGGGCGACCCCCAACATATCCGAATTCGCAATACCGCCACCCTCCTGGCCGCGACGGGGGGGACCTGTTTCCGAGGCGCCAATTTGACCGATGCCGATTTTACGAACGCCGTGCTTCAGGACGTGGACCTGCAGTGGGCGATTTTGACCCGCACCTGCTGGCTGAAAACCAAAGGCCTGGACTCCGTGCGCCCGGGGACTTCCTATTTGGCCGATCCCCGCATCCGATCGCTCGTCAGGACGGGTCGGGGGGCGGGGGAAAGCTTCGACGGGGCCGACCTGCGGGGGGTGAACCTACAGGGGGCAAACCTTCTCGGCGCCAGTTTCATCGGGACGGACTTGAATTTGGCCGACCTGCGGGGGGCGAATCTCCTCGGCGCCAAGTTGGTGAGAACCCGGTTGGACCGGGCCGACCTGGGCGGGGCGATTTTGACCGGGGCCTACGTCGAGGACTGGGGCATCACCCTGAAAACCCAACTGCGGGAGGTGCGCTGCGACTATATTTTCATGCGGTTTCCCGGCGAGGACAGTCCCGATCGCAACCCCCGACGTCAGCCCCCTGACTGGAACCAAAATTTTGAAGCGGGGGAATTTGTTGGGTTCATCTTCGCCCAATTGCGCGATCGCTGGTATCAAAACCTCTATCACTCCCTGCTGCAAAAAGCTAACCTTCGAGGCGAAGTCCCGGCCCCCCCGCCCGCCGACACCATCGACCTCGACCACCAAGCCGAAGCGATCGCCGCCCTCGAACGCATCATCGAGGCGGTGGAACCGTCCCACCCCATGACCTGCACTTCGGAACAGATGCAATTGGCCGCGGCGGTGATCCGAGAGTTGGAAACCGATCCCCAAAACCCGGATCGGATCGAATCCCTGCGGGCGATCGACCCCGACCGCCTCCTGGACGTCCTTGATCGCCCCGTCGCCATTTTTATCGTGACGGCGATCCGCCACTGGCAGTCCCCCCCGGTCAGTTCGCAGGGGGGCGGGAGTCGCGAGTCGGGCGTCGGGCATCGAGATGCATTAGAATAATCTACAAAAATAACGTCAATTTTGGGACAAGCTGCCGTGACACAAGAGAGAGCAGCATCACGAAAACAGTATCGCAGTCGGGCTGCCCGTGAGCACCCGGCCCTCACCGACCGTTACTATGGGGTGTTGGGCTTGCACCCCTCCGCGTCGCCCATCGAAATTCGGCGGGCTTACCGGACTCTGAGCAAGCGCTACCACCCCGATACGACGGAGCTATCGGAAGCGATCGCCAAGGCTAAATTTCAACTGTTGAACGAAGCCTACGGAACCCTGAGCAATCCGGAACGCCGTCAGGCCTACGATCGCACCATCGGTTACTCCCGTCACAATGTTATTCAAGTCCCCGCTGACTTGAACCGTCCCCGCCACCCGCACCGGGATCGGCACAGCCGCGCCGCCTACCTCGACCCCACCGACCGCCCCCTCTCGGCGGGCGAATTGTTCGCCGTGTTGATGATGGCGGGGAGTTTGCTGCTGTGCTTGGCTTTGGCCGTCGCCGTCGCCGGGATGCGGTCGGACGTGGCGATCGCACCCATTCAACCCCCGCAGGTGCACCTGATCTCGAGTTCGGATCATTAGCGATCGGCCAGATTTCTGGTTAGTGAATGATAGAAATCGTTTTGATCAAAACGATTTTTCCGGACTTGATGGGACGCGATCGCTTCCCCGTCGGGATAATTTCCCCCAATTTTGAAACGCCGTTCAATTTTGAAATACCATTCATTCTCGATTAATAATGATGACCCGAACTGACCCCAGCACCCCCCTCTACAACCACCCGCTCCCGGAAATCGAAGACTGGCTCCGCGACCTCGGCGGACACCAGGACAGCAAAGAGCGCCACTACTGGCAGGTGGAGCGGCCGACCTGGAAAGCCGACCTGTGGCTGGATATCGACCAAATCACGGTCTGCTACATCGGCGCCGGTGCCGACGGCCAGGACATCCAGCGGGCGTTCAAATATTCCCTCAGCCGCCGAGACATCGAAGAAGCCGTTTTCTCCGGACCCTAGATCAAGTCAAAAGTCAAAAGTCAAAAGTCAAAAATGCCCGATTCCCGGCTCCCGACTGGGCCGAAGTGGCGATCGCGCTTCGGGTCGGAGCAGAGGGCGCGATCAAATAGGGGAGATCATTAACAACCAACAATTATTAATTGTTAATTATTAATTATTAATTGTTAATTATTCCCGGCTTCCGACTTTGCCGAAGCGGCGTTCGCGCTTTTGGTAGGAGGACAGGGCGCGGTAGAATTCGGTGCGATCGAAGTCCGGCCACAGGGTATCGGTGACGTAGATTTCGGCGTAGGCCATCTGCCACAATAAGAAGTTGCTGATCCGGAGTTCCCCGCTGGTGCGGATCAGCAAATCGGGATGGCAGATCCCCGCCGTGTAGAGGTGTTTTTCAAACAGCGATTCGTCGATCGCCTCCGGTTCGATTTCCCCCCGCAGGACTTGGGCGGCGATCGTCCGGCAGGCCCGAATAATTTCTTCCCGCCCCCCGTAATTGGTCGCCACGGTGAACCAGATCCCCCGGTTGTCGCGGGTTTCCTCCATCGACAGGGCGATCTTTTCCTGCAAAGAAGCCGGGAGCGCCTGCAAATTGCCCACGAAGCGAATTCTGACCTCCTCCTCCATCATTTCCCGGAGTTCCCGCATCAGCACCCGCTCGAACAGCGCCATCAAAAACTCCACCTCCTCTAGGGGCCGGCCCCAGTTTTCCGTCGAAAAGGCGTAGGCCGTGAGCGCTTCCACGCCCCAGTCCCGGCAGTAGCGGAGTAAGGCTTTGAGCGCATCGACGCCCCGGCGATGGCCCATCGTCCGCGGCAGTCCCCGCCGTTTAGCCCATCGGCCGTTGCCGTCCATGATGACGGCGACGTGGCGGGGGAGTCGGTTTCGGTCCAGGTCGGTTGGCAACTCATGTACAACCCTTGGCTTTGCACTCATTTTTTTTCTCGCGAAGCTGATGAACGAAGACGGAACACCTGGGATATAAATGCCCATCCCTTCAATCCTATCTGGCGTTTGAGAGAGCCGATCGAAATTGGGGTGGCGGTTCTTTCTTCTGCCGAGGGAAACGAACGGGCTTCCAATAATTCCTTCAGTTTACTGCTCGTCAGGGGTCGGTTCAGGGTTCCTTTCTCGGCCAGGGAAATCGAACCCGTCTCTTCCGAAACCACGATGCACAGGCATTTGGCGACCCGTTCTGTTATTCCCATTGCGGCCCGGTGTCGGGTGCCCAACTGCCGCGACGCCATGCGTTCGGACAGGGGAAGAATCACCCCGGCGGCCGCCACCCGGGAGGCCCGAATTAAAACAGCCCCGTCGTGGAGGAGGGTTTTGGGTTGAAAGATCGTCTGCAGGAGTTCCCGCGTCACTTCCGCATTCAACCGGACGCCGGGGACGGAAAAATCCCGCTCGTCGATGGGACTGCCGGTTTCGATCACGATCAGGGCACCGATGCGGTTTTGGGAGAGTTCTTTGACGGCCTCCACGATCTGATCGATCACGCCGTCGGGTTCGGGGATCACTTTGCGGCCGCGGCCGAACAGTTGCAGCACCTCCCCCCGCCCCAACTGTTCGAGAAATTGCCGGAATTCCGACTGGAGCATCACGGCCATCGCCACGGCGGACCCCGTTACCAGACTGTTCAGGGCGATATAAAGCAGCCTCAGATTCGCCCAATTGCTGATCGCCGTTGCGAGCATGAGGATGATGAAACCCCGAACCATCCAGAGGGTGCGGCGTTCTCCTATGATCACGAGGACGATATAGGCGACGGCAAAGACCAGTCCGATATCGATGCTGTTAACCAACCAGGACTGAATCCAGGCGGGGTCTTGACTTTGACCCGAACTCATTGAATCGTGATGAGGTTGAGAGTGCTAGGGGGGGACGATCGCATCCTGGGGGACGGGCGATCGCCATCGGCCGCAAGGGGAACGGAACTCGATGTCCGGCCCGCGATCGACATTACGGGGAATCCGGGCGCAATTGGTTCGGCAGCCGATCCTGCCGGATCAAGTCTGAATAGGTCTCCCGCTCCAGAATGATATGGCTCTCGCCATCCCCGACGAGGACGGCGGAGGGGCGGGGGAGTCGGTTGTAGTTGGAGGCCATGCTGTAATTGTAGGCGCCCGTGCCCATCACCACCAAGATATCACCCACCCGACAATTCGCGGGGAGGCGGGCATCTTTGACCACGATATCCCCGGATTCGCAGTGTTTCCCCGCCACGGTGACGGTTTCGGCCAGGGGGTCGGCCATCCGGTTGGCCACCACCACCCGGTAGACGGATTGATAGGTGATGGGGCGGGGGTTGTCGGACATCCCCCCATCCACGGAAATGTAGGTTCGCAAGTCGGGGATCTCCTTGCGGGGGCCGACAGTGTAGGCCGTGACGCAGGCCGGGCCGACGATGGAGCGCCCGGGTTCGCACAGGAGTTTGGGCAGGGGGAGATTTTTGCCCCGGCAGGCGTCGGCGAGGGATTTGGCGATCGCACTCACCCAGGCTTCGATGCTGGGGGGATCGTCGGCTTCGGTGTACCGGATGCCCAAACCGCCCCCGACGTTGACTTCGGTGATGTTCAGGCCGTACTGGCTGGCTTTCCCGACGGTTTCCGCCAGCACCGCGGCGAGATCTTGGTGGGGTTGGAGTTCAAAAATTTGGGAGCCGATATGGGCGTGGATGCCGTTGCCCGACAGGGAGGGTTGGCCGGCCAGGAAGGAAAACACCTCGTCGAGTTGGTTGGGGTCGAACCCGAATTTGCTGTCCAGGTGGCCGGTGCGGATGTATTCGTGGGTGTGGCATTCGATGCCGGGGGTGAACCGCACCATCACCGGGATCGGGGCTTTCGGCGAGCGTTCGGAACTGAGTTCAACCAGGTTGTTGAGGTCGAGCCAGTTGTCGGCGACGACGGTGCAGCCGTTTTCGATCGCCAATTGCAGCTCGGAACGGGATTTGTAGTTGCCGTGCAAATAGAGGCGATCGGGACTCACCCCGGCTTCTAGGGCGGTGTAGAGTTCGCCCCCGGAGACCACATCAATCCCCAGCCCCTCGGACGCGACCAGGGCGCACAGGGCGAGACAGTTCCAGGCTTTGGAGGCGTAGAGGACGAGGGATTCGCCGGGGTAGTATTTTTTCAAGGCGTCCCGGTACTGACGGCAGGCGGTGCGGACCGTGGTTTCGTCCAAAATGTAGAGGGGCGAGCCGAATTGGTCTACCAGTTGGGCGACGTCACACCCCCCGATTTCCAGGCGATTTTGGGAGTTGACCCGCGCCGTCAGGGGGAGGAGTTCTTGATTGGGCGATCGCTCCAGTTGGGGATCGGTCGGGTTGGGCAGGTACTGAAGTCCAGAATTTTCCACTTGTCGTCTCTATTGGGTTGCAACCACTGTACAATTCGAGGCAGTTCGCGCTGGGGGCGGGAGTTGGGAGTCGGGAGTCGGTATTAGGGAGTCGGTATTAGGGGAAGAAACGGGAGAGCAGGGCAGTCGCCGAACGGGGAAGAATCTAAAATCTAAAATCTAAAATCCCCGGACCCCTTCGATTCGCCCTTGCCGACCTCGAACCCGATCTGGGGCCGGGCGCGGCGGAGATTCCCGCTGCGGACAGCCGGATTCCGAAAGGTGTCGGGACTGCATCTGCGATCGTACCAAATTTCTGACCAGATGTTGATGCCGAATGGGGGGATCGTGACGGGTTTGGAACTGAAATTTTTGACCCCGGAATTGTTGGGGGAAGTGGCGGAACTCGATCACCTCTGTCTGGGGGGATTATGGACCCTGGAAGGCTATCGGCGAGAACTCGAGAGTCCCAACAGCGACATTTTAGTTTGGACCTCCCAACCGGGGGGAGAGACATTTGAGGGAATACCGTCCCCGCGAGTCGCGATTTCCGATCCGCCCCCCGTCGTGGGGATGGGTTGCCTGTGGGCGATTTTGGACGAAGCCCACATCACCCTGCTGGCAGTCCACCCCGATTATCGAAAATTGGGGCTGGGGAAAACCCTGCTGCGGGCGCTGTTGGAGTCGGCCCGACGGCGGGGGCTGGCCCGGGCGACCCTGGAAGTCCGCGCCTCCAACGCGATCGCGATCGCCCTCTACGAACGGTTCGGCTTCCAAGTCGCCGGCACCCGCCGGGGCTACTACGCCGACACCGGGGAAGATGCCCTGATTTTGTGGCTCGGGGGATTGCAATCGGCCGAATTTCGGGAATTTCTCCGCGATCGCTCCCGGGAGTCCGGCTCTCTCCCCTGAACCGGGCGGGCGATCGCCGATCCCGCAGTTCTCCAAAACGGTATGCTAGAATCCATCAGTAAATCAGACGCGATACCGTCGGGTATAGCGAATGTTCGGGTGGAAAGAGAGACAACCACGATACAGAATGAAAATTCGATTTCGAGTAGGTTATCTCTAATCAACCGAACGCCCCGGCAATTTCCGGCCCGAAATCGGGTGGCGGCGGGACACTCGCTCGAACCTTTCATTGGCGATTCCGGCGGAGAAGCCGGTGGGGATTGCCTCCATCCTATCTCCGACACCAATCCGGAAACCGCGAATGAACTGGGTAAAAGTGCCGATTTGAATGGGTTCATCGACCGCCGGGAAAGGGGTTTAAATGGAGATTGCCATCCTCGCAATCTTCGGGAGTCCGTTCAGTCACTCCCCCCCCAATTGGGATCTCTCAATTGCCGGGAATCAGACCGTCTGAACCGATCCACCGACCCCAGGAAAATTAAACATGAATCCAGCCAATTTTGAAAACTTTATCAACATTTAATTTTTCGGGAGTCCAAAGTATCACGCTAGAATTAGCATACGGGCATGATGCAGCAGGTGATGGGAATTAGCCATGTTTGAACGCTTCACAGAAAAAGCCATTAAGGTGATCATGTTGGCCCAGGAGGAAGCACGCCGCCTGGGACACAACTTCGTGGGTACCGAGCAGATCCTCCTGGGTCTGATCGGCGAGGGGACCGGCGTCGCCGCCAAAGTCCTCAAATCGATGGGGGTCAACCTCAAAGATGCCCGGATCGAGGTCGAAAAAATCATCGGCCGCGGCTCCGGGTTCGTTGCTGTCGAAATTCCGTTCACCCCTCGCGCCAAGCGGGTTCTGGAACTCTCGTTGGAAGAAGCCCGCCAACTCGGACACAATTATATCGGCACGGAGCACTTGCTCCTGGGCCTGATCCGGGAAGGGGAGGGCGTCGCCGCCCGGGTTCTGGAAAACCTGGGGGTTGACCTGACGAAGGTCCGCACCCAAGTGATCCGGATGCTGGGAGAAACGGCGGAAGTGACGGCCGGGGGCGGCGGCAGCCGCACCAAGACCCCGACCCTGGACGAGTTCGGTTCCAACCTGACCCAGATGGCCGCCGAAGGCAAGCTCGACCCCGTGGTTGGCAGGCAGAAGGAAATCGAGCGGGTGATCCAGATTCTCGGCCGGCGGACGAAAAACAACCCGGTGCTGATCGGGGAGCCAGGTGTGGGCAAGACGGCGATCGCGGAGGGATTGGCCCAGCGCATCGCCCAGAACGACGTGCCCGACATCCTGGAAGAAAAGCGGGTCGTCACCCTCGACATCGGCCTGTTGGTCGCCGGCACCAAGTACCGGGGCGAATTTGAGGAACGGCTCAAGAAGATCATGGACGAGATCCGCTCGGCGGGGAACGTCATCCTGGTCATCGACGAGGTGCACACCCTGATCGGGGCCGGAGCCGCCGAAGGGGCGATCGACGCGGCCAACATCCTGAAGCCGGCCTTGGCCCGGGGCGAACTCCAGTGCATCGGCGCCACCACCCTGGACGAATACCGCAAGCACATCGAGCGGGACGCGGCCCTGGAGCGCCGGTTCCAGCCCGTGATGGTGGGCGAACCCTCGGTGTCGGAAACCGTCGAGATCCTCTACGGGTTGCGGGAACGCTACGAGCAGCACCACAAGCTCAAAATTGTGGACGAGGCGTTGGAGGCCGCGGCGAAACTGTCCGATCGCTACATCAGCGATCGCTACCTCCCCGACAAGGCGATCGACCTGATCGACGAAGCTGGGTCCCGGGTGCGGCTGATCAACTCCCAACTGCCCCCCGCCGCCAAGGAACTGGATAAGGAACTGCGGCAGGTGCTCAAGGAGAAGGACGATGCCGTGCGCTCCCAGGACTTCGACCGGGCCGGGGAACTGCGCGATCGCGAAATGGAGATCAAATCCCAAATTCGCGCGATCGCCCAGAGCAAAAAATCCGAAACCCGCACCGACGAGGACGACTCCCCGATGGTGACGGAAGAGGACATCGCCCAAATCGTCGCCAGTTGGACCGGCATCCCGGTGAACAAGCTCACCGAGTCCGAGTCCGAAAAACTGCTGCACATGGAGGGCACCCTCCACCAGCGTCTGATCGGCCAGGAAGAGGCGGTGAAGGCCGTCTCCCGCGCCATCCGCCGCGCCCGGGTGGGACTCAAGAACCCCAACCGGCCGATCGCCAGCTTCATCTTCTCCGGCCCCACGGGCGTCGGTAAGACCGAGCTGACCAAATCCCTGGCGACCTACTTCTTTGGTTCGGAAGAGGCGATGATCCGCTTGGATATGTCCGAATTCATGGAGCGACACACCGTTTCCAAGCTGATCGGTTCCCCCCCCGGATACGTCGGCTACAACGAGGGCGGACAGCTCACCGAAGCGGTGCGGCGCCGGCCCTACACTGTGGTGCTGTTCGACGAAATCGAAAAGGCCCACCCCGATGTCTTCAATATGCTGTTGCAGATTTTGGAAGACGGGCGCCTGACGGATGCCAAGGGCCGCACGGTGGACTTCAAGAACACCCTGATCATCATGACCTCCAACATCGGGTCGAAGGTGATTGAAAAGGGCGGCGGCGGACTCGGGTTCGAGTTCGAGGAAAACCAAGCCGATGCCCAGTACAACCGCATCCGCAGCTTGGTGAACGAGGAACTGAAGCAATACTTCCGCCCGGAATTCCTCAACCGTCTCGACGAGATCATCGTCTTCCGCCAGCTCACCAAGGACGAGGTGAAGGAAATCGCGGTGATCATGCTCAACGAGGTGTTCGGCCGTCTCACCGAAAAGGGTATCACCCTGGAAGTGACCGATCGCTTCAAGGAGCGCCTGGTGGAAGAGGGCTACAACCCCAGCTACGGCGCCCGTCCCCTGCGTCGCGCGATCATGCGCCTGCTCGAAGATAGTCTGGCCGAGGAGATCCTCTCCGGACGCATCAAAGAGGGCGATACCGCGATCGTCGATGTGGACGAAGGCGGACAGGTGACGGTTTCTTCCGGCGAGAAGCGGGAACTGCTTCCCCAAGTCGCCGACTAATTGAAATTGGGAAGGGGCGGGAGGATTTCCTCCCCTTTCCGGGAGCAGAGATTTTTGAAGGATTCAGCGTTCGCTGGGTCCTTTACTTTTTGTGATTGGAAAAATTAACCACAGGGGCACCTCTCCCAATTCGGGGCGAGGGGAGCCAATCCGAAATGCTGAAGTGTGAATTAGCCATAATTTGGGACGGTCAATGATTCCGACTGCCGATCTTCGCCAAAAAGCGATCGCCCTGATCGGGCAACTCTCTCCCGAAAAATTAAGTGCCGTCGTCCAACTGTTGGAATGTTTGACGGAACCGCCGCAGCAAAATCCGACGAGTGCGGAAGAAATACAGTTGCTTGAGGTGATTCGCGATCGCCTGCCGGAAGATGAGTCGGTTCGTTTAAATACGTTGCGCGATCGGTGTGAATGCGGCAAACTCAGCGAAGCCGAACATCGGGAATTGATTCGTTATGAAGACTTATTAGAACAGCGACGAGTCAGGCGTCTGGAAGCGTTGATGGCGTTGGCGAAGATAACGAGAATCATTTAAGTTGTTAGGCTATATCTTCTTCAATGGCTTGATGGAATGCTACAAGATTCACATTCGGAACATTCCGCACATTCATATCCTTCACAGCCATAACAATCAGCACAATCCGAACAGTTTTGACTTTCATCGCAGGTATAACAGTCATCACATTCGGCACAATATTTTCCTTCACAAGCATCACAGTATGCACAGTCATTACAATCTGTTTCGACCATTAACATGATCGATATTTGATGAAAAAAATCCGTTGTCAATCCGGATGAAAATGCGATCGCCGGTCTTTGCCAACTTCCAAAAAACAAAAATAAAGATAAAAAAGAAATCACAATTAATCTATAAATCATGTAATTTCCTCATATATTTTAACTCAGAACATGATTACCAACCCAGCAGTTATTTGGTAGGGTGGGTTAGGTGCTGCGGTGATTTCGGGAAAATTCTCAAGATTGATAGAATTGCACCGTAACCCACCAGATCTTTGGTTTACATCAGCTTATTCCTTATGAGTGTCACCTAATGGCACGCCACCTAAAAAATTTCGTTCGTCTTTAACATCTACTGTGGCTTTAGTAGACATTTGAGTAGTTGTCAGTTGATTCATTTCTTGGAGTTCGCCAATTATGATGTTTCTGATGTCTGTGGTTGTTTCACTGTGAGGCAAAATCGCCTGTTCGACCGAAAACCATGTACTCCGTACTGCTCCACTCAGTTTAAAGAGAAGAATTTGTATCAACAAAAAAAAGACTATAATCCGGCCAAATTTTTGAATCAAAGGATGTTGAAGTAGATCTCCAAGTGTCTTGTTTTTAATGGCGTTTAAATTCATACCTAAACTCCTAGTGCCGTGCAAAATACCCCACATTTCGCATCACTATGGATGGCACTTTGGCTCGACTTTCAAACTCGACTGATAGCATCAGTATAAAGACTGACACACTACCAGTAGTGGTTTAGCTTTTGTAAATCACTCGTTCTAGACCCAGCCTTTGAAATGTAGGTTAGACTCTAAATTCCTCACACTCTGAGCGATCACTTACAATCCTGCGAGTAGCTTAAAAGCATAGCTAGAGCATGACTTCCAGGCTTGGTTAATGCCGATCGCCCATCAAATACTTCACAAAATCTAAAGTCAAGCATATTATCTGATATTTTTGAGCATCTTTGCTTATTTTTTACAAAAATTCTCTTATGGTTACATAAGTACGCATTTAGTAATCAATTATTACATTAAGTATCAGTCCCAATAAAAACGGTGTTTCCCAATCGACGATCA
>NZ_JAJENU010000141.1:0-10033 GCF_035615495.1 Lyngbya sp. CCY1209 | reverse complement strand
GGGAGCCATTCGATCCCCCCCAGCCCCCCTTTATAAGGGGGGAGCAAGAGGAGTCAAAGTCCCCCTTTATAAGGGGGATTTAGGGGGATCTTCCGCTATATTTTTATCGAAAATTTCCCCGCCACTTTAAATCTGCAAAACAAACGAAACTGAAATGATGAAAAATGTTGTCAAATTGACTCGAAAAGATCCGTGGGAACGTCAACTGCTGGAAAACTTCGATCTGAGCGATCGCCTGGGAGATCATTCCCTCGAAAGTTTGGACGGTATTTGTGCGGATTTTCAACACATGAGCTGGGTGGTAAAATCCATTCAGAAGGATTATCAAACGATTTTGGAGCAAAATAAACGCCTGAAGGCGCTGCTGATTGGGTTGGTTGAGGGGTGTTACTGCTGGGAGGGCAATCGCTGTCAGAGTTGCCAGACGATCCTCAGTACCCTGATCCGAGAAAATACCGATCGCCCCGATAGCAATCAAACAAGTCCCGAAAAAAGTCTGGGAAAAATACGGAGGTTTTTGGAGCCGAGCGACGGTTAAAATCCGAATATCTTCAGTCAATTGTTTTGAGGTAAAGCCATGACACAACTCGCCATGCCGGAAACCAAATCGCAAATTATTTCCACTTTTCAGCAAATTCTCCGCGATCGCCAAAATGTCGCCTCCAAAGTCGCCACGAAGGAGGAGGAGTCGGAGCGGGAAAAGCGAAAGCAGGTGCTCGAACAGGCTGCCACATACACCGTCGATAGCATTGTCAAGGGGTTGGCGGATTTGCAGCTCGACTTCAGTGGCATCGTCGCGGAACTGTCCCAAAAGTTAGAAGCCGAATCCGAGAAGTTGGAGAAAATTCGGCGGGGGATCGCGATCGCATCCCAACAGTCGCAGGAACTCCAGAAAATTCGCGTCGTCGCCGATGTCTTGCACATTTTAACCCAGGAACACCGGGAAAAGCTGAACCTGCTCGAACAAAATTCCGGCCGTCGCCAAGAAACGTTGGAAAAAGATATCGCCTCGCGGCGAAAAGATTGGGAAAAAGAGCAGCAGGAATTTGAACTGTTGGTTCAGGAAGAAAACGAAAATACGGCAAAAATTCGCCGGGAGGAAGAAGAGGATTATAATTATCACTTGCAGCGATCGCGCCAAATTGAGATGGACGAATATGAGGAAGAAAAGCGCAGTCTGGAGCGAGAAATTCGGGATTTAACGCAGGAGAAAGAGAAGGATTGGCAAGATCGGGAAAACGTTTTGGATGCGGAACAGGCGCAATTTGAGCGCGATCGCCAGCGGGTTGCAGGATTTGAAGAAGAGTTGAAACAGGCGTTCAACAAAGCGAAAGAAGACGCGATTCAGGAAGCGACGCGGGAAGCGAAAGTGAAGGCGGATCTGTTTGCGAAAGAGTGGGAATCCACGAAGCAAGGTTACGAATTGCAGGTGGAATCGTTGGAACAAACTATCCAGCGACAGAACGAACAGATCGCCGACTTGTCCGCACAATTGCAAGGAACGCTGAAACAGGCGCAAGAATTGGCGATGCGAGCCTTTTCCAGCAGTTCAAATCAGAAATAAATTTGACGAAAATTAAACCGCACTACCAGGAGATGAATCATGGCAAAAAAAATCAGCGATCGCAACACCAAAGCAGAAATTCTCGAAGCGTATCAGGAACTTCAAAAAGAGAAGTCCAGCTTGCAATCGCAACTTCCAAAATCCGCTGCCAATGGCAATGGAGCCGCGACGGCAACCCAAAACGTCATCAAAAAACCTCAGAAATCGAACCAATCCAAACTGGAAGCGACGCTGGCAAGTTTGACGATGTTTCAGTCGAATTTCGGGGGAGTTATCGGCGAAATTTCCGAGCAGTTGACTTCGGAAGCGAGTCGTTTGGAAGAATTGCAAAATTTGGTTGCCGAATCTCGACAGCAGTTGCAGGATCTTCACGGTATCGAAGAGATTGAAGATGATACGTTGGAGGTTTTGATTCAACAATATGAGGAGAATTCCAAAACCTTCGAGGAAGAATTGACCGATCGCCGGGATGCGTTGGAACAGGAATGGCAGGAACGGCAAGCCGCCTGGAAAAAGGAACAGGAGGAACACCAACGGGCCGTCCGAGAACGAAATGAGAATTATCAAAAAACCCGCGATCGCGACGAGGAAACCTATAAATATAACCTGAACCTCCAGCGAGAAATTGACCAAGAAGAGTACGAACAAAATAAAGCCGAACTGTACAAACAGTTGGCGGAATTCAAACAAGAACGGGAGCGGCAGTGGGCCGAACGGGAAAAGGCGATCGCGGAACGGGAAACCGAACATTTGGAAGTGACCGCAAAAGTCGCCCAATTCGAGAAGAACTTGGAAGATACCGTCAAGAAAGGCAAGGAAATGGGGCGGAATATCGGCAATTACCAGGCGAAAGTCAAGGCTGACTTGTTCGCGAAGGAAGTCGAGGGTCAAAAACAGTTCTACGAATTGCGGGTTAAGGGACTCAGTGAAACGATTCAAAGCCAAGATCTTCGGATTCAAAATATCTCGAAACAACTGGATGCGGCGTTGAAACAGGTTCAAGATT
Organism: Lyngbya sp. CCY1209; assembly: GCF_035615495.1. Taxonomy (GTDB): domain Bacteria; phylum Cyanobacteriota; class Cyanobacteriia; order Cyanobacteriales; family Microcoleaceae; genus Limnospira. The sequence goes on along the minus strand of NZ_JAJENU010000141.1, from coordinate 7,463 downwards.
TGGCGGTGAAGGCGATCGAAGGGACGTCGAATTCCAATTCGTTCCAGGCGATGAAGGAAATCGCGTTGGAACAGGCGAAAAATCAACAGAAGGGTAAATAACCCCACACCGCTCGGGAATTCATTCCCGAGCTATAGCAATCGGGAGTCATTTGAAAATCTTCCGGCCCCCAAACCCCCAATCCTGGGGGCTTTTAGTCGCTCAAATGTTCATGAATTTTTCACACTTCTTTAATAGAAAAAATCCTCTAAATTAAGGGGTATTTAGGGGGAGAATGACCATCAAAGTCCCCCTTATTAAGGGGGATAATGGGGGATCGGCTTTCACAAAGTTCGGGGAATCCCCCAAGGCGATCGCATCCCCGAACTCTCAAACCCATACAAACACAGCATTTCAGCCATTTTCATCGAGATTCGCTTCGGGGAAGGGGTGGCGTTTACCTTAGAGACATGACAGCGGAGGCGAGTTCGACACCGAACCCAACTCCACCATTCATGTGGCGGGTCGCTTAATTGGTAAAGCACCATTTTTTGCCCCCACGGGCCGAAGATTGAGGGTTATCGCTGTTAACGAATCCCCCCTTAATCGTCGGAGATGCGGGTTCGACTCCCGCGCCGCTACACCACTCGCAGGTAGTTTAAGCTAAAGCCTTGATTCAATATTCTTGCCTGAAAAGGCCGAAGAGTTGAGGGTTATCGGTTAAAACGGTCGATTTTTCATCGAGAGATGTGGGTTCAAATCTCACCCTGCCAATTCGGGACATCCCGAAGCCGCGAGTAGCCCGAAAGGGCCGGAGAAAGTGAGATGAATTATAAGTTTTTTGTAGGGTCTGAAACGCCCCAAAACCATCCGATTCCGGGGCGGGAAAAAGAGATGATCCGGGGACATTCCGGCGGTTGGATGTTCGATGCGGGAATTTGGCAAACGCTGCGGCGTTGCTTACTGATTGGAACCGCACAGCGGACCTATTATGCCGACAAGCAGGAATTGACGGGAACGTTTGTCGATGTTTTGCTCTCGGCGATCGCACAAAATCCGGAACGGGTGGCGGGAGAAATTGTTTACGCCTCCGACGGACGGGCGATTAATAATAGTGCTCCGATTTTGGCTTTGGTGTTGCTGTCGGCGGGGGAAACGCCGGAAGCGAAGCGGGCGTTTTTGGAAATTTTTCCCCAGGTGGTTCGCACGGGAAGTCACTTTTACGAGTGGTTGAATTATACCAAATCCCTGCGGGGGTTCGGTAAAGTTATCCGGGAGGCGGGGACGAGTTGGCTGTCCCGGGAAGACGTGAAAGGGTTGGCTTATCAGTTTTTGAAATACCAACAGCGCCACGGTTTTTCCAACCGAGATGCGCTGCGATTGTTTCACGTTCAACCCCCCACTTCCGAACACGATTTGCTGTTTGAGTGGGCGACGAAAGGATGGGAAATACTGCCCGAACGGGCGCCGTCCGAGGCGCTGTCTCAAATTTGGTGGTACGAGTGGTTGAAGCGCAATCCCGATCGCACCCACGAGGCGATCGCCAAGGGACATCTGACCCACGAAATGGCTGCGCCGGTGGGGAAAATGGACGAAAAGGCATGGCAATTGTTATTCAATGAAATGCCGATCGGCGCTTTATTGCGAAACCTGGGTTCCCTGACGCAACTGCGGATTTTGCGGGGGGACAAACCGGCGAATTTGAAGCGGGTGAAGGGGAATTTAAATAATGTCAAACACCTGCGAAAAGGTCGCATCCACCCCATCGACGTGCTGAAGGCGTTGAAAACCTATCAGTCGGGGGGAAAAGTCGGGCGCAGCCAGAAAAGCTGGACTCCGGTTCCGCAAATTGTGGATATTTTGGAGAAGGCTTTGGAACTGTCATTTGATGCGATCGCGCCGACGGGAAAGGTGTTTTTACACGCCGTCGATATCTCCGGTTCCATGTCCAGCTATACCGTCAGTTCGGTGAATTTGAGTTGTTGCGAAGTTGCCACGACGATGGCATTGGCGACGGCGAAGGCGGAAGAAAATTACGCGATTCGGGGGTTTTCTACGCAGTTTATCGACTTGGGAATTCACCGGAAAGATTCCTTCTCGGATGCGATCGCAAAAGCCCGGAAACATAACTTCGGCGGCACCGATGCCTCGGTGGCTTACGACTGGGCAATTCGGAAGAAATTTAAGGCGGACGTGATTTGCTTCTGGACGGACTCCGAAAGCTGGGCGGGACGGCGCCACCCCTCCCAGGCGTTGGCGGAATACCGCCGCCGCGTCAACCCTGATGTCAAGGCGGTTTACATCACGTTGGCGCCTTACAACATCAGTCTCGTCGATCCCAACGATCCGAATTCTTGGGATATCGCTGGATTTGACCCGGGAACGCCACGTTTAATCCAAATGTTGGCAACCGGGGAGTTATAGTGGCTTTCAATCCGATGAGATCCGCACGATCCCCCTAAATCCCCCTTGAACTCCCCCCTTACAAAGGGGGGGTAGGGGGGGATGGGGACTTTGAATTTGCAAGTGTGTCCTACCAGCTTGAAAAACGCTATATAAGGCTCTCACGGTAGGGATCGGCGACGCCGATCCCTTTTTTTGTCCGGTCGCTTCAATCTTTGAAATTCATGTAAAATATGGGATGGGAAACATTGTGCCAGATCGATTGACATGAATTTAGAATGCCCCGAAGCTCCGGTTCCTCTCGACTCTCATTTTTATATCGAACGGGGTGCGATCGCACAATCGGCACTCTCGGAAATTGAAAAACCGGGCAGCCTGATCCGAATTAAAGCACCTCACAAGATGGGAAAACATTCTTTACTGCTGAGAATTATAGAGCGGGCTAAAAGCTGCGGTTACAAAACTGTCCCGATCGCGTTTCAGGATGCGGCCGGAGAAATTTTTGCCGATTTGGATACTTTCTTAAAGTGGTTTTGTACCCAAATCACCGACGGGTTGAACATCCCTTGCCTGTTGGATGAATATTGGGATGAAGATATCGGCGCAAAAGTCAGCGGCAATACTTATTTGGAAGAATATATTTTGGAAGAGAGCGATCGCCCGATAATGGTCGTTTTAAATTGGGTGGATCGGGTGTTTGAATATCCTGCGATCGCCCAAGATTTTCTACCGCTGCTGCGTTCTTGGTACGAACAGACCAAACAAACTGAAAGCTTTGAAAAACTTCATTGGATCGGGGTGCAATATTCGGATATTTACGTCGATTTAAACATCAATCAATCGCCGTTCAATATCGGACTTGCGGTCGAACTTCCCCCCTTTAACTTTCGACAGATTGAAGAACTGGTCAGCCGTCACGGCTTGGAAAATTGGAGCGAAAATGAGGTGTCTAAACTCCAAAAATTGACGGGCGGAAAACCCTATTTATTGCGTCTCGCACTCTATCATATCTGTCGGGAAAATTTGACCTTGAATCAATTCTTTGCGGACGGACAGTTGCAGGGGCAAATTTATCGCCGGCATTTACAGGAGGTGTCGGCTTTCATCCGAGAGCGTCCCCAACTCGTCGAACCCTTGAAAAAATTGTTAAATCGCCCGGAAGGCGTGGAAATGGACGCGATCGCAGCTTGCCATTTAAATCAGATCGGTCTGGTCGATAAGATTGAAAATTGCTGTCAAATTTCCTGCGATTTGTATCGAAATTATTTGAATGAAATTTCCGACTCTATTTACCAATAAAAAATGTTTTATCAAGTTGGTGGAAGTTTAAAAAGTGATGCCCTCTGCTATGTGGAAAGAGACTGCGATCGCGACCTCTACGAAGCATTGAAGCGGGGGGAATTTTGCTATGTGTTGAACTGTCGCCAAATGGGAAAGTCTTCCCTGATGGTGAGAGTCCGGCAAAAGTTGCAACGGGAAGGCTACAAATGTGCGACCCTGGATTTGACCCTGATCGGCGGCCAAAATATCACGCCCCTGCAGTGGTACAAAGGAATGATTGCAGAACTACTCAGAGGCTTTAAACTCTTCAAGCAGTTCAATTTAAAAACGTGGTGGAATGACAGCGATGACATTTCTTTTTTGCAACTGTTGGGATACTTTTTTGACCGCCTCTTGTCCGCCGAAATTCCCGACCAGAATATCGTCATTTTTATCGACGAAATCGACAGCATCCTCGGCCTCAATTTTTCCGTCGATGACTTTTTCGCATTAATCCGGTTTTGTTACAACCAGAGGGCAACCGACCCGAAATTCAACCGCCTCACATTCGCGCTCTTAGGAGTCGCTACGCCGTCGGATTTGATTCAAGATCGCACCCGCACTCCCTTCAATATCGGGACGGCGATCGCGCTGTCGGGGTTCAGCCTCTCAGAAGTTGCACCCCTCGCCCGGGGATTGGGCTCGGAATCCGGAAACGAACAGGAAATTATCAAAGAAATTTTAGATTGGACAAACGGACAGCCATTTTTGACCCAAAAAATCTGCAAAATTATCGGCGACAATCACCGCAAAAATGAGCTCGGATATCAATCAAAAATACCGCCGAGACAGGAAGTCGAGCGGGTCGAACAAATTGTCCGAAATCGGGTGATCGATGAATGGCAGTCGAAGGACGAGCCGGAGCATTTAAAAACCATCCGCGATCGCCTCTTTCGCAACCCCCGATGGACGGGCAGATTGTTGGGGATTTACCAACAAGTTTTGCAGCATCAGTCCGTCGAAGTCGATGACAGCCGCGAACAGGCGGAGCTGCTGCTGTCCGGGTTGGTTGTCAAAATTGACGGCCAATTGCGGCTCAAAAATCGCATTTACGGAGAAGTCTTCAATCCGGAATGGGTGGTGCGACAACTTTCGGAACTTCGCCCCTATTCTCAAGCCTTCGACGCCTGGATCGTTTCCGAACAACAAGACGAATCCCGCCTGTTGCGGGGGCAAGCCTTAAAAGACGCGCAAACTTGGGCGATGGGAAAAAGTTTGAGCGATGGGGATTATCAGTTTTTATCCCACAGTGAAAAACTCGATCGCCGGGAAGCACAGATGGTATTGGAGGCAGCCAGAACTCGAGAGGTCGAAGCGCGGCTGGCTGAACAACAGAAGCGACTCCAGCAAGAAAAAAAAGTCGCCAAATTGCAGCGGTTATTTTTGGCGGTCGTCAGCCTCGCATTTGCTGTATCGGCGGGGATGGGACTCTTCGCCCGCTGGCAATACCGACAGGCGATCGTGAGCGAAATTATTGCCCTGGTTTCCTCTTCCAAAGGTTTATTTTCCTCCCAAAATCAGTTGGAAGCAATGGTCGCGGCTATCAAAGCTAAACGCCGAGCGGACGCCGTGGGTGTTGCGGATAAGAAAATAGTTGAGTCGGTGGAAACGGCTTTAAATCAAGTTGTTTATGGCAGTCACGAAGTGAATCGCCTCATCGGCCATAAAGGCAGTGTTTTGAGCGTTGACATCACTCCCGACGGCGAATTGATCGCCACCGGCAGCAACGATAAAACCGTCAAAATCTGGAAAGAAGATGGCACCTTGCTGGCAACCCTGGAACATTCGGCGACAATCCACCGCGTCGCCTTCGGCCCCGACGGCAAATCTTTAGTTTCCGGGAGTTTAGATGGCACAGTCAAACTGTGGAGCGTCGATGGCAAACTGTTGCGAGATATTCGGGCACACGATGCTCCGGTCTGGGGAGTTGCATTCAGTCCCGACGGCAAAAAGATCGCCTCTTCTGCCGGAGATAGTACGGTCAAAATTTGGGGCCTCGACGGTACATTATTAAAAACTTTTACCGGAGATGAAAAAAATATGTGGAATGTGGCTTTTGATTCCGAAAGTCAAATGATTGCCGTCGCACAAGTCGATGGCCGGGTCAAATTGTGGAGTATCGACGGCAAATTTTCAAAAAATCTCGACGGACATCGGGGACCCGTTTGGGACGTGGCATTTTGTCCGCAAACCAATTTATTCGTATCGGTGAGTTCGGACCAAACCGCGAAACTCTGGCGACGAGACGGGACCTTGGTGAGGACTTTGCAGGGAGAGGAGGCGCTCATCGGGGTAGATTGTAGCGATCGCGGTCCATATATTGCCACCAGCGGTCAGGATCGTGCGGTCACAATTTGGCATTCGGACGGAACTTCGTTCGGGACGTTAAGAGAACATAAAGCGGTGGTTCGGGATGTGGCTTTGAGTGCCGACGGTTTGACGGCGGCTTCCGCAAGCGATGATGGAACCGTCAAACTTTGGCAATGCAAAAAAAATTTGCTGAAATCGCTTCACGGGCACGAAGATACCGTGTGGGATATGGCGGTGAGTCCGGATCAAAAATTGATCGTATCCGCCAGCAATCAGACGGTCCAAGTGTGGCTTTCAGATGGCAAACGTTTGCGGACAATCACCCCTTCCCAACCGTGGAATGGCGCCTTGTCTTTTGCGCCCGATTCAAAAATTATGGCGATCGGCAACTCTTCTCAAATAGAGCTTTGGAATGTAGAAGAGCTGAAGATGTCATCGACAAAGCCGATAGGAGTTTTATCCGGACATGGGGCGGCGGTTACGGCGACGGCCATCAGTCCCGACGGTCAAATCATCGCCTCGGCGGGAGATGACAAGATGATCAGATTGTGGAGCATCGACGGCAAACTTCTCCGCAGTTTTGTCGCCCACAAGGAGCGAATTTGGAGGTTGGCTTTTACCCCAGACGGTCAAATTCTCGCCTCAGCCAGCGGAGACCGAACAGTGAAATTGTGGACCCTTGACGGAGAACTTCTCACCACCCAATTCCATGAGGGGGCGGTTTGGGGAGTGGCAATCAATCCCGACGGAAATCTGATCGCCTCTAGCGGTCGTGACGGTACTTTTAAAGTTTGGAAATTAGATGGCACTTTGGTGAGAAATATCGATGGTAAAAGTAACGGGTTGACGCGGATCGCCTTCAGTCCGGACGGTGAAACCATCGCCACGGCCGGCGTGGATAATACGATCAAGCTGTGGAACCTCGAGGGCGAATTGTTGAGGACTTTGCCGGGACATCAGGGTATGGTGATCGCCGTTGATTTTACCCCCGACGGCAAGTTTTTGGTGTCCGGCGGAGACGATCGCACGGTGATTTTATGGGATTTAGAAAAAATTGAAACGCTCAACGAACTCGAATATGCCTGCGACTGGGTGCGGGATTACCTGCGGACGAATTCGGAAATTGAGGAGGGCGATCGCACCCTCTGTGACCCGATCGGCCGTCGGTCCCTCGACCGGACTTCAAAAAACAACCGAAAAATACGATAAAAAATCGCGGCGGCGGGATGAAAATCGCCAAAATTTAAAAATTGCCCTATAATAATAAATCGGGTACCCACAATCCCTCAATGTGTCTTAATTTTCCGATCAAAAATGATCTATCAAGTTGGCGGAAGTCTCAAAAATGATGCTCCCTGCTATGTGGAACGCTCCTGCGATCGCGACCTCTACGAAGCTTTGAAACGGGGGGAGTTTTGCTACGTTTTGAACTCGCGACAGATGGGAAAATC